>NZ_JAKZFS010000003.1:300000-469276 GCF_022808915.1 Fundidesulfovibrio terrae
ACTGCTACCGCTGCGCGCGCTACTACCAGGAGTTCGCGGGCGGCCGCGACTTCGGCCCCGTGCGCATCGCCGGGGACGTGGCCTACGGCCGCTACGCCGAGGGCCCCCTGGAGAGCCCCTTCGCGGGGAATCTGGTGGAGGTCTGCCCCACGGGGGTGTTCACCGACAAGCCCTCGCGCCACAAAGCCCGCCACTGGGACCTGGAGCGAAGCCCCTCGGTGTGCCTGAGCTGCAGCCTGGGCTGCAACACCACCGCCTCGGCCCGTTACCGCTCCATCATCAAGATCGAGGCCCGGCACAACCCCGAGGTCAACGGGCATTTCCTGTGCGACCGGGGCCGCCACGGCTACGAATACGCCAACCTGGCCGACAGGCCGCGCTCGGCCCAGGTGGACGGACAGGACGTCTCCATGCAGGCCGCCATGTCCGAGGCCGCCAAGCGCCTGAAGGCCATCGTGGCCGAGCACGGGCCGGGCTCCGTGGCCTGCCTGGGCTCGGCGCGCCAATCGCTCGAGAGCCAGGCGGCGCTCAAGATGCTGGCCCAGAAAGCCGGGTGGACCGCCCCCGAGTTCACCTCGGGCAGCCACCGCAAGCTGAACATGCTCGCCGCCGTGGCCGGGCTCGGGCGCGACCTGCACGTGTCCATGAACGCCATCCCCACGTCGGATTGCATCCTGGTGGTGGGGGCCGGACCGCTCTCCGAAGCCCCCATGCTGGCCCTGGCCATCCGCCAGGCCGCCCGCAAGGGCGCGGCCGTGGCCGTGATCGACCCCAGGCCCGTGGAGATGCCGCTCGACTTTACGCACTTCCCCGCCCGCAGGCACGATATGGAGGCCGCCCTCGGGGCGATCCTGCGCCGGGCCTTTCCGGAGGCCACCCCCGAGGACGCCGGGTTCCTGGCGGCGCTTTCGCCGGATATGCCCGAAAACGCCGCCCCTCCCGGCTGGGAGGAGTTCGCGGCGAGACTGGCCGAAAGCGCCTTCCCGGTCATCGTGTGCGGCTCGGACATCGTCCGGCTCTCCACCCCGGCCCTGGCCGCGGCGGGGGCGAAGCTCCTGGCCAAGCGCCGGGGCCGGGCCGGATTCTTCCCGGTGCTGGCCGGGGCCAACGCCCACGGCGCGGCGCTCATGAACCCGGACACGGCCACCAGCTTCGACGACGTGCTCGCGGGCATCGACGACGGGCGCATCAAGGCGCTCATCTGCATGGAGTCCGACCCCGTGGCCCGCTTCGCCGACCACGCCCGCATCCAGGCGGCCATCCACAAAATCGACCTGCTCCTGTGCGTGGACTTCCTACCCTCGGCCACGCGCTGGCAGTCGCACGTATTTTTGCCCTGCGAAACGGTGTTCGAGTCCGGCGGCAGCTTCATCAACCAGGAAGGGCGCGTGCAGTACGCAAGCCCGGCCTTCGCTGGCGGTACGCCCATGGCCCTGACCCTGAAAAACGGACACCCGCCCAGGACCTACGCCAAGGGCGTGCCCGGATCGCAGCCCCTGCCCGGATGGGATTTGCTGGCCGGGCTGGCCGACGCCCTGGGATGCAGCTTCGATGCGGGATTCCATCCCTGGCGGGCCGTGGCCGACGCCTCGCCCGCCCTGGCCGGACTCGCTCCCGAGAGGTGGCCCCACGACGGCGCGCTGGTGTTGCCGGACGTTGCCCCCGGAGCGTCCCTTGACGCCAGGCCCTCGCCCATCCCGCCCGACCTGGCCGCCGACCTCATCATCACCGAGCAGGCCTTCGGAACGGAAGAGCTCTCCAGCTACGGAACCATCCTGAAAAGCCTGGCCCCCACGCCCCAGGTGGTGCTGCACACCCTGGACGCCAACACCATCGAGCTGCGCGAGGAGGACTTCGTGCTGCTCTCCTGCGGCACCGGGCCGGTCAACTGCTACCTGCGCATGGTGGACAACATGGCCCGTTCCACCGTGGTTCTGCCACGGCGGCACGACAGCGGCTGGCGCCACGCCGTGGCCAGCGGCTACACCGTGCAGCTCGAGCTTCTGCGAAAGCACCCCGCCGGCCCCGAGGAGGAACTGCCATGACCCTCTGGCTGACGGGACTGGCCCTGCTGTTGGTGAAGCTGGCCCTGGTGCTGGTGGTGGTGCTGGCCATCGCCGCCTACCTGGTGCTCCTGGAACGAAAGCTCTTGGGGCGCTTCCAGCAGCGCTTCGGCCCCAACCGCGTGGGTCCCTTCGGGCTTTTGCAGCCCCTGGCCGACGGGGCCAAGATGCTCCTCAAGGAAGACCTCATCCCGGCCGGGGCGGACCGCTTCCTGTTCATGATCGTGCCCGCCGTGCTGCCCGCGGCCACGCTCCTGGCCTTCGCCGTGGTGCCCTTCGGCACCGACATCACCGTCATGGGCCAGAAGGTGCCCATGGTCATCTCCGACCTGGACGTGGGGGTGCTCTTCGTGCTGGCCCTGTCGTCGGTTGGCGTCTACTCCCTGGCGCTCGGCGGCTGGGCCTCCAACAGCAAGTACAGCGTGCTCGGAGCCGTGCGGGGTGTCGGCCAGATGATCAGCTACGAGCTGCCGCTCGGGCTCACGCTGGTGCCCATCGTCATGATGGCCGGGTCCATGAGCCTCGTGGACATCGTGGACGCCCAGGCGGACATGCCCTTCATCGTGTACCAGCCCGTGGCCTTCGTGCTCTTCCTCATAAGCGCCCTGGCCGAGATCAAGCGCACCCCCTTCGACCTAGCCGAGGCCGAAAACGAGCTCCAGGCCGGGTTCCACATGGAATACAGCGGCATGCGCTTCGCCCTGTTCTTTCTCGGCGAATACATGAACATGATCTTCCTGGGGGCCCTGGCGGCCGTATTCTTCCTGGGCGGATGGCGCGGGCCGGTGCTGCCGCCGGTGGTGTGGCTGCTGCTCAAGGCCTTCATCATGCCGGTGCTGCTCATCTGGATTCGCGCCACGCTGCCGAGGCTTCGGCCCGACCAGCTCATGCGCCTGTGCTGGGTGTGGCTTGCGCCGCTGGCGCTTGTGAACATTCTGGCCACCGGAGCGGTCATGCTCTTTATCAAGGGATGATGGGGATAACGGCATGTACCAGAAGAACGGATTTCTCAAAAGCGCCATCGAGGGCACCACGGGCCTGCTGGAACCCTTCCAGGTGGTGTTCAAGCACCTCTTCCGCAAGCCCATCACCGAGGAGTACCCCGAGTTCAAGCGCGAGCTGCCGGAAAGGACGCGTGGGCGCATCGTGCTCACCCGCAGCCCCGACAACGAGGAGCGCTGCGTGGCCTGCCAGTTGTGCTCGGCCGCCTGCCCGGTGAGCTGCATCTCCATGCAGTCCGCCGTGCGTGAGGACGGTCGCCGATACGCCGAGTGGTTCCGCATCAACTTCGGGCGCTGCATCTTCTGCGGCCTTTGCGAGGAGGCCTGCCCCACCCTGGCCATCCAGCTCACGCCCGACTTCGAGATGAGCGCGGACGATCCCCTGAAGCTCGTCTACGAGAAGGACGACCTGTTGGTGGACCACGGCGGCAAAGACCCGGACTACGATTTCTACAGGCACGCGGGCGTGGCCGTTGGGCGCGGGCCAGGCACCCACGAGGACGAGCTGCCCGCCGTCAACATCAAGAGCAACTACCCATGAGGGCGGATCGTCTGGTCGGACGGGGAGAAAGCCTCCGGCGGCCAAAGGGCTGCGCCCTTTGGAATCCCGTATCGCTTCGCGTCGTGGCAGGCGCGCTTGGGGTGATGATATGAGCGTAACACAAATACTTTTTTATGTGCTGGCAGGAGTCATCGCCGCGTCCACCGGGCTGGCCGTGTTCCAGCGCCAGCCGGTGCACGCCGTGGTCTACCTGGTGGTGTCCTTCTTCGCCACGGCGGTGCTCTTCGGGCTCTTCGGCGCGCCGCTTCCCGCCATCCTGCAGATCATGGTGCCCGCCGGGGCGGTGATGGTGCTGTTTCTCTTCATCATCATGCTGCTTGGCCGCGAGGAGCCCAAGCCCCGCGACCTGGCCACCATGCGCTGGATCGGCCCGGCCGCCCTGGCGGCCGTAGCGGCCGTGGCCGGGGCGGTGCTGCTGTCCCTACCCGTCCACGAGGCCGTCCCCATGGCCATGGCCAAGGCGTCGGCCAAGGAGCTCGGGCGCTTCGTGTATCAGAACTACTGGCCCGCCGTGGAGGCCGTGTCCGTGCTCTTCTTCGTGGCCTTGGCCGGGGCCATGTTCCTGGTGCGCGACTTCAAGGCCCGGGGCGCCGAGAAGCCCGGCAATGAGGAGGCCCAGCCGTGACCGCTCCCCTCGAACACGTCCTGGCCCTGGCAGTGCTCCTTTTCGCCATGGGAGCCTTCTGCGCCCTGGCCAGGCGCAACCTGATCATGATCCTGCTCGGCGTCGAGATCATGCTGAACGCCTGCTCCATCGCCCTGGTGGGGGCCTCGCTCAAGTGGCAGGCCATGGAGGGACAGGCCTTCACCCTCTTTCTCATGGCCCTTACGGCGGCGGAGGCCTCGGTCGGGCTGGCGCTCTTCGTCCACGCCCGCAAACGCGCCGGGACGCTTGATTCCGGCGGCTACTCCAGCATGAAGGGATAGCCCGTGAAGACCCTTGCATTTCTCATACTGGCCGCGCCCCTCCTGGGCGGGCTCACGCTCATGGTGGCCGGGCGCAACCTCCCCAGGCGCACCTGCGAGGCCGTGGCCTGCCTGGCCATCTGGGCCTCCTTCGCGGCGGCGCTTTCGGCCTGGCTTTCCTTCCCCGGCGGTCGCGAGGTCATCACCCTGGCCCCGTGGTTCTCGGCCGGGCCGGTCACGGCGTCGCTTTCCGTGCTCGTCGACCCGCTGGCCCTCATCATGGCCGTCATGGTCACCTTCGTCTCGGGCATCATCCACGTGCACTCGGTGTGGTACATGCGCGGCGAGGAAGGCTACGTGCGCTTCTTCTGCTACATGAACCTGTTCGTGTTCAGCATGCTCACCATCGTGCTGGCCGACAACCTGCTGTTCCTCTTCCTCGGCTGGGAGGGAGTGGGATTCTGCTCCTTCGCGCTCATCGGCCACTGGTACCGGGAGAGCTTCCGGGGGCTGGCGGGCCAGAAGGCCTTCATCCTCACCCGCATCGGCGACGTGGCCTTCGTTGCCGCCATGGCCCTGTTGGTGACCAACATGGGCACCCTCTCCATAAGCGTCATCGACGAGCGGGTCATCACCCTGTCCGCCAACGGGGCGCTGGTGCTGGGGCTTCTGTTTTTGTTCGCGGCCACGGGCAAGTCCGCCCAGCTGCCGCTTCTGGTTTGGCTGCCCGACGCCATGGCCGGCCCCACGCCGGTGTCCGCGCTCATCCACGCGGCCACCATGGTCACGGCCGGGGTGTACCTGCTCATGCGCCTGTTCCCGCTCATCGCCATCTCGCCGGACGCCATGCTGGCCGTGGCCTGCGTGGGCGGGCTCACCGCCTTCTGGGGGTGCCTGGCGGCGTTAAGCCAACGCGACATCAAGCGCATTTTGGCCTGGTCCACCATCAGCCAGGTGGGCTACATGCTCCTGGCCCTGGGAGCGGGCGACGTCACGGGCTCCATGTTCCACCTGCTCTGCCACGCCTTCTTCAAGTCGCTCCTGTTCCTGGCCGCCGGGTGCGTGATCCAGGTGCTGCACGAGGAGCAGGACGTGCTCCACATGGGCGGCTTTCTGCGCAAGGCACGGCCCGAGATCTTCTGGCTGCTCCTGATCGGCGCGCTGGACCTGGCGTCCATACCGCCCACGGCCGGATTCTTCAGCAAAGGCCGGGTACTCGAATCCGTGCTGGCCCAGCCGGGGCAGGTCTACCACGCGCTCTTCCTCCTGGCCGCGGCCGGGGCGGTGATCACCTCCTTCTACACCTTCAGGCTGGTGCTGCTGGCCTTCTCGGGCGAACCGGCCAAGCCTTTCACCCACCATCCCGCCGTGCTGCCAACCGGCATGGCCCGGGTGCTCTGGCCCCTGGCCGCGCTGGCGCTGGTCGCCGGAGCCATCAACCTGCCGCCCTGGGTTGGCGGAGGATGGCTGGAGCGAGCCCTGGCCTCGGTGCCCGGGGTGGTCCCCGCGCACCACGTCGCGCACGGCTCCACCGCCGAACTGGTGGACTTGGCCGCGGGGCTTCTCGGGTTCGGCCTGGCGTGGCTCCTCTACGCGCCCTCGCGCAGGCCCGCCCCCGCCGCGCTCATCGCCCGCGAGGACGGCCCCCTGAGCGTGTTCCGGGGCGGGCTCGGGCTGGACGCCCTGTACCGGGCCGTGTTCGCCAGGCCCTATCAGGCGCTGGCCACCGTCATCTGGAAGGGCGTGGACTGGGGCGTGGTGGACGGAGCGGCCATGGGATCTGGCCGGGTGTTCGCCTGGGCCTCGGAGCGTGTGCGGCCGCTGTCCAACGGCAAGCTCACCCTCTACCTGACCATGCTCGTGGCCGGCCTGGCCGTGCTGGCGGCCGTCCTGGCAGGAGGAAAGTGAACGCATGAACGCCTGCCCCCTGCTCTCTGCCGTCACCTTCCTGCCCCTGGCGTTCGCCCTGGGAGCCCTGCTCCTTGGCAAGCGCCCGGACGCCTGCCGCAAGTTCAGCCTTGCGGCCGCCCTGTTCCACCTGGGGTTCACGGCCTGGGCCATGGCCCTGCCCCTGCCGCTCATCGAAGACGCGGCCTGGATACCGGCGCTCGGCGCGCGCTACGCCCTGGAAATGGACGGCGTGAGCGGCGTCCTCTCGCTCATGACCTCGTTCCTCACCGTGATTGCGGTGCTGGTGTCCTGGAAGGAGATCGGCGAGAAGGTCGGGGCCTACCACGCCCTGATCTTCGGCGTGGCCACCACGGCTCTGGGCGTGTTCCTGGCCCGGGACCTGCTTCTTTTCCTGGTGTTCTGGGAAGCCCAGCTGGTGCCCATGTTCTTCATCATCGCCGTGTGGGGCCACGAGGAGAAGCGCCGCGCCGCCTTCAAGTTCTTCCTGTTCTCCATCGCGGGCGGGCTGTTCATGCTGCTGGCAGCCGTGTGGCTGTATCTCGCCCACGGCGCCATGACCGGCACGTACACTTTCTCGCTGGCCGCGCTCATGGCCTCGCCAGTGGCTCCGGCAGCGCAGGGCTGGCTTCTGGCCGCGTTCCTTCTGGCCTTCGCCATCAAGACCCCCATCGTGCCCCTGCACACATGGCTGCCCGACGCCCACACCCAGGCCCCCACGGCGGGCAGCCTGCTGCTGGCCGGGGTGCTCCTCAAGACCGGCTCCTACGCCCTGGCCAGATGGGCCATCCCGCTCTTCCCGCAGGCATCCGCGCAGTACTGGTGGGTGCTGGCGGCCCTGGGCGCTGGCGGGCTGGTCTACGCCTCCTGGGTGGCCTTCGCCCAGACCGACGCCAAGCGGCTGGTGGCCTACTCTTCGGTTGGCCACATGGGGCTCGTCGTGCTGGGGTTGGCCGTGTGGAAGACCGCCACGCTGGAGGGCGCGGTGCTGCTCATGGTGAACCACGCCCTGACCACGGGCGCGCTGTTCGTGATGGTCGGCATGCTCGGCGAACGCGCCCACACCCGCGAGATGGCCCGGTTCGGCGGGCTGTGGAAGAGCATGCCCACATTCAGCGGATTCTTCCTCTTGTTCGCCATGGCTTCTGCGGGTCTTCCGGGCCTGGGCAACTTCGTGAGCGAAATGCTCATCCTGCTGGGTTCCTACGGGACCGCCCCGCTGGGCGCTGCCCTGGCCTTCGGCGGGCTGGTGCTCACCCTGGCCTACGTGCTCAGGCTCGTGCAGGCCATGCTGTTCGGCGAAAGCGCCACGGATCACGCCTACCGGGACCTGACTCCCCGCGAGGCGTTGATCCTGGCTCCCCTGGCCGCCTGCGTGGTGGTCCTGGGCGTGGCCCCGTGGATGATCCTGGACCTGATACGAGGCCCCCTCAAGGCGCTGCTGGCGTAAGGACACGACCATGAACGCACTGCTCACCAGCTATCTTCCCATGCTGATCCTGGGGCTCGGAGCCCTGGCGGTCTTCGTGTGCGGGGCGCTTTCGCCCACGCGGGGGACGCTGTTCCGATCAATCGCCCTGTTGGCCTCGGGCGCGGCCTGCCTCTCGGCCCTGGCCATGGTTCCGGACGCCACCCAGACCTTGGTGGACGCCGGGCCTTACGCCCGCTTCTTCACCGCCCTTCTGTGCGGCGTGGCCTTCGTATGCCTGTTGTTCGCGGGGGAATACGCGCGCCTGCGAGGCTTCGAGCGAGACGAGTTCCACGCCCTGATCCTCCTGGCCACGCTGGGCATGGTGATGCTGGCCGTATCCACCGACTGGATCATGTTCGCCATCGCCCTGGAGATATTGTCGCTCTCGCTCTACGTGCTCATCGCCTCCCGCCGGGAGAAGTCCCTGCCCCTGGAGGCGGCCATCAAGTATTTCGTGCTGGGCGCGGTGGCCAGCTCCATGGTCTTCTTCGGCATCGCCCTTGTCTACGCGGCCTCGGGCTCCATGGACCTGGCCGCGAGCCTGGTCAAATCAGGCACCCAGGGCACGGGCCTTCTGGGCATGGCCTTCATCCTGATCGGGCTTGGCTTCAAGCTCTCGCTGGCCCCCATGCACCTGTGGACCCCCGACGTCTACCAGGGCGCGCCCGCCCCAGTGGCGGCCTTCCTCTCCGGCGGGGCCAAGGTGGCGGCCTTCGCGGCGCTCTTACGCCTGGCCATGACCCAATCTCCCGTGTGGACGGCCGTCGAGCCAGCCCTGTGGGCGCTCACGGCCCTGTCGCTGGTCGGCGGGACGCTGGGCGCGCTGACCCAGCCCAGCGCCAAGCGCATGCTGGCCTACTCTTCCGTCACCCACGTGGGATTCATGGTGCTGGCGCTGCTGGCCGTGGGAACGGCCGGGCCGGGACCGGCCATGTTCGCGGCCGCGGCCCTGGCGGTGATGGACGTGGCCGTGTTCGGCTGCCTGGGGCTTCTTTCGCCCATCGACCAGGACGCCGACCTGGTGGACGGCCTGCGCGGCCTGGGGCGCTCGCAGCCCGGCGTTGCCGGGGTGCTGGCCCTGTCGCTCCTGACCCTTGGCGGCCTGCCCCCCACCATCGGCTTCATGAGCAAGCTGGTGGTGTTCAAGGCGGCGCTCGCCGCCGGCTACCTGTGGCTTTCGGTCATCGCCGTCGCCATGGCAATCGTTGGCGTGTTCTACATCTTGCGGGTGCTGGCCGCGCTCTACGCCGAACCGGACGAGAACGCACCGCTCCCGGTGCTGGCGGCCCCCGGCGCGTCCGGCTGGCTGGCCGTGGCCATCTCGGCCCTCCTCATGATCGGCCTGGGCGTCGCGCCCATGCCCGTGCTGGACGCGGCCGCCCTGGCCTTCAAGACCATCCCCTGACGCGATCCTTCCCTTCCAGAGCCATGTTTTTCCAAGAACGAGGGGCCGGGAACACCCCGGCCCCTCGTCGTTTGGCGGCCTCCGCACGTGAGGACTCCGGCCCTACCTGACGGAGATGTTCCAGATCTTCGAACAATACTCCCTGATGGCCCTGTCCGAGGAGAACTTGCCGAGCCTGGCCACGTTCAGGATGGACAGGCGCGTCCAGCGCTGGCGGTCCTCATAGGCCGCCACGGCCCGGTCCTGGCACTCCATGTAGGAAGCGAAATCTGCCAGGAGCATATATTCGTCGCGGCCGAGCAGATCATCCACGATGGGGGCGAACAGATCCCTGTCCCCCATCGAGAACGCACCGGAGCCTATCTGATCCAGGGCTTCCCGTAGCACGGGGTCCGATTCGGCATACTGCCTGGGATTGTACCCCGCGCGCTTTCTCTCTTGAACCTCCGGGGTGGTGAGCCCGAACAGGAAGAAGTTCTCCTCTCCCACGCACGCGCGCATCTCCACGTTGGCGCCGTCGAGAGTTCCCATGGTCACGGCTCCGTTGATTCCGAACTTCATGTTGCCGGTCCCCGAGGCCTCCTTGCCCGCCAGGGATATCTGCTGGGAGATGTCCGCCGCCGGGTAGATGACCTGGCCCGCGCGCACGCTGAAGTTGGGCACGAAGACGACGGTGATGCGCCCTGCTACGTCCTTGTCCGCGTTGATGGTGTCGCCCACTGAATTGATGAGCTTGATGATGCGCTTGGCCATGAAATAGCCGGGGGCGGCCTTGCCGCCGAAAATGAAGGCCCGCTTGGCGAAGTGCTGGCCGGGGTCGCGCTTGAGCCGGTTGTACAGGGCTATCACCCGCAGGATGTTGAGGTGCTGGCGCTTGTACTCGTGGATGCGCTTGACCTGCACGTCGAAAAGGGCTTCGGGATCGAGGCTGATTCCATGGAATTGTTTGGCCAACGCCGCCAGGCGCGTCTTGTTCGCCGTTTTCACCGCGTTCCAATCCCGACAGAAATCCGGATCGGACGCGAACTGCTCGATCCGTGCTATCTCGTCCTCGAAACGGTCGATCCAGCCCGTGCCGATGCGCGAGGTGATGAGCTCCGCCAGCCCCGGGTTGCACAGGGCCAGCCAACGGCGCGGCGTGACCCCGTTGGTCACGTTGTGGAACTTGCCCGGGGTGATGGTTGCGAAGTCGCGCATGACGTCGCTTTTGAGCAGTTCGGTGTGCAGGGCGGCCACCCCGTTCACGGCCATCGAGCCCACTGCCGCCAGATGGGCCATACGCACGTAGCGGGGGCCGGTCTCGTCGATGATGGACAGACGTCTGACGAGATCCTCGTCCCCGGGATGCTCCGCCCGGACGCCGTCCAGGAACCGGTGGTTGATTTCGAACACGATTTCCAGGTGCCTCGGGAGCACTTCCGCGAACAGGGACAACGGCCATTTTTCCAGCGCTTCGGGCAGGAGCGTATGATTGGTGTAAGCAAACGTCTTCGTGACGATGCCCCAGGCCTCGTCCCAGTCCATGGCGTGTTCGTCCACGAGCAGGCGCATCAGTTCGGCCACGGCCACCGCCGGGTGGGTGTCGTTCAACTGGATGGCGAAGGTCTCGTGGAACGTGCCCAGGGGCTTGCCCAGCTTCAAGTGGATCTGGATCATGTCCTTGAGGGAGCTTGCCACGAAAAAATACTGCTGGCCGAGCCGCAGCTGCTTGCCCTGGTAGCGGTCGTCGTTGGGATAGAGCACCTTTGAGATGGTCTCGGAGAACATCTTGTCATGCACGGCCTTGAAGTACGCGCCGGAGTTGAACGCCTCGAAGTCCAGGGCCTGCACGGCCTCGGCCCCCCACAACCTGAGCACGTTGCAGTTCTTGGCTCCGTGGCCGATGATCGCGATGTCGTGGGCCACCGCCATCACGGTCTTTTCCGGCTTCCACCGCACCCTGAGCCGGCCCTTGTCGTCGGTCCATCGTTCCGTGTGCCCGCGAAATCCGACCACGTGCGAGTGCTCCGGATGGGTGATCTCCCAGGGAAATCCCAGGCGCAGCCATTTGTCTGCCAGTTCCACCTGCGCGCCGCCCTCGATCTTCTGGGTGAACATGCCGAACTCGTAATGGATGCCGTAGCCGATGGCGGGCACGCCGAGGGTGGCCATGGAGTCCAGGTAGCAGGCCGCCAGCCTTCCCAGACCGCCATTTCCCAGACCCGGCTCGACTTCGTGGTTGGCGATGAATTCAAAGTCCTGGCCCAGATCCCCCAGGGCTTCGCGCAGAGGAGCCTCGAGTCCGAGCGACAGCACGTTGGCCCCGAGTTGCGGCCCGAGGAGGAATTCGGCGGAAAGGTAGGCCACCGCGCGCAACTCCTTGCTCGTGAACAGCTGATGGATACCCTCGTTCCAGGCCTTGAGCATGCGGTCCCGTACCGTGTAGGACGCGGCCAAGTACCAGTCGTGCGGTTCGGCCATTTCAGGAATATGCCCGAGAATATAGTACAGGTTGTCGGTGACGGCCTGTTTGAGGCCCTGCCTCGTGCAGTCGGTCCGGACGTCGACCTGGGACTCGTTCGCATTCCGATCCACCATGGGCGTCTCCTTTTCGCGGTTGTCCGGGATGGACTCCTACCACATGTACCGCGAGACCAGAGCCCGCACAACTTGAATCCATCCCAAACACAATCCCACCGCCCGGCGTGGCGGCAACCGCTGGATTTTCCCCGCGAAACCCTTTACCTCTCCCGAAACCATGCCCGCTTGGCATGCCTCCAGGGAGAGCCCATGTCCGCCACCGTCCTCGAACCCATGACCCGGGGGAAGTTCCTGGGCCTGTCCGCCGCCGTGATGGCCATGGCGGCCGTCATGTTCATGCCCCAGCCCGCCGGGCTGCCCGTGGCCGGGCAGCGCATGCTCGCCATCCTGGCCTTCGCCGTCATCGTCTGGATGAGCGAGGCCGTGAACTACTCGATCAGTTCCGCCCTCATCATGGTGCTGGTGGCCATCGGGCTGGGATTCGCGCCTGATCTCGCCAACCCCAAGATCCTCATGGGCACCAACAAGGCCCTGGGCATGGCCCTCTCCGGCTTCTCCAACACCGCCTTCGCCCTGGTGGGCGGGGCCATGTTCATCTCCGCCGCCATGATGCTCACGGGCCTGGACAAGCGCCTGGCCCTTTTGATCCTCTCCAAGGTGGGGGCCAAGACCAACCGGATACTGGCCGGGGTCATCCTGGTGGGCTTCATATTGAGCTTCTTCGTGCCCTCCACCACGGCCCGCGTCTCCTGCATGGTGCCCATCGTCATGGGCATTATCGTGGCCTTCGGCGTGAGCGTGAAGAGCCGCTTCGCCGCCGTGCTCATGATCGCCACGGCCCAGGCCGACTCCATCTGGAACGTGGGCATCAAGACCGCCGCCGCCCAGAACATGATCGCCGTGAACTTCATCGAGAAGCAGCTCGGCCACTCCATCACCTGGCTGGAGTGGTTCCTGGCCGCCGCGCCCTTCGCACTGGTGATGTCCGTGGTGCTCTATTTCATCCTCCTCAAGATGCTGCCCCCCGAGGTGAAGGAGATTCCCGGCGGACACGAGGCCATCGAGCGGGAGCTCAACAAGCTCGGCCCCATGAGCGCCAGCGAGAAGAAGCTCATGCTCATCTCCATGGGGCTTCTCTTTTTCTGGTCCACCGAGAAGGTGTTGCACGACCTGGACACCTCCACCACCACCCTGGCGGCCATCGCACTGATGCTCATGCCGGGGGTTGGGGTCATGTGCTGGAAGCAGGCCCAGGCCAAGGTGGCCTGGGGCACCATCGTGCTCTTCGGCGTGGGCATAAGCCTGGGCCAGGTGCTGCTCACCACCAAGGCCGCGGACTGGCTGGCCCAGTACATCGTCTCCGCCTTCGGGCTGCAGGCCATGTCGTCGCTGGGCATCATCGCGGTGCTGGCGGCCTTCCTCATCGTGATCCACCTGGGGTTCGCCAGCGCCACCGGGCTGTCCGCGGCCATGATCCCCATCGTCATCTCGGTGTTCCAGGCTCTCAAGGCCCCGGGACTCAACATCGTGGGCATGACCATGATCATCCAGTACGTCATCTGCTTCGGCTTCATCCTGCCGGTGAACGCGCCGCAGAACATGGTGGCCTACAGCACCGAGACCTTCGAGGCCAAGGACTTCATCCGCACCGGCATCCCCATCACCCTGGCGGCATACGCCGGGATCATCCTGATGAGCATGACCTACTGGAACTGGATCGGACTGGTGCGCTAGCGCCGCCACCCCATACACAGGAAGGACCTCGTGGCGAAAAAAGTGCTCAAGGAACTCATCATCGACCGCAACTGGTGCAAGGGCTGCCGCATCTGCGTGCAGTTCTGCCCACAGAAGGTCCTGGACGTGGACGGGGAGGACAAGGCCGTGGCCTCGCGCCCTTGGGACTGCGTGGCCTGCGGCATGTGCGAGCTGCGCTGCCCCGACCTGGCCATCACCGTGGTCACCCAGGACGCTCCCGGCCAGGAAGACCGGGAGCGGGAGCCCGGGCAGCGGCCGGACCAGGAACAGGACCTGACGCAGGCGCCGGAGAACGGGAAATGATGCCCGCGCCGGCCTGCCCATCCGCCCGCACACGCCTTTCCCACCGGAGAAGCTCATGAGTTCCAAAGTCACGTTCATTCAAGGCAACGAAGCCTGCGTGGAGGGCGCGCTCTACGCGGGCCTGGAGTTCTTCGCGGGCTACCCCATCACGCCCTCCACCGAGATCGCCGAGCATCTGGCCGCCCGCCTGCCCGCCGCGGGCGGCAGGTTCATCCAGATGGAGGACGAGATCGCCTCCATGTGCGCCATCATCGGGGCCTCGCTCACCGGCTGCAAGGTCATGACTGCCACCAGCGGCCCGGGCTTCTCCCTCAAGCAGGAAGCCCTGGGCTACGCGGTCATGGCCGAGATTCCCTGCGTGGTGGTCAGCGTCATGCGCGGCGGGCCCTCCACGGGCATCCCCACCCACGTGAGCCAGGGGGACGTGAACCAGGCCCGCTGGGGCACCCACGGCGACCACTCCATCATCTGCATGACCGCCTCCAACCATCAGGACGTCTTCGCCCTCACCGTGGAGGCCTTCAACCTGGCCGAAACCTACCGTACGCCGGTGGTGCTCCTGCTCGATGAGGTTGTCGGGCACATGCGCGAGAAGCTGGTCATGCCCGAACCCGGCGAACTGCCCCTGGTGGGCAGGCTCCGCACCGCCGTGAAGGAAGGGGTCAACTACCACCCCTACCTGCCCCGCGAGGACGGCCGCCTGCCCATGTCCGATTTCGGCGGGGTGCACCGCTACAACGTCACCGGCCTCTTCCACGACATGTGGGGCTTCCCCACCGACAACCCCACCGTGGTGCGCGACCTCCTGCGCCACCTGGTGGACAAGATCGAGAACAACGCTACGCAGATCTGCCGCTACCGGGAATACTTCCTGGAGGACGCCGAGTGCATCCTGGTGTCCTACGGCTCCTCGGCGCGCTCCGCCCTGCACCTGGTGGAGGAGCGCCGGGCCATGGGCGACCGCTACGGCCTGCTGGAACTGCAGACCCTGTGGCCCTTCCCCGAGGCCGCCGTGCGCGAGAAGTGCGCCAGGGCCAAGCACGTGGTGGTGGTGGAGATGAACATGGGGCAGATCATGCAGCAGGTGAAGCTGGCCGTGGAAAAGCCGGACCGGGTGTACCTGGTGAACCGCTACGACGGCGTGCTCATCACCCCGGGCGACATCATGAACACCCTGCGGCTCATCCAGGGCAAGGGGGTGTAGGCATGTCCATCCGCAAGTACATCCGCTCCAGGTTCTTCCCGCACATCTGGTGCCCCGGCTGCGGCCACGGCACGGTATTGAACGGCCTTTTGCGGGCCATGGACGCCCTCAACATCAACAAGAACAACGTGGTCATGGTGTCGGGCATCGGCTGCTCGTCGCGCATCTCCGGCTACGTGGACTTCCACACCCTGCACACCCTGCACGGACGCGCCCTGGCCTTTGCCACCGGCGTCAAGCTCTCGCGCCCCGAGCTTCGGCTCATCGTGCCCATGGGCGACGGCGACGCCCTGGCCATCGGCGGCAACCACTTCATCCACGCCGCCAGGCGCAACATCGACATCACCGCCATCGTCATGAACAACCGGGTCTACGGCATGACCGGAGGGCAGTACTCCCCGCTCTCCGGCGAGGGCGTCACGGCCACCACCGCGCCGCTGGGAAGCATCGACCGGGGCTTCGACGTGGCCGCCCTGGCCCAGGCCGCCGGAGCCACCTTCGTGGCCCGCTCCACCACCTACCACGTCAAGGAACTCTCCAAGGTGCTCATGCAGGCCATCGAGCACAAGGGGTTCTCCGTGGTGGAGGTGCTCAGCCAGTGCCCCACGTACTTCGGCCGCAAAAACAAGCAGGGCGACGCCGTGGCCATGATGGAAGGGTACAAGGCGGGCACGACCCCGGTGGGCTCCAAGGCCAAGCAGGAGAACCCGGCCCTCATCGAGCGCGGCGTCTTCGTCCAGCGAGAGGCCCCGGAATACTGCGACGAGTACGGCAAGGTCATCGAGAAGGCCAAGGCCAAAGCCCAGGCCCGGGCCAAGGCGTAGCGAGGAGCTGCACATGGACTACGGCAAATTGGTGTTTTCCGGCTCCGGCGGCCAGGGCGTCATCACCGCCGCCATCATCCTGGCCGAGGCGGCCGTGCTGCACGAGGGCCTGGTGGCCGTGCAGTCCCAGTCCTACGGCCCCGAGGCCAGGGGCGGCGCCACGCGCTCGGACGTGATCATATCCAGCACCCCCATCCACTACCCCAAGGTGCAGCAGCCCAACGTGCTGGTGTGCCTGACCCAGGTGGCCTACAACAAGTACTCGCCCATCATCCGCCCGGGTGGCCTCTTGATGACGGACACCCGCCACGTCACCATCCAGCGCGGAGTGGACGCCCTGCACATCGAACTGCCCCTGTACGCGACGGTGCTCGAAAAGCTCGCCCAGCCCATCGTGCTCAACATCTGCATGCTGGGGGCGCTCATCGGCCTGACGGGACTGGTGAAGCCGGAATCGATCATGAAGGTGCTGGAATCGCGCATCCCGCCGTCGTTCTTGGACGTGAACCGCAAGGCCCTGGACATCGGCATGGAGCTTGGCGAAAGCGCGGCGTTCTGAAACGCCCCGTTTTTGAAAAACAAAATCAATGGTTTTCGCTGATCGTGGTGGATCGGGCGAAGGCACGGCAGGAGAAGAAGCCTCCGGCGGCCAAAGGGAGGAACTCCCTTTGGAATCCCATATCGGGGCTTGGGGAGAGCGATGGACGCGAGGAAAGTTTCGGATACGGCCGTGGTCATGCCCGTGCGCATGCTCCCCCAGGACGCCAACCCGGCGGGCAACGTCCACGGCGGGGTGATCCTCCGCCAGATCGACCTGGTGGGCGGCATCGCGGCCACCCGCTACGCCCGCTCGAGGGTGGTCACGGCCTCCATCGACCGGGTGGACTTCCTGGAGCCCGTGAAGGTTGGCGAGGTCATGGTGCTTAAGGCCCAGGTCAACTACGTGGGCTCGACCTCCATGGAGGTGGGCGTGCGCGTGGAGGCCGAGGACATGCTGAGCGGTGAAACGCGCCACGCGGCCACCGCTTACATGACTTTCGTGGCCATGGGACAGGACGGCAAGCCGCGCGCGCTCCCCGCGCTCGAGCGTGAAACCCCCGAGGACCAACGCCGCTTCAGCGAGGCCGAAGCCCGCCGCCACACCCGCCGGGAGGAGCGCCGCCGGGAACGCTCCTGACCGAATCTGATCGGGCCTGAGCGGGCTTGGCCGGGCCATGAAAATTTTCATCCCTCCTCTTTTGGTCTATTTTCAAACATCCTGAAAAATCTCCTCCGCCCGGGGCGTCCCGGGCATTTTTTTACAAAATTCTCCATGAATTTCCGATTATTAAGACACTCGTTTAGGAGGTGATCACCTCCTAGAATCCAGGCGTGGCCTTGCCTCTGCAAGTCAATCAAGAGCCATTCTTGAGTTGACCCGAAACCCAAGATGGACTACGTGCCTGCCCGACGCATTTCCGACCGCGCACGTTCCCTTGACTGCTCCGCCGGATGGGCTATTGCTCCAATCATGGAGAAGGACGCCCCGGCGCGACGCCCCCTCGGCCCCTGCCTACGGTTTCCTCCCGAGTGAAAGGTGCGAGAGTTAAAAACAACGTCTTGACGAGGACGTGTGCCGTTCGGAATTCGTGCAAGTACGCTCTACACTTGCTTTCGAACATTATGACTTCACCGACTCACTCCACCACCCCACTGTACCATGCCGATAATGGGAGACGTCCATGTCGGGCAGACATCATAAAGCAAAGCTCAATTTGCTTGATATATTGTCGAAGGAAGAAAACAAAACCATACTCGCGGAGCTCAACGAACGCAGCTATCGCAAACGGCATCTGCTCTTCATGCCGTATCACAAGGAAGACCTCGTCTTCATAGTGAAGGAGGGCAAGCTCAGGGTCTACCTGGGCCTTGACGGCAAGGAGCTTTCCGTGGCCATCCTGGGCCCCGGAGACGTCTACAGCACCCACACCAGGGCCTATGTCGAAGCCCTGGAAGACACCACCATCCTGACCTGCCACGCCTTCAAGTTCTTCAAGCTCGCGGGCGAGCAGCAGTCGCTCAACCTAGCCCTCATCTCGTCCATGGGGGCCATGATGTCCGGCACCATCGCCACCATCGAAAACCTCTATTTCAACTGCACCGACAAGCGCGTTGCGGCCTTCTTCTACGAGCAGGCCTTACTCAACGGGGAGCCCAACGCCGCCGGAACCTACCTGGACATCGGCCTGACCGTGGACAACATCGCCAAGATCGTCGGCTCCTCGCGCCAGACTGTTTCCACCCTCATCTCGAATCTCGAAAAAGACGGCGTCCTCAAAAAAGTGGCCCGTGGAGAGTATTTGATCAAGGATATGGCTGAATTGCAGGTGATCGCCAACTCCTGCCCCGAATAAGCCCCGTCGTTCGTTCCCCAAAATAAATTCGTGAAACGTCGTCCACCGGACAGATTCAGGTCCGGTGGTGATCTAGTGGTTTGTCGAAAGGAGGAATTCATGGAACTTTCCACCCAACTCGGACTTCTTGCCGGAGCAGCGCTCGCCGTAGTGGGCGAGCTCCGTGCATTGCGCTCCCTGGGAGAGCTCAAGCGCCTCATGGCGTTCTCGGCTCTGGCCCAGGCGGGCTATATTCTCGTGGGTTTGAGCCTCGGAGCCGGAGGCGGCAGCGCGGGGGCGCTGACGCATCTGCTTTACCAGGCCGCGGCCCGCGCAGTGTGGTACCTAACCCTGCGCTCCTTCGCCGACTCCAAGGGCGACTGGAGCCTGAACGGCCTGCGGGGCATGGGCTCCGCCAGCCCGGCCAACGCCGCCCTGCTGGGCTTCGCCCTGTTCGCGGCCATCGGCGTCACCCCCCTGGGCGCCCTGCCCGGCAAGACCCTCATCATCTACGCCGCCGTGGCCGGGGGCCACTGGCTCACCGCCCTGGCCCTGGCCTTCGCTTCGGTCATGGCCGCGCTCTACACCATCCGCGTGGTCCACGCCGTGTGCATGGAGACGTCCAAGGCCGAGCCCGCTCATGTGAGCGCGGGCATCCTGCCCATGCTGCTGGCCGGTGCGCTGGCCCTGGCCAGCCTGTTCCCCGCCCCCCTGCTGCACCTGATCGGCGGAGCCTCGCTGCCGGAACTCGAGGGCGCCTGGCCCGCCGCCGCGCTGATTCCCTACGTGGGAGCCTTCGCGGTCTTCCTGGCCGGATGCTACGTCCCGTCCGTGCGGAACATCCTGATCGGCATCGTGACCACCGCCACCGTCGCCGCCGCCTGGCCCCAGGCCGGGGCGGCCCCCATCCAGCACGTCTTCACCATGCTCTACGCCCTGGGCGGAGGCGTGGTGGCCCTGTATTCCATCGGCTACATGGGCCGCAAAAAGGGCTCGGACCGCTACTTCTTCTTCCTGTTCGTCATGATCGCCACCCTGATCGGACTGGCATCGGCGGAAGATTTCGGAGGCTTCTACGGCTTCTGGGAGCTCATGACCTTCTCGTCCTACATGCTGGTGGTGCACAAGCCCACTCATGAGGCCCTGAAGGCGGGCGCCAAGTACTTCGTCATGTGCGCGGGCGGCGCCTATTTCATGCAGATCGGCCTCCTGGCCTTGCATGCAGCCGCCCCCCACGCCGGCATCGGGCAGATGGGCGCGGCCCTGCAGGCCTTCGGCCCCGTGTCCGGGCTCGCCCTGCTGCTGCTTGCGGGCTTCGCGGTCAAGGCGGGCTTCTTCCCCCTGCACGCCTGGCTGCCCGCCGCCCACCCGGTGGCCCCGTCGTCCATCTCCGCGCCCCTGTCCGGCCTGCTGACCAAGGCGGGCGTGCTGGGCGTGGCCCTCATCGTGCCGGTGCTGGCCGGACAAGCCGGAGGGCACTGGATCCTGACCCTGGTCACGCTCATGGCCGCCGTGACCTTCATCCTGGGCGAGCTCATGGCCCTGACCCAGTCCGACGTGAAGCGCATGCTGGCCTACTCCACCCTGGCCCAGATCGGCGAGATCGGCCTGGTGCTCTGCCTGGGCACCTGGGCCGCCACAGTTGGCGCGCTGTCCCACGTGGTGAACCACGCCGTCATGAAGGACCTGCTGTTCCTCGCGGCGGGCGGTCTCATCATGCGCGCGGGCACCCAGCGCATCGACGGGCTCAAGGGCCTGGGCAAGGCCATGCCCGTAACCGGCGCGTGCATGGCCGTGGGCCTGGTCTCCATCATGGGCCTGCCCCCCATGGGCGGGTTCTTCAGCAAGTTCCTGATGCTCCAGGCCGCCATGGCGGCCGGGCAAACCTGGATCGCCGCCCTGGTGCTCATCGGCAGCCTGATTGGCTGCGTGTACTACGGACGCCTGATCAAGGTGCTCTTCTTCTCGCCCTACGAGGGCCAGCCCGTCGAAGAAATGCCCCTGACCATGCGCCTGGCCGTCGGCGGCCTGGCCGCCCTGGCCCTGGTGAGCGGCCTCATCCCCTCCCAGTGGACCTCCCTGGTGATCCCGGCCGCCACCGCGCTCTTCCCGGCGTCCGTGGGCGCGCTGCCCGATATCTCCATCAACTGGACCCTGCCGGTGGTGCTGCCGCTTGCCGGCGCCGCCGCCGCGATCTTCCTGCGCAAGGATATGAGGCTCTCCGGCAAGGCCGCCACCGTGGGCCTGGCCCTGGGCCTCATCGCGCTCATGGTCCACATGGGCGACTGGGGCAGCCTGCAGTGGACCTTCGCCCTCCTGGTTCTGGGCCTAGGCGTGTGCAACATGGCCTACTCCACCGGCTACATGACCCACAGCCACACCGGCTGGCGCTTCTTCGCCGTGTTCTCGGTGATGGTGGCCGGCCTGGTGGGCCTGTGCTCCACAAGCTCGCTCATCGCCTTCTTCTGCTTCTGGGAGATCATGAGCAGCTGGCCGCTCTTCTTCGCCATCATCCACGAGGAGAGCCCCTCGGCCCTGAAGGAAGGCACCAAGTACTTCCTGTTCAACATCGCCGGCGCGTCCTTCCTGTTCCTGGGCATCCTGTGCCTGGGCCACGTGGCCGGAGGCTTCGGGTTCGACGCCGTGAACCACGCCGTCACCACCCTGCCCGCGACCACCTGGCTGCCCGGCCTGTGCCTGGCGGGCATCGGCATGCTCATGAAGGCGGCCATGCTGCCCGTGCGCATCGACTACCAGATGCACCCGGCCACCGCACCCACCCCGGTGAGCGGCTACATCTCGGCCATGCTCTTAAAAAGCGCCCCCTTCGGCCTGATGCTGGCCCGGTTCGTGTGGGCCGGAGGCGTCAGCGGCGACTCGGCCGCAGCGCTGAACACCGCCATGCACATCGGCGTCTGGATCGGCGGCATCACCATCCTGTACGCGGCGGTCAAGGCCCTGGTGCAGACCGGCATCAAGGAGATGCTCATCTACTCCACGGTGAGCCAGCTGGGTTACATCGTGGTGGGCGTGTGCCTGGGCACCACGCTCGGCGTCACCGGCGGCCTGCTGCACCTGTTCAACCACATGCTGTTCAAGGACCTGGCGTTCCTCTGCGCGGGCGCGCTCATGTTCGCCACCCACGCCCACAACCTGGAGGAGCTTGGCGGCGTCGGCCGCAAGATGCCGGTGACGCTCCTGTGCTTCTGCGCGGCGCTCTTCTCCATCGCGGGCATGCCCCCCTTCAACGGCTTCAACTCCAAGCTGGTCATCTACTACGCGCTCATCGAGCGCGGCGAGATGGTGCTGGCCATCATCGCCATCCTGTCCAGCGTCATCACCCTGGCCTACTTCCTGAAGTTCATGCACGGCGCGTTCTTCGGCCAGATGTCGGCCGCCGCCGAGCGCGCCCATGAAGTCGGCCCGGCCATGCGCATCCCCATCGTGATCCTGTCCGTGTTGTGCCTGCTGACGGGCATCTTCCCGGGCCTGGCGCTCATCCCCATCGCGGGCATCGAGCAGGCGCTGAACATCCAGGCCCCCCAGGTGGCCCTGTCCGGCATCACCTCAGGCTACGGCGCGTTCGACATGACGCTGCTCTCCTTCATGATCATCGTGGTCGGAGGCGGCGTGTGGTTGGGTGTTTCCCGCCTCACCGGCCGGGTGCGCCGCACCGCCATCCACACCTGCGGCGAGACCAGCGTGGACCACCGCTTCACCCACGTGGGCGCGGGCGACCTCTACGCCGCCCCCCTGCAGATACTGGCCCGCATGACCAAGGGCCACTTCGCTCTCAAGCGTTTCGGAGGCCATCATGAGTAATATCCTGGAGGCGACGTTCGCCATCCTGATCTTCCCGGGCGGCGCGTTCGCCCTGGCCTTGGGGCTCTTCCTCAAGGGCATGGACCGCAAGGTGCTGGCCCGGCTGCAACGCCGCGTCGGCCCCCCGCTCATCCAGCCGCTCTTGGACGTGCTCAAGCTCACCACCAAGGAAACCCTCATCCCCACCACTGCCAACGAGTTGGCCTTCCGGCTGGCCCCGGTGCTGGGCCTGACCGGCGTGCTGGTGACCGCCGCGGTCATGCCCGTTGGCGGCGTGTGGTCCGGCGTGTCCGGCCTGGGCGACATCCTGGTGCTTCTGTACCTCTTGCCCATCCCGGCCATGGCGCTGATGCTGGCCGGTTCCGCATCCAGCTCGCCCTACGGGGCGCTTGGGTTCTCGCGCGAGATGGCCATCATGTTCGCCTACGAGATGCCGCTCATCGCCTCTTTCCTGGCGGTGGCGGTGCGCGTGGGCGGTGCGGGCGGCTCGCTCTTCTCCCTGGACGCCATCATGGCCTACCAGTTCGCAAACGGCCCCCTGCTGCTGGACCCGGTCATGATGCCCGCGGCCCTGGCGCTTCTCATCTTCATCCCCGGCACCATGGGCAGCGGCCTGTTCGACATCCCCGAGGCCGAGCCCGAGGTGATCGAAGGTCCGCTGCTGGAATACTCCGGGCCGCTTCTGGCCACGTTCAACCTCATGAGCGCGGTGAAGCTGGTGGTGGTGCTGGAGCTGGCGGTGGCCCTCCTGTGGCCCAACGGCCTTGGCGGCAACGTGCTGGTGAACCTGGCCTGGCACGTCTTCAAGTGCCTTGCGCTGCTCATGGTTTCCGTGACCTGCTTCCGGGCGGCCACCGGACGCCTGCGCCTGGACCAGGGCTTCGCCTTCTTCGTCAAGTACACTTCGCCCCTGGCGCTCATGAGCCTCGGGCTGGCCTATATCCTTCGTTAACGAGGACATCATGCGCAATCTGATCAACAAGCTCGCCCCGCGCTCGCCCTGGATCTACCGGCTCAACGCCGGCAGCTGCAACGGCTGCGACGTGGAGATGGCCACCGCCGCGCTCATCCCGCGCTACGACGTGGAGCGCATCGGGTGCAAATACTGCGGCAGCCCAAGGCATGCCGACATCGTTCTCATCTCGGGCCCGCTCACCGTGCGCGTTCGCGACAAGGTGCTGCGCGTCTTCGACGAGATCCCCCATCCCAAGGTCACGGTGGGCGTGGGCGTGTGCCCGGTCTCCGGCGGATGCTTCCGCGACGGATACTCCACCGGCGCCCCCACCGACCACTACATCCCCCTGGACGTCATCGTCCCGGGCTGCCCGCCCAGGCCCCAGGCCATCATCGAGGGCATCGTCAAGGCCCTGGACGTCTGGCGCGTTAGGCTTACGGAGGCCACATGCTGCCGTTCCTGAAAATCATGGTGAAGAACCTGCTCAAAGGTCCTTCCACCGACCCTTTCCCCTTCGCTCCGGCCAAGACCCCCAAGCGTTTCCGGGGATGCGCCTCGCATGACGAGTCCAAGTGCATCCTGTGCGGCATCTGCAAGCACGTCTGCGCCGCAGGGGCCATCCAGATGCGTGCGGCCGAGGACGGCTCGGGCGTGGAATACGTGCTCTGGCACAACTCCTGCGTTTTCTGCGGCATGTGCGCCCACTACTGCCCCACCGGCGCGGTGACCATGACCGACAACTGGCACCTCTCCCACCTTGCGGAGGAGAAGTACACCTTCTGCGAGACCAGCTTCGTGGCCTTCGGCGAGTGCTCCCAGTGCGGTGCGCGCATCCAGCCCAGGCCCCAGGTCATCGTCGATCAACTGGGCACGCGTTCCCCCGACCGCTTCCTGCTCTGCCCCAAGTGCAAGCGCGAAAGCCAGGTCAAGCACGCCACCGATAAGAATCTGATCCAACTGCGGGAGCAGCAATGAACGAGATAGCCAAGCAGGCGCTCGAGAACGCCGTAGGCAAGGCCCTGGGCCCCGGGGCCGTCTACTGGTCGACCGACGCCAACAAGAACGCATTCGGATGGGTCAAGCTGTGCGACCCCGACGCCCTCAAGCTGGTGGCTCCCCACCTGGCCCAGGCCGGGGCGCGGCTCATGACCGTCACCGCATACCGCAACGACAAGTTCTCGCGCATCGAAGGCCGCGAGATCGCCTACCACTTCGACCTGGACGGCGTGGTCATCACCGTGACCGCCTGCGTGGACTCCGAGCCGCCCAGGGTGCCCTCCATCACTCCGTGGTTCCAGAACGCCGACTGGAACGAGCGCGAGTTCACCGAGCTCTACAACATCGAGGTGGAAGGCCATCCCAACCCGCGCCGCCTCTTCCTGGACAAGGAGCTCGACGGCGACATCCTGGACAGGCTGGTGCCGCTCTCCACCATGATGAACGGCGCATCCACCACCACCCTTTGGGAGAAGGTGTTCGCCGGCAAGCAGATGCCCGAATGGGCCACCAAGGGAGCCAAGAACTAATGGCCGAGACATATACCCTTCCGGTCGGACCGCTGCACGTGGCGCTCGAAGAGCCCATGTACTTTGACATCAAGGTCGAAGGCGAAACCGTGCGCGGCCTGGACCTCACCGCCGGACACGTCCACCGGGGCATGGAAGCCCTGGCCATGCACCGCAACTACTTCCAGAACGTCACCCTGACCGAGCGCGTCTGCTCGCTGTGCTCCAACAGCCACCCGGCCACTTACTGCATGGCCGTGGAGACCCTGGCCGGGATCACCGTGCCCGAGCGAGGCCAGTACCTGCGCGTCATCGCCGACGAGATCAAGCGCGTGGCCTCCCATCTGTTCAACGTGGGCATCATGGCCCACCTGGTGGGCTTCGATTCGCTGTTCATGCACGCCATGGAAGTGCGCGAGCTCATGCAGGACGCCAAGGAAGGCGTGTACGGAAACCGCATGAACCTGGGCCAGTGCACCATCGGCGGCACCCGCACCGACATCGACAAGGAGACCGCCCGTTTCCTGCGCGGCCAGATCGAGGCCCTCAAGCCCCAGCTGCACGAGCTCTACGGCGTGTTCGAGAAGGACCCGCTCATCCGCACCCGCACCAGGGGCATCGGCGTTCTGCCCGAGGCCGAAGCCCGGCGCTACGCCGTGGTGGGCCCCGTGGCGAGAGCCTCCGGCGTGGCCTACGACGTGCGCCGCAAGGCCCCCTACGCCACCTACGAGGACCTCACGTTCGAGGTGCAGTCCGACACGGCTGGCGACGTCCACTCCAGGGCCATGCTCAGGCTGCGCGAGGCCGTGGAGTCCGTCTCCATCATCGAGCAGTGCCTGAAGCAGATGCCCGAAGGGCCGGTGAAGATCGAAGGCATGGCCGCCGTGCCCGCGGGAGAATCCGTGGCCCGCAGCGAGGCCCCGCGCGGCGAGCTGGTCTACTTCCTGCGCTCCGACGGATCGGACACCCCCCAGCGCGTGAAGTGGCGCGTGCCCACCTACATGAACTGGGAGGCCCTCCAGGTGATGATGGCCGGCTGCCAGGTGGCGGACATCCCGCTCATCGTCAACAGCATCGACCCTTGCATCTCCTGCACGGAGCGCTGAGAACCCGCCGGAGTACCCGTCACATCAGGTGAGGCCGTCGGGCGCGGCCTCACCTTTTCTCCGAAATCTTTTTCATTTTTTTCAATTTGTCGCGTGGCTGACAGTCAAAAGCTCTCCGGAGTGATTGAGTGGTCTCGCGCGCGGATAACGTGCGCACGCGAATAAATGGTGGAACGCCATGCATGAATCCTCCCTGGCAATGAGCATACTCGGCATCGTGCGGGACAAGGCCCGCGAGGCCCATACCGGCGCGGTGCGCCGCGTGGACCTGTGCATCGGCGAGTACGCGGGCGTTGAGGATTCCACCCTGGCGGCCTGCTTCGAGATGATGGCCCTGGGCACGGTGGCTGACGGAGCCGAGCTGATGATCGAGAAGATCGCCGCCACTGGCGCATGCGACGCCTGCGGCGCTCCCGCCCGCAGAATCGGACGGCTCCTGCGTTGCCCTCATTGCGAACGCTCGACGGTCACGCTCGCCACCGGGCGTGAGCTCTACGTCAAAAGCATAGAAGTCGAACAACCTACCCGGAGGCATGATCATGCCCAATGCTTGTGAAAATCCTATTGTTTTCGCCAATCCCGAGAAGTGCATCGGGTGCAAGAAATGCGAGATGGCCTGCGCCGGCGCGCACATCGGCCTGTCCTTCAAGGAAGCCAAGAAGCGCGGCCTGCCCGTCATCTCCCGCATCAAGGTGGTGAAGGTCGACAATCTGAAGTTCCCCATCCAGTGCCGCCACTGCGAGGACGCCCCCTGCGCCCACGCCTGCCCCTTCGGCGCCATCCAGCAGCTCGACGGGCTGGTCAGCGTCAACGAAAACCTCTGCGTCGGCTGCAAGATGTGCGTGATGGCCTGCCCCTTCGGCGCCATCGAAGTGGGCGTGGAAGGCGAGACCTCCTTCAGCGGCCGCACCAACAGCGGCTCCGCCAAGAAGTGCGACCTGTGCCAGGCCTGGCGCGCCAGCAACGGCAAGGAAGTCTGCGCCTGCGTGGAAGCCTGCCCCAAGCAGGCCCTGCAGTTCGTCGAGATGGGCACCTATCGCCAGGCCCAGGCCAAGGCGCGCGTGACCGAACTGGTCCAGGCCAGCCAGCAGCTCATGCAGGCTCAAGACGACAACCTTTGCGGCGGGAGCGTATCCTAGTCCGCGTAAAAACCATACCGGCGGACGGACGGGGCCTCGCGCCCGGTCCGCCCCGGACCGGCCCCCGTCCGCTGCCTGCGGGGGCCGGTCCTCCGCCGAGTTATCCCGGAAAAATACCCCATGGACCTCATACTCAAACTCTCCGGCCAACGCTGCGACCTCTCCCTCCATCCGGTCTCTCCCAAGACGGTCGAGCGCATAGGCACCCTCGGGCGCAAATTTTACGCCAAGAAATACATCCACTGGTGGCGCAACGGGAACACCAGCACCTGCGGCATGAAGTACGGCGACGACTGCGCCGTGCAGGTCAGCCTGGGCGGCCAGCCCGTCGACTTCGACGCCTCGGCCATCCCCGATTCCGCCGTGCTGCTGCGCCGCCGCCACTACCTGGAGAGCAAGGCCCGCTACCTGGCCCTCCTGGGATACGACGACGAGCACTGCACCATGCACTGGATATGGCGCAACGTGACCAGCTTCGACCCCGCCCGGTTCGACTTCTTCGTGCACCGCTGGGACCGCGTGCTCGGCGAGCAGGATTTCCTCATCGTGGACGACGTCCGCTACAACGGCTCCTTCGCCGACGAGCAGGACTGGGGCGGCAGCTGCGGCTTCTCCCTGGTGGACCCCAGGATCATCGACCTGGACGTGGTGCGCCGCGAAATGGGCATCGAGACCGTGGCCGCCGCGCACGGCGCGGACGCCTCCGCCGAATCTCCCGAGGAATTGCCCCTGGCCCCCAGCGCCAAGGCCACCCCGTTTATAGCGGGCAAGGGTCCGTACGTCCGCCCGGTGGCCCACGCCAACGCCGTGGGAGAGCGCAGCTGCACCGTGTGCAAGGATTCCATCCGCGTCGAGCTGCGCATCGAAAACGAGGTGATCGTGGACGCCGGCGGCATGGCCGAGGGCTGCGACTACAGCAAGGAATGCCTGGCCGCGCTTGCCCGCATGGTCATCGGCAAGTCCATCTACGACTGCTACCCCATCACCAACGAGGACCTGCACGAGCACCTCACGCGGGTGATGCCCAAGCTCGACTGCGACTATTTCACCGTTGGCGCGCTGAAACTTGCGCTGCGCAACTGGGAGAAAGCGGCGGCCTGACCGCCGCCTGACGAGGAGTACAAGACGGCCGGGACCAAGAGCTAAAACCCATCCGCTGTCCAAGCCTCCGGCGGGTCACCCCCCCCATCCACCCTCACCGGAGGCTCCTCACGTTGACCCCGGGCGGCCCATCCGCCCGGGGTTCTTTTTTAAGATGCCTCCGACGGCCAAAGGGACCAATCCCTTTGGAATCCCCAAATAGCTTCGCGGGCGCAACCAGCATGCCGGTTACGCCCGCGAGCTTATTAGAGGGTCCAGGGGGATGATCCCCCTGGCGGGTGCAGGGCAGAGCCCTGCCGGGGGCCGGGGCGGAGCCCCGCTCTTTCCTTTCCCCTACTCACCGCCTTGACAAATCTCCCCGTTTCGAATTTTATCCCAAAAACAGCGAGTAAACAGAATGATCGACGAAATAGACACTCAAATTTTGACGATTCTTCAGTCAAACGCCCGCACATCCAACGCGGACATCGCCCGCGACGTGGGCATGGCCCCATCCGCCGTGCTGGAGCGCGTGCGCAAGCTGGAACGCCGGGGGGTCATCACCGGCTACGAGGCGCGTCTGAACCCCGAGGCCATCGGCCTTGGCCTTACCGCCTTCACGTTCGTCAAGACCGAGGAACCCGTCGGTGCCACCGACACCGGCGAGGCTCTTTCGGCCATCCCGGGCGTCATGGAGGTGCACTACGCGGCCGGGTCGGCGGCGTACCTCATCAAGGTCCGCGTGTCCGGCCCCAAGGCCCTGGCCGACCTGCTCAAGGAGATCGGCCGCCTGCCCACCGTGCGCGACACCAACTCCACGGTGGTGCTCCAGACGGTGAAGGAAACAGGAATCATGCCCATATCCCGCAACACCGCTGAGGAGGCGTAGCATGTCGGACATGAACATCGAGCAGGCCATCAACGCGCGCGGCAAGGCGTTCTTCGCAAGCATCCGCGGCGAGGCCCCGTCCATCTTCAACAAGGGTTTCTGGACCGGCAAGGTCATGGACTGGGCCATGCAGAACGAGGACTTCAAGGTCCAGCTGTTCCGCTTCGTGGACGTGCTGCCCTACCTGAGTTCGGCCGACGCGCTGCAGCGCCATATCGAGGAGTACTTCACCGGCGGCCAGGCCGGGGACATCCCCCCCGTGCTCAAATGGGGCGCGGAGAAATCGGGCATCCTGGGCGGCCTCGCGGCCAAGGTCATGGGCAAGGCCATCCGCTCCAACATCGAGGGCATGGCCCGGCAGTTCATCGTGGGCGAGACCACCAAGGAGGCCGTGAAGAACCTGGTGAAGATCCGCAAGGACGGCTTCGCCTTCACCGTGGACCTCTTGGGCGAGGCCACCGTCTCCGAGGAGGAGGCACAAGCCTACCGCGACGGCTACCTGGAGGTGCTGGAGGCCATCGCCCGCGAGCAGGGCTCGTGGAAACCCTTGGGTGGCGCGGGCGGCGACCTGGATTGGGGATACGCCCCCAAGGTGAACGTCTCCATCAAGCCTTCGGCCCTCTATTCCCAGTCCAAGCCTGTGGACTTCGAGGGCACGGTCGAAGGCATCCTGGAGAAGATGCGCCCCATCTACCGGGCGGTGAAGGCCATGGGCGGCGCGCTGTGCATCGACATGGAGCAGCTCAAGTATAAGGACGCCACCATCGAGCTGTTCAAGCGCCTGCGCCAGGATCCGGAGTTCGCAAGCTATCCGCACCTGTCCATCGTGTTCCAGTGTTACTTGAAGGAAACCGAGCGCGACATCGAGGAGATCATCGGATGGTCCAAGGCGCGCAACCTGCCCATGGGCATCCGGCTGGTGAAGGGCGCGTACTGGGACTACGAAACCGTGGTCTGCAAGCAGATGGGCTGGCCCATCCCTGTGTGGACCCGCAAGCCCGAGTCGGACATGGCCTTCGAGCGCTGCGCGAAGCTCATCCTTGAGAACCACGAGATGATCTACTTCCAGTGCGCCTCGCACAACATCCGCACCATCAGCTTCGTGATGGAGAAGGCCAAGGCGTTGGGCGTTCCCGAGGCGCGCTACGAGTTCCAGGCGCTCTACGGAATGGCCGAGCCGGTGCGCAAGGGCCTGCTCAAGGTGGCCGGGCGGGTGCGCCTGTACTGCCCCTACGGCGAGCTCCTGCCCGGCATGGCCTATCTGGTGCGCAGGCTTCTGGAGAACACGGCCAACGAATCCTTCCTGCGCTTGTCCTTCGCTGAAGGCGAGGCCGAGGACCGGCTGCTGGAGAACCCCGAAGAAACCCTGGAGCGCGAAAAGGCCCAGGCCAGGAAGCCCAGGGAAACGGAAGCCGGTCCTGAGGGGCTTTCGCCCTTCGCCAACTTCCCCCTGGCCGACTTCACCGAGAAGGCCCTGCGCGAGGCCTTCCCTGCCGCCATCGCGGACGTGCGCCGCGCGGCCGGGGGCATCTGCCCGCTGGTTATCGGCGGCAAGGACGTGACCACGGCGGACCTCATCGACTCGGTGAATCCCGCCAACCCCGCCGAGGTGCTGGGCCGGGTCTGCCAGGCGGGCGTCACCGAAACCGGCGCGGCCGTGGCGGCTGCCAAGGCTGCCTTCCCGGCCTGGCGCGACGTAAGCCCCAAGGACCGCGCCGCCGTCATGATGCGCGCAGCCGCCCTCATGCGCGAGAGGGCCGTTGCGCTCTCCGCCATGCAGGTGCTGGAGGTGGGCAAGCAGTGGGACCAGGCCTATAACGACGTGGCCGAGGCCATCGACTTCCTGGAATACTACGCGCGCGAGGCCGTGCGCATGGGCGCTCCCAGGCGCATGGGGCGCGAGCCGGGCGAGAAGAACCACCTGTTCTATGAACCCAAGGGCCTGTGCGCCGTCATCGCGCCCTGGAACTTCCCCCTGGCCATCTCCTGCGGCATGTCCGCCGCGGCCATCGTCACCGGCAACTGTGTGGTCTACAAGCCTTCAGGCCTGTCGTCGCTGGTTGGGCGTGGCCTTGCGGACATCTTCAAGGAGGCCGGGCTGCCGGACGGCGTGTTCAACTTCTGCCCCGGGCGTGGCTCGGTCATGGGCGACTACCTGGTGGAACACCCGGACGTAAGCTGCGTGGCCTTCACCGGTTCCATGGAAGTGGGCCTTCGCATCATGGAGAAGGCCGCCAAGGTTCAGCCCGGACAGGTCAACTGCAAGCGGGTCATCGCCGAGATGGGCGGAAAGAACGCCATCATCGTGGACGACGACGCCGACCTGGACGAGGCCGTGCTGGCCGTGGCCTACTCGGCCTTCGGCTTCCAGGGCCAGAAGTGCTCGGCCTGCTCGCGGGTGATCGTACTGGAGGAGAACTACGGCCGTTTCCTGGAGCGGCTGGTCAAGGCCTGCGAGTCCATGAAGATCGGTCCCGCCGAGGACCCGCGCTATTCCATGGGGCCCGTGGTGGACCCCGGGCAGCAGGCCAAGGTGAAGGAGTTCACCGAGATCGCCCGCAAGGAAGGCCGCATCGTGGTGGAGCGCCTGGCCGAAGGCCCCGGCTACTACGCCCCCATGGTGGTGGTCGAGGGCATTCGCCCCGAGCACCGCATCGCCCAGGAGGAGGTCTTCGGGCCAATCCTGGCAGTGATGAAGGCCAAACACTTCGACGAGGCCCTGGCCATGGCCAACGACTCGCGCTTCGCCCTGACCGGCGGCGTGTTCTCGAGAAGCCCGAAAAATCTGGAGAAGGCCAGGCGCGAGTTCCGCGTGGGCAACCTGTACCTGAACCGCAACATCACCGGCGCACTGGTGCACCGCCAGCCCTTCGGCGGGGCCAGGATGTCCGGCGTGGGCTCCAAGGCGGGCGGGCCTGACTACCTGCTCCAGTTCGTGGACCCGCGCGTGGTGAGCGAGAATACGCTCAGGCGGGGATTCACGCCCATCGAGGATGATGACGAGTGGGTCGACTAGGACCGGTACTGCCGGGCCTGAAAATTAGGAGCCCCTTCCGGACTTGACCGGAGGGGTTCACGGCGGCCCTGGGGCCGGACTGCACGTCCGGCCCCAGCCTGCGCCTCCCGCGACACCGGAACCATGGTAATGGGCTCCCGGCATGCAGGCCTTGTTCATGCGGGGCCCCAGAGCCGGGATTGCCCGCGGATTTAGTGGCCTCTTCCTACTGGTTCATGTTCTGCCCGGAGGGCTGGCTTCCGGTCTGGCTGCCGGAGCCGCTGTCCATGCCGGAACCCTGCTTGGTTCCTGACTTGCCCGAGCCTTTCTGCTTGCCCTCGATCTTCTTGCTCTTGGTTCCCTTGGCCCCCTTCTTAGTGCGGGTCTGCTTGCTGTCCGGCATGGTGCCCGTTTCTTTCTTGTAAGCGGGGGCCTGCTTTTTGTCCGGCATGACGTTGGTCCCGCTGTAGGCGCCCTCCTGGCTGGTGGTGTCGCTCTTGCCGGATTTGCCCGAGATGCCGCCCTGGCTGCCCGGGCCGCCCTCATTCATGCCTGACCCGTGGGTGGTCCCGGGTTGGGCCAGAGCGCGAGATCCTGCCGGGGTCATGGTCATGAGGCAGGTTGAAAGCAAGAACGCCGACACGGCCAAGACAACGAAGATCGTACGCTTCATAACATCCTCACGTGTTTGCTTGTTTTCTTGCGCTGCTCTCCAGCGCCGGAGATCGCCCCGCGCACGCCTGCCAAAGGACAGCCACTGCAATGACTCGTCAGCCGGTTCACCACAACAACCAGAGTCATCCCAGCCAGCCGTTCTCCACTCTGATGACAACAGGAGACATCATCGCCCCCCATAAACGCACGCCAGCATCTACGCAACACCATTTTCACAAGAGATGCACCTCTCCGGAAATATATCCTGATCCAGTTACCAATGCGCACTGACGCGAAAACTATTTCCGGTAAAATAGCTTCCGTTCAAACAATATAAATCAATTGTATGAAAATTCGCAGCGAAGCCGAAGAGGCAGAAGCCCGCCCTTCCCGGTTCGCCATATTTCCTTGCGCGCAGACCGGCATGACGTGGCCCGACGACATGCTTCTTTTCAGCACATACGGGAAACATCCCTACGAAAAGGGGGAAGTCCCGCCCCGGAGCGGGCGAGAGGAGGGACGGGGAGGACGCAGGCCGCCCTCCCCGACTTCAGGAAAAGCAGGCTACGGCTTCTTGAAGCCGTACTTGGCCAGCACGGCCTGGCCTTCGGCGGAAAGGACGAAAGCCGTGAACTTGGCGGCCATGTCCTTGTTGGCCGAGGCAGCCACCACGGCGATGGGATAGGTGATGGGGGCGTGCCCGCCCATGGTGGCGGCCACGGAGACCTTGTCCTTGGCGATCATGGCGTCGGTCATGTACACGAACCCGGCCTGCACCTCGCCCCGGCTCACGTAGTCGAGCACTTGGCGCACGCTCTCGCCCTGCACGAACTTGGGCTTGAGCGTCTCGTACAGGCCGTCCTTGGTCAGGCTGTCACGGGTGTAGCGCCCCACGGGGACGGAATCGGGATTGCCCACCGCGATGCGCGCCACCGGAGCCCCGGTCAGATCCTTGACCTGCTTGAGCCCGAGTTTCGAGTCGGAGGGAGTGATCATCACCAGGGAGTTGGCCACAAAATCCTTGCGCGTGCCCTCGGCCATGAGCTTCTTGGATGCGGCCTGGTCCATGGTTTCCTGGTCGGCGGAAGCGAAGACGTCAACGGGCGCCCCTGCCTCGATCTGCTTGAGCAGAGGGCCGGAGGCGGCGAAATTGAAGAGAACGTTCACGCCGGGATTGGCCTTCTCGAACAAGGGCTTGAGCTCCTGGAAGGCGTTGGTCAGGCTGGCCGCGGCGGACACGGTAAGGTCTGCGGCCCGAAGCGGCGCGGCCGCGCCCACGAGCACGAAGGCCAGCAGGACGAGACCCGCCAGGCGTTTGAGAACTCCGGAATGCATGGGACCTCCTGGGGATATGGCCCGGATTGTCGGCGTCGGGCCTGGGTTGCACGCCGCCTGCCAGGGCAGGCGGCGCGTTTCGGATTCAGCAGGCCTTCATGATCCTGCAGACCACAAGATGCGACACGCCCGCGAGAACGACCAGCAGGATGGCCCAATGATGCTGCAAGGACATGGGAAGTCCGATCCCGGCCATGGCCAGCGGCAAAGCCTGGCCGAAAAACTGCCCCATGCCCATGCGGCCCATCTTCAGGCCGTGGCAACCGGCCTGGATTGAGGATTCGCCGGGAAGAGCCCCCCCGAGGAATACTTCCACCACGAAGAGCAGGGCGAAGCAGCAAACGAGTATGAGTACAAGTTCCATAAGCACCTCCCGGATTGAATCCTTGTCCGGAGATGCCCTCATACCCGCCGCCGCGGGCCGGGCCAACCGCGACACGCCTTCACCTGCTTTCGTGACTTTGAGACAAGCCTTCGTTTTGATGTTATATTTCCGGGGCATCACAGCAAGGAGAGAGCCGCATGATCCGAGACAATCTCGTGGCATTCCTGAATTCGCTCGGCAGCGAGGACCTGAAATTCATCCTGGAAAAGGTGGGGGACGAGCGTCCGGAAACGGCCCGCCCCTGCGGCGGCCTTGGCCCTTCCTCGGGAAAACGGCGCGGGTCCAAGGCCCCCTGCCCGGCCAAGACCTTCGAGGTGCCCGCCGACGTCAAGCACCTGGACCAGATGCAGCTGCACGCGATCACCGAGAGTTTCCGGACATGGTTCACCTCCACCAAGAGCCTGCCCCACAAGCGGGCCCGAGGCCGCATCTGGCTTCTGTACCTGCTCATCCGCTACGGCGCGATCAAGCTCGGGGAGGCCCTGGCAGTGGACGACCGTGAGGATTTCGAATTCGCCAAATCCGCCGTGCTAGTCCGGGGAGAGCACGCGCGCGAGGTCAGCCTGCCCAAGGAGGTCTTCAAGGAGATCCGACGCCTGCTCGAAGACCCCATGAACGCCTCCCTGCGCGGCGAGATATTCAAGCTGGACCAAGGCTTCGTGCGCCGCAAATTCTACGAGCGCGCAGACGCCTGCGGCATCCCCAGGGAGCTCATCAATCCGCGGGTCATCCGCCATTCCCGGGCCATCGAGCTCCTGCGCGAGGGCATGCCGCTGGCCGTGGTGCAATCCATCCTGGGCCACCAGAACGTGAGCCTCACCGCGCAGTACATGAACTTCACCGAACAGGACATCTCGCGCATCGTCAACTATTACATCCTCAAGGAGACCGAGATGAAGACCAGCGCCCGCAATTCGTTCACCGGCAAGGTCACGGCCATCCGCACCGGCAACATCCTGGCCGAGGTGGAGGTGACCACCCCGAGCGGCCTGAAGATCATCTCGGTCATCACCCACGACAGCATGGCCAGTCTGGGCATCAAGGCTGGCCTTCTGGTCACGGCCACGGTGAAGGCTCCCTGGGTCATCCTGGTCAAGGAGGACATGAAGCTTAAGACCAGCGCCCGCAACAAGTTCTGCGGCAAGATCGTGAAGGTGAACACGGGCGAGATTTCCGCCGAGGTGGTGGTCGAGCTGCCCGACGGAACCAAGGTCTGCTCGCTGGTGACGGATGAATCCGTCAAGCAGCTCGACCTCAAGGTCGGCGACGAGATCTGCGCGCTCATCAAGGCGTTCTCGGTGATCCTCAACGTGGAATAGCCCCGTCCCCCTCCCGCACGGGGCTCCTCTCGCGAGCGCCCTGCGCGGGATGCTCCCCCCTCGCGCCTCCTGGCGTAACCCACCCGGTGTCTGCGGCATCTCATTCCATGACGAGCTGGCGCTCCGCCCTTCTGTTGCACGACTTATGCATGGGTTTTAGGTTCCGGCAATTATTGCTTGCACTGGAAATGGATCACACATAAGCCCTCGAAAAGGTAGGGGGGTCGTATACTTCGCGAGGCAGAACCTGTGGATGCATACTCGAACAAAATCCTCCTGATTGATGACGATCAGGTGTTCCGCGATTCCGTCGTTTGCTTCCTGGAAGACATGGGATACACCGTAATCCCCGCAGACAACGGCCTGACAGGCTTGCAACTGCTCAAGAAAAATCCGGATATCGATCTTGCGCTCGTGGATTTGTCCATGCCGGTCATGGATGGGTTCGCATTCATCGCAAATACGAGAGACATTTTTCCGGACATCCCCATCGTCGTCATCTCCGGGGTGGGCATCCTGGAGAAAGCCATCGAGGCCATCAGGCTCGGAGCATGGGATTTCGTCAACAAACCCATCGAGAGCCAAGAGCTGCTGCACATCATCATCGAGCGAAACATCGAAAGATACGTCGCGATCAAGGCAAAAAAGGAATACAAGGTCTTCCTGGAGAATCTGGCCAAGATGCGCTCCGAGCAGCTGGACAAAGTCATGGCCAATCAGAAATCCGCGGGCGACGCGCCGGCCGGCGCGCAGGGCCTCCACGCGAAGGCGTTCCGGAGCTCCATCATTCCGGCCCTGATCATTCAGGGCGACGGACAGATGGTGATCGACGCCAACGACGCCTTCTCCAGCCTGTCGGGGATAGACAGGGACGAAATGCTCGGCAGGCCCTGCCGGGCCGCCGGGATCGATGTGCTGGCCAACTCCGGCGGGACCGCCATGACGGACATCCTCGTCAGCGCCGGCGAGGTCGAGGCCATGTGCCTCATGCGCGGCGGGAAACCTTTCCCGGCTACGCTCAGGGCCACGCCCCTCGACGCGGCCGGACAAATCCATATGCTCTCCTTCGATATCCGCGGGCAGATCGGGTAGCGTCTCTTTTCCAGGGCCATGCGCTGACATGGAGCTTGCGCCGAATGGCAGGCGGGGCCGCGTTCCGGCCGGAGGGGGGAAGCGCTCAGCCCTGGGAGGGCTCCGAGGCGTCGATCCTGTTCAGGGGCCTGCTGTCACGGCTCCTGAACCACGCGATGTATTGGCGGGTGGCTTGTTCTCCCGACTTGATAAGCCTCTCGAGAACGTCTTCCGAAAGATTGAAGTCCGTGGCCCGGACCCCGTGCGCCTCGATGAAAATCGTGCGCTGCCAGTCGGGGAGGTTCAGGAAATTGCTGGTGGTCACATCCGTCATGAGCCCCAGCATGGCCTTCAGGTAGCTCGGAAACGACTCGATGTCTCCGTGCCGCCCTCCCAGGTTCTCCGTTCTGCTCTTCACAGTCGAGCGCGTTTCCACCATGAGGCCGAGGGTTTCCTTGTTGTAGAAGCGCACCTTGTTCTTTTCCGCGGGGTGGTCGAGCACGGCGTACAGCCCGGCGTCGTCCTTGCGGGACAACCAGCTGCTGTCGTCGTAGAAATTGATCGGGTAGTTCCAGGTCAGGCCGCCGTCCACGCAGAGTTCTCCCGACCGCAGGCGCGTGGCGCTGAACAGGAAGGGGATGCTTATCGACGCCCTGATTGCCTCGGCCACCAGCGCGTCAGGCGTGTTGGCGGGGCTGAACACGTGGGGGCACTGGTGGGTCACGTTGGTGGCGATGATGGCTAGGTCCTTGAAGCGCTCCGGATTTTCCCGCGCCAGCTGTCCCAGTTTCGCGAAGGTCAGGTTATGGACGCCGGACAGCTCCTCGAAATGCCGCTTCAGCCAGATCGACAGCCGCTTGCCCCGGAACCAGCCGAAGTCGCGGATCAGCCGGGTAAAATCCCGCACCGGCCAGGCGGAACCGTCCAGCATGCCGCTCAAAAGCTCGCGCGACATTTCGGAGCGCAGCTGCCCGGCCTTGCCGCCCAATGCCACATGGGCCGCCACCACCGCGCCGGAGGACGTACCGCACAGGCGGCGCACCCCGTCGGTGACCCCCTCCTCCTCCAACACCGAGAGTGCGCCCAGGTAGGCGAGCCCCTTGACCCCTCCTCCCTTGAAGACGAGGTTCCTAAATTGCGACATGGCCTGTTGTTTCATTACCGCGTCCTCATGGCCCCGTTGGTCAAGGCCGTGCGTGCCGGTGGTACGCCCTCGCGGCGCAGGCCCCTACGATGGAGATTGGCGGAGGCCGCGACGCCACCGGCGACGCAAAAGCCTAGCAAATTGTCCGCCACCTCCGGAGAGCCCCGCCGGTCCGCTCGACCGGGAGCGCCCCAGTCTTCCAGTCGCCGATATTAATCCGGCCAGCGCCATGCCCATGTACATCCGGCCATGCTTCCAGTCATGCTTAGGCGTACATAAAAATTTCGTCATCCAAAGTGGTTGGGATTTGCTCTGTCATCCTGCAGCTTGTAAATTTTTCCGACAAATAATGAAAAATTTTACACTTGTTCCGTCCGCGAACTCTCTTTGGTCCAATAAAGAATCTCCCCCCTGGACGAACATATATCTCTTTTGATATTCGATTCATACCTGAGCGACCAATACAACGAAAGGCGAGGCAATGATCCAGGAATGGCTTTGGTCCGTAACGGCGACAGCTTCCCGTACCGCCAGACAGCTCGGCTATGTACGTGATTTCGCCCGCTACAAAGCCAGGTGGAAACGAAACAAAGAGGCGTGGCAACCGCACCTTGATCGCAGCAGGAGCTTCATCCTTCACGCGGCCGACAATACGCCCAAAAAAGACCTGGCCGTCATCGCCGGATCGGGACTCTGCCTTGATGTCCCTTTGAAGAAACTGGCCAGTACGTTCCGCAACGTCCTGCTCATCGACCTAGTCCATCCCCGGGAAGCGGTGCTTATGGCCCGTGAACTGAGCAACATACGATTGCTGGAGCACGATCTCACCGGAGCCCTGGCCGGTCTCCAGCGCTCTCTCGATACGGGAGCGCCGCTCGCTGTCCCCTCCCAGCCTCCCGATTTCCTTGACGATCTCCAACCGGACCTCACTGTTTCCGCCAATACCCTCTCCACGCTGCCGCTTATCCCCATGGAACGGCTCTGGCTCACGGGACGCTACACCGACAGCGACCTGGAGGATTACGCCAGGCGGCTGGTCGAGGTCCATCTGGCCTGGCTGCGAGCGTTGCCAGGTCTGCGCTGCCTGCTCACCGACCTCAGCTGGATCAGCGCGGGCAGGAATGAAACCCGCGCCGCCAATCCCCTTCACGGCACTCCGCTTCCCCCGCCCGAGCGTTACTGGAACTGGATGGCCGCCCCCAAGCCCGAAGCCCACCCGGACCGTGACGTGGTGCACACGGTGGGGGGAATCCTGCTTGAATCCGACGGCCATTAGGCCGCCCGCACACCCGCTTCGGCCATGGCCAAAGGTTCCGTAGTTCGGAACGGGCGCCGTTCAACTCTTTGGCATGCTCCTTGAATAAGCATGTCAATGTTACACGTTGCCCACAAACTCCCTCCTCAACTTACCATGCAGCGAGACACGAAACACTGTCCCAGTAAAATGACGATTTGTTTTGACATCAATTCCGACTTGGCATTCCGCCTCCGGCAGATTTCAAGGCGGGACAACACATCCGAAGAATCGCTTATAAACCAGCTTATACAGGAATACATCAACAGCAACGACATCAAGAATCCGCAAATTTCAGACAAAGAATTCAGGCAGTATCAACGTGTAGACGTCTCAATCCCCGCTATAATCGAAATAAACATGTCCGACAACGAAACACAATACAAGCCCGTAACGATAATAAACATCTCAGCAGGTGGAGCACGCATTCGAGTTGACGGTAAGGCATCAAGAATAATGGACAACTTCAGAAAACAGACACCGTTCACCATGACTTTCTGTGTCGCATCGCTTTCGCAGATAGTCCAGATACTATGCAAGCCGATATATTCTACAATTAGCACTGTGATTGAGATCGGAACATCATTCCAGAACATACCGTTATCCCTGAGAGAGACCCTGCAGCAACAGTTCAGATGAAGCCGCCCCCCTCTGCCACGAAGAGCAAAAAACCCGACCGGAATTTCGGGTTTCTAGCATTGACCAGATCATTGCTCTGTCTTTATTACAATAATCATAGAAGCATCAGAAAACCGTGTCGAACCGGCTCGACACCCTGAAAACAGTTGATTCCTGTTCCTCATGCCTCAAACGGGACTTGAAAATGGCCAACGTTGTCGTGTTTGAAAAAGAACCGGACATCTTCCGAGAAATATTGAGTTTATCTCGGGGGTTGCCGCATTCCATTTCCCGGATCGGGAACTTCAACGAGATCATCGAGGACAGCCACGCGGTAAAGACTGACCTCCTGGTGCTCCACAAGACCGGGAACACGCAGCTCTCCAGGCTGCTGCCGCGCATCACGAGCCTGCACTCCCCGCCCAAGGTGCTGGTCATCGTGGACAAGCCCGACATCGTGGAGCTTGAATTCGCCTTGCGCGAGGGCGTGCTGGACTACATCCAGCGCGACAACGCCATCGAGCACCTCCAGGGATTTCTCGGCAGGCTCGACACCGTGCTCTCCGAGGAGGAACTCTCCTGGTCCGAGGTCGGCGAGCGCTTCAACATCCACGGCTCCTGCCCGCAGATCCGCAAATGCCTGAAGACCGTGGCCAAGGCCAGCCAGAGCGATGTCTCCGTGCTGATCCACGGCGACACCGGCACGGGCAAGGAACTCTTCGCGCGCGCCATTCACGGCCTGAGCAGGCGCAAGAACGAAAACCTCATCGTGGTCGATTGCGCCTCCCTGCCCGCCAACCTGGTGGAATCGATCCTCTTCGGCTACTCCAAGGGAGCGTTCACCGGCGCCTCGGCCAAGACCGAAGGCTTGGTGGCGCGCGCCCACAATGGCACCCTGTTCCTGGACGAGGTTTCCGAACTCCCCATGGAGTTGCAGAAGAAGTTCCTGCGGGTGCTCCAGGAGAGGCGCTTCCGCCCGGTGGGAGCGAAACGGGAAGTTGAGAGCGATTTCCGCCTCGTGGCCGCCACCAACAAGGATCTCGGCCAGATGGTCAAGGAGGGCCTGTTCCGCGACGACCTGCTCTACCGGCTGCAGTCGCTCAAGCTCAATCTTCCCGCCCTGTCCGAGCGTCGCGAGGACCTGTCCATCCTGGCCAACCACCTGCTCCAGAAATCCTGCGAGAAAAACAGGATTGACTCCAAGACGTTCTCCAACGAGTTCCTCGAGATACTGAGTCGCCACGACTGGCCCGGCAACGTCCGCGAACTCGAAAACGTCATCGACTCCGTGGTGGCCGTCTCCCACAACTACCCCATCATCTATCCCGAGCAGTTGCCGTTCTACATCCGGGTGAAGGCGGCGAAACGCTCCATGGGCAGCGAGCAGCCCCGTCCGGCCGCCGCCACCGACCAGGCATCCGCCGAAGCGCCCCAGACCTGGACGGCGCGAACCCCCATGCCCTCGTACAAGACCTTCCGCAACGAGGCCCTCGACACGATCGAAAAACAGTATTTTCGCGAACTCCACCGGGCCAGCCAGGGAGACGTGGCCAAGGCCATGTCCATGGCCAATTTGTCCCGCGCCCGGCTCTACGAATTCTACAAGAAATACAAGCTTACCAGGGGCAACAACAGGGACGACTGACCGGACGTGTCCTCATGGCATGCTTTTGGCTAGGCTTTTAACTCACCACAGATAATGGGTGAAGTGATGCCTCAAGCCACAACCATACATTCCATGTCGCCACCACCACCTCCTCCGCCCCCCGCCCCCGACGGGACCGAACGGCGGAGAACCATCCGCATTCGGCGTTCAGCTCTGCTTGACGCCAAGATGGAACTGCTGGACAGACCGAGCATCAAGATCGCCGAGACACTCGACGAGTACGCCCAGGCGTTCAAGGTGCTTCACGACGTCTACCTCGCCTCCGGGTATCTCCGGCAAAGCCACCCTTCGGGCATGCATTACAGCGTGCACCATCTCCTGCCGAAGACCTGCGTCTTCGTCTTCAAGACCTATCTGACCGTGCTCTCCACCATGAGCTTCATTCCGGACACGCCCAGGTTCGGCCTGCCCATGGACTCGCTGTACCGGCAGGAGCTGGACGGCCTGCGCAACGCCGGACGCAAGGTGGTGGAGCTGGGTTCCCTGGCCACCACGCGGCACCGCTGCTGGCAGAACCTCATGGTCTTCCTATCCAAGGCCGTTTTCCAATACGCCCTGGCCACCGGCACGGACGATCTGTGCATCATGGTGAACCCCAAGCACGTGCGCTTCTACGAATCCATCTTCCTCTTCCAGCCGTTCGGGGAGGAGCGCCACTACGAAACGGTGGGCGCCCCGGCCGTGGCCATGCGCGTGGACATGCACAGCATCGAACCGGACCTGCGCAACGCCTACCAGGGGTCGGACTTCGACACCGATCTCCACAGCTTTTTCGTGAAGATCAACTCCCACGTCATCGACGGCGAGATGGACATCGCCAGCGCGGAGAAAAACATGCCCCTCGAGTCCGAAATCGCCCGCCACCTCATCCTGAACCGCCCGGATCTGCTGGATAAAGTCACGGACGAGCAGCGGACCTATCTCGAACGCATCTACCACAAGGCGCTGTACGCCGGGCAGCGTTACCCGGCCTGATCCATGCCCCAGGACACCCCCCCGTTCGACCACGATTCGCCCAGCCTCGAAGCGCGGCGGTTCGCCGACCTGGCCTTTGCCCGAAACCTGGGAATCCTCACTCCCGGGGAGCAGGAGGCGTTGCGCCGCGCCCGCATCGCCATCCCCGGACTCGGCGGAGTCGGCGGAATGCATTGCGCCGCGCTGGCGCGCCTGGGGGTCGGGGCTTTCAACCTGGCCGATCCGGACTCCTTCGAGGCGGTCAACTTCAACCGCCAGTTCGGGGCCACCATGCGCCACCTGGGCCACCCCAAGCTTGCGGCCATGATCGAGGAAGCCAGGCAGATCAATCCTCACCTGGACATCAGGAGCTTCCCCCAGGGCGTCACCCCCGCGAACCTGGACGAATTCCTCGACGGGGTCTCCGTGGTGGTGGACGGGCTCGACTTCTTCGCCTTCGACGTGCGGCGCGCGCTCTTCAACAGGGCGCGCGAGCGGGGGATTCCCGTGGTGACGGCCGCCCCCCTGGGCTTTACGTCCTCCGTGCTGGTCTTCACCCCCCAGTCGATGTCCTTCGACGACTATTTCGACATCCGCGAGGGGTTGAGCGAGCGCGAACGCCTGCTCCGCTTTGCGGTGGGCCTGGCCCCGGGCGGCCTGCACCTGGGCCAGATCGACGCCTCCCGCGTGAGCCTGGACGCCGGGCGCGGGCCGTCGCTCGTCACGGCCTGCCTGCTGTGCGCCGCCCTGGCCGCCACCGAGGCGGTCCGGCTGGTCCTCGGGCGTCCGGGAGGCGCGGTCGTGCCGCATTCGCTCCAGTTCGACCCCCTCAGCGGACGCTGCCGCCGCCCCCGCCCCCGCAAGGGAAACGCGTCCCTGTCGCAGCGCGCCAAGCTCTGGTTCGTGCGCAACGTGATCCTGGACCGGGAGCCTCCCCATCTGCGGCCGGTGCCGCCCGAACCGGCCCCGGCCGGGGACACGGCGGCCATCCCCCGTGAGCACCTGCTCTGGCTGGCCCAGGCCGCGGCTCAGGCCCCGTCCGGTGACAACTGCCAGCCATGGCGGTTCGGGATCGAATCCGGGCGCCTGCAGGTGCACCTGAACCCGCAGGAAGACCAGAGCTTCTTCAATTTCCGCCAGATGGCCTCCCTTGTCGCCTGCGGAGCGGCCGTGCAGAACGTGCTGACCGCCGCACCGGGAATCGGCTGGGCTGCCCGGGAATCCCTCCTGCCCGACGCTGGACGGGAGGATCTCCTCGCGGACATAGACTTCTCGCGGGTCCCCGCCGCCCCCGACCCCCTGGCCGACTCGGTCTGGCTGCGCTGCACCAACCGCAGGCCCTGCGCTGCGCGCCGGGAAGTGGACCCGTTCAGCCAGGAGAGCCTGCGGGAAGCGGCCGCCCCGGCCCACCTGTTCTTCGTGCAGCACCAGAGGCCCATGCGCGGGCTGGCCCGCCTGGTCTACCTCGCGGACCGCATCCGCGTGGAACGCCGCGACCTGCATGAGCATTTCATGGGCATGACCCGCTTCGACCCGCCCGACGGAGGCGACTCGCCCGACGGCCTTCCGCTCAAGAACCTCTATGCCGGGGCCGCCGGTGAATCGTTCCTGCGGCTCACCCGCCCCTGGAACCACATGCGCGCGGCCAACGTGCTGGGGATCGGGCGGCTGGTTGCGCTGCACTCCAAGCAGAGCATCGCCAAAAGCCCCCTGGCCGGCCTTGTGTGCGTGGAATCAACCGCGCGTGAGGACATCGTCAGGGGCGGAATGGCCCTGGAGCGGGTGTGGCTCACGGCAACCCGCCTGGGGCTGGCCATCCAGCCCATGACGGCCATCACCCTCTTCTGGCTGCGCTGGAAGCTGGACGGACCGGACGCATTCTCACGCCAGCACCAAGGCCTGCTCAAGCAGGTGTGGCCGGACTTCGAAGCCTGCTTCCCGGGGCTTGGCGAGAAATACTGGCCCATGCTGCTCTTCCGGGCCGGATACGCCAGGCCCGTGGGCTACGGCACGCCGAGAAGGGCGGTGGACGCCGCGCTCATCCGCTAAAGGCCTGAAGCCAACTGCCGGCGTCCCTGATGACGCCAGCCCCCTTTCCAACGCCCGCAAACCGGCCAGCATAGCTGGCCGGTTTTTCATTGCGAGCTTACAATAAGAAAATCCGGGGGAGACTGGCTCCCCCGGATTCTTAAGCTGCGCGGGCTTTGCGCGGATTAGCTGTTCTTCTTGCTGCGGCGGCGGGCGGCGAACATGCCCAGCAGGCCGGAGCCCATGATCAGCATGGTGGTGGGCTCGGGGGTGGCGGTGACCTTCAATTCGCCATCAATGTCGCCCTTGCTGATGAACACCGGGTTGGTGCCGCTTATGCCGGCATCAAGGAAGCTCAGGTGACCGGTCGTCAGGGCGATCACTGGGAAGCTGAAGGTAGAGACATCCTTACCGCTCAGGAAGATGACGCCGGGGAGAATGTCCGCCAGAGGGGAGGTGATCGTGTACGTGCCGGTGCTCACGTTGCCCAACACGTTGTCGTTCAGGTTACCACCATTGGGCGGCTGCAGAACCTTAGCGTCAGCGATCTTCACTGCCGGATTAACGTCGAGCGTGTTATCGTAAAAAAGGCTAAGATCGATAGAATCATACACATAAGGAACATCGCCAGGAGCAACACTGATGAGGTGCCCGGTTGCGGTGCCCACGATGGTGAGCACATCGCTGTTAGCGATGGTCAACTTGTTGTTGGTGGCGGTGTCCCGGTACTGCGTGGCCTGCATGGACAGGCTGGTAATCGTGAAAGGATCGCCAGCGCTCAGGACGTTGTCCGCTCCAAGGCTTTGAGTGATGTCAACCAAGCCGCCGAAGGTTAAGAGCCTTGCGTCGTAGGTTCCGCCGCCAAAGCTCGAGAAATCGTACACAATCGCATGAGCCTGAGTTGCGAAGAACACCATCAAGGCCGCCAAGATTATTCTCGTTGTTTTCATGATCAGCCCTCCTTTTCCCCCTCTAGAGCAACCCTCATGCCAACGCGTAACCATCCTAAATATAAGAAATTATCAACACAAAGAGGTATCCGGGATGAGTGATTGTAAAAATATTCCCCGTTGGTTGTTGACATTCTTTACAGGATTAAAACCGGTTCGAGAGAGGGCCATGGATGGAATGAACCTGGCCGTCACTCCGTTGCGGCGCGGCAATACCATCCGGCGGCCTTCTCCAACCCTTCACTGATCGATATCCCCGCCTCGAAGCCCAGAAACTCCTTGGCCAGGGTCACGTCCGCCAGGGAATGCCGCACGTCGCCAAGGCGCTCTTCCCTATGGATGGGGCGGGCTCCGGCGGCTTCGGGTTTGCGGCGTGCTACCAAGTCACGGATAAGCCCGAAGAGTTCATTCAGAGAGGTGCGCCGGCCGCAGGCGATGTTGTAGTACCTGCCCGGTGCTTCGGGATGCTTCGAGAACGCGGCCAGGATGTTGGCCCAGACTGCGTTTTCAACGTAACAGAAGTCGCGGGAGGTCTCACCGTCGCCGTTGATGTAGACGGTCTCCCCCGACAGGAGCGCCGAAAACCACTTGGGTATCACCGCCGCATAGGCTCCTTCGGGATCCTGCCGGGGCCCGAAGATGTTGAAATAGCGCAACCCCACGGTCTGCATGCCATAGCAGCCGCCGAACACATCGGAATACAGCTCGTTGGCTCGCTTGGTGACGGCGTAAGGGGAAAGCTGCCTGCCGATCCGGTCCTCGTGCTTGGGCAGCTCGGGATGGTCGCCGTAAACGGAACTGGAGGAGGCGTAGACGAACCGCTCAACTCCGGCGGCCTTGGCGGCTTCGAGCATGTTCACGAAGCCCCCGATGTTGACCGTGTTGGCGGTGATGGGGTCCTCGATGGACCGAGGCACGCTGCCGAGCGCCGCCTGGTGCAGCACGTAGCGCACGCCGGAGCAACATTCGCGGCAACCGTCGATGTCCGTTATGTCGGCTTCCACAAACCGGAAGCGTTCCCAGGCGTCCTGCCCCACGTCTTCGCGCACCGACTCCAGATTCTCCCGGTACCCGGTTGCGAAGTTGTCCATCCCCGTGACGTGTTGCCCCAGTTCGAGCAGCTTTCCCACAAGATTGGAGCCAATGAAACCTGCCGCGCCTGTCACCAACCACCGTTGCGGGGTTTGTCTCAATTCGTTTGTGGCTTGCTGGAACACAAAACTCCTCCTTGTTCAAATTCAAAGAAGTCTTCCCAGCAAGAACCATACTTGTATGGGAAATAGGGATTCCAGACACCCAGGAATCCAATTTTCCCAGACAAAATCATACCCTACCTGTTACCCTACCTTCTTTAGGATAAATATCACGCTCAGCATCATATGGGCATAATCTCACATAGCTGCCGGGTAGGATTCCGAGTATTTCTATTCGGATTAATTCTAAACTTAATTCAACAATAACAATGCAATATTCATAAAAGCCTAGGAGTCCATATTTTTTGGACAATCCAACAAAATTGGACTTTTTCCATTTACCCTCAAGAGAAAACCACCCACACAATAGACATAACTTACTATAATATAACAGATAATTTACAACAAACTTTCTTGGCATGATCTTGGCTTATCCCTTCTGCCTCTCTTTGATGGGGCATATGGCCGCATACAGAATCTTTTCAAAGGGATCGCTAATGAGCCTGAGAACAATCCTTAGTTTGATGCTCCTCGCCTGCATCGTGATTTCGTGCGGTCCTCGCTCACGCGACGAGATGATGCTTCAGGGCAAGAACCTGACTGAACAAGGCAACTTCAAAGGTGCCATCGTCGTCTTCAAGAACCTTCTTGAAAAGTATCCCAACGATCTTGAAGCGTCCTTTGCCTTGACGGACGCGCTCATCCACGTGGGGAAGTACCAGCAGGCTGAAGCGCAGCTTGTCCAGATCGCCAAGCTGGCCCCCGGCAACGTCAGGATTGCCGTGCTGACCGCCAAGGCCGGTTTGCCGCAGAAGAAGTTGGATCAGGCGCTGGAGATTCTCAAGCCCGTCCTGGAGTCCCCTGATGCACCGGCCGAAGCGTGGGAGCAGGCGGGGCACGCGACCGCAATGAAAGGCGACCTGCCCCTGGCGCAACAATACTACGAAAAAGCGTTGGCCCTCTCCGGCGATCTGGTCAGCGCGCGGTTCGGCCTGGCCGAATGCCATCTCCTGCAACACCAGTACGACCAAGCGCAGCAGGACCTGCTTGCCCTGCTCAAGATCGACCCCAAGAACCAGACCGGCCTGCACATGCTGGCGCAGGTCCATATTCAGAACAACGACGTCGACGCCGCCATCGAGACGTACTCAAAGCTCGCGCAACTCTACCCTCAGGACATCAAGGCCCGCTACAGGGAAGCGTATTTCCGCCTCCTGAGCAAAAATGACATCCAGTTCGCCCAAAGCGTCGTCGACAGCTTCAACAAAGAAGACAGTTCCAAGAACACAGTGGAGAGGATGAAGCTCCAGGGTCTCGTCGCCCTGGCCAACAAGGACCCCAAAGGGGCCATTGATACGTTGCTCCAGACCCTGAAAATCCGCACCGAGATCGACACCCTTATCTATCTGGCCCAAGCCTATTCGAGCCTGGGCAATTTCGAGACCGCCATCACCCATCTCCAGACGGCACTGTCCATAAACTCCTCCATGGAGTTGCCCCGGCGCATGCTGGCCGCCATCTACCTGAAGCAGAACAGGCTGGACGAGGCCATCGCCGAAACCCAGAAACTGTTCGACAACGCCCCTGACGACACGGCCGGCCAACGCATCATGGCCGAAGCCCTGATCGGCAAGCACGAATACGGCAAGAGCCTGGAAATGTTCTCCCAGCTCGCCGAAAAAGACGGAAGCCCCGCCGTCCTGCTGAAGAGAGGGATGCTCCTGTCCATGAAGGGCGACGACGCGGCGGCCGAAGCCGATCTGCGCAAGGCCGTGGAACTGGGCGGCAACAGCCTGGAGCCCCGTATCTACCTGTCCTCGTTCCTGGCCGGGAAAAAACGCGTCAACGAGGCCATCACGGCCCTGGACACGGGAGCCACCGAGGGGCCCGAGGCGGCGCTGTCCTTCAACGCCAAGGCCAAGCTCTACCTCCGCCAGAACGACAGGGCGAAGGCGGTCGAACTGCTCGAGAGCGCCAAACGCGCGGATCCTTCGGTCCTGGTGACGTACTACAACCTGGCGGCCCTGCGCATAGCGGCCGGTGAGACGGCCAAGGCGGCGGCCGAATTCGAAGCGGCCCTGGCCATCAGCCCGGATGACCAGAGCGCGCTGGCCGGAGCCGCCGGATGCTTTGAGGCGTTGGGGGACATGGCCAAGACCCAGGCGCTTTTGGAGCGTGCCGCCAAGAACAAGAATCCGCGTGCGTCCCTGGCCCTGGCCGGGTTCTTCATCCGTCGCGACGACAAGGCCAAGGCTCTGGCCATCTTGGATGATTCCCTGGCCTCCTTCCCCAAGGAGGTTCAGACGTGGATGATGAAAAGCCGCCTGCATGCCCTCATGGGGGATCAGGAAAAAGCGCTGGCCGCCCTGGCCAGGCTCGAGACCATCAACCTGGGCCAGGGGTACATGGAAAAAGCGCGGTACTACCTGTCGCGCCAGAATCCGGACAAGGCCATCGAGACCGCCGCAAAATTCCGGGAAATGAATCCGCGCTCGGGAGACTATGCCCTGCCCCTCGCGGAAATCCAGGAGATCGCCGGACGCAGGGATGACGCCAGGGCCACGCTGCAGTCCGCCTTGCGCGATGATCCCAGCAATTACAAGGTTTTCGCCGCCATGGCGCGGATCGAGTCCGGGGCGGACAAGCCCGATGAAGCGCTCGCCCTGCTGGACAAGGCCATCGCCGCGGGCATGGACCCCTCGCAAGGCTACTCCGCGAAAGGCCAGATTCTCCAGCACAAGGGCGACATCAAGGGCGCCCAACAGCAATACGAAAAGGCCCTGCGTATCCAGAGCCGCCAGCCCATGACGCTCAACAACCTGGCGATGATCTACGCCGACAATGATGGCTCCGCCCCGGCCGCCCTCGAACTGGCCATCAGGGCCTACGCCATGGACTCGGGCAATCCCATGGTCCTGGACACCCTGGGTTATGCGCTCCTCAAGAACGACCGGACCAAGGAAGCCGTGGCCGCGCTCGAGCAGGCCCAGAAGATGCTTCCCGGCAATGCCGACATAACCAACCACCTGAACATGGCTCGCGAACTCGATAACACGAAGAAATGACGATTCCCCAGGCCCAGGCGGCGTTTCGCCGGGCCAGGCGTTTTCCGGAGGGTAGCCGCATGCATACCGACATCGACGGTCAACGAATCAGAAAGCGTACGCTCAGACACTGCGCGCTGGACGTCCTGGTCGCGCTCACAGCCTTGCAGCTGACCATGATGCTGCCATATTTCGGGCTCAAAAGCCTGAACGCATCCGTGCTGGAATCCGGGCAGGCCGTGCATTTCCTGGTCATCGCCGCGTTCCCGTCCATGCTGATCGGAATCATCCTGGCCTACGCGGCCAAGAGCCATGGCATGGTGGTCCACCTCACCAAGACGGCAATCTCCATCCTGGTCTCGTACGTCCTGTTCCTGGCCATGGAGGAAACCCGCCTGCCTGGCCGTCTCGGCCAGGCCGAGATCCTCTGGGGCCTGTCCGTGTTCGCCGTGCTGAGCCTGGGCTGCGAGGTGTTGGGGCATGTGAAGACCTGGTTCCCGGCCAACGGCGGCGGTCGCGTGTTGCTCGTGGGCAATGGCGCCATGGCCCAGCAGATGGAGGACATGATCCGGCAGGCGTCCGATGACTACGAACTGGTGGGCCGAGTGGAGTATCCGGCAGCCCCGGGCCAGGCCAGGGCCGAGGAAGTCCAGGACATCTTCGAGACGGCCAAGCGCCTGGGAGCCAACAAGGTGGTCATCTCGCTGACCGAGCGCCGGGGGGTCTTCCCGCTCCAGGACATGCTCAGCTGCAAGCTCTCCGGCATCGAGGTTCTCGACTCCCCATCCATGTTCGAATGCCTGACCGGCAAGCTGCTCATCGAGAACATCACCCCCAGCTGGTTCATCTTCTGCCATGGCTTCAGGGTCACTCCCGGGCTGAAGGCCATCAAGCGCGGCATCGACGTGGCCCTGTCCCTGTTCGGGCTGGCGGTCTTCGCCCCGTTTGTGCCCATCGTGGCGCTGGCCCTCAAGCTCGATTCTCCCGGCCCCATCTTCTTCAGGCAGACCCGCGTAGGCCAGGGCGACAAAAACTTCGAGCTGATCAAATTCAGATCCATGCGCCAGGACGCCGAGAAGAACACCGGCGCGGTCTGGGCCCAGAAGAACGATGACAGGGTCACGCGGCTGGGGCGCTTCCTGCGCAAGTCCCGCATCGACGAGATTCCGCAGCTCATAAACGTGCTCAAGGGAGAAATGAGCCTGGTGGGGCCGCGCCCCGAGCGCCCCGAGTTCGTCCAGACCCTCAAGGAGCGCATCCCCTACTACTCGGAGCGCCACTTCGTAAAACCGGGCGTCTCGGGTTGGGCGCAGGTCCGTTATCCGTACGGCGCGTCCGTGGAGGACGCCGTGGAGAAGCTCCGCTACGACCTCTACTACATCAAGAACATTTCCATCCTGTTGGATTTCAAGATCATACTCAAAACCATCAACGTGATGCTCTTCTGCAGGGGCGGGAGATGAACGCCGTGACGCACGCCGCCACGCGCACCGCCCCGCGGGACATGCCCATGTCCGGCCAGTGTCCGGCCGCCATGGATCCAATCAACGGCAGCCACCATTCAGGAGGGATGACAACCGTGAGGATGATCCTTGCTTTCGTGCTTCTAGCGGTGTTGATCGGTGCAACCACCACCCGTGCCGCCGATTACGGAATCGTGGTGGGGGACAAACTGGCGATCATGGTCCAGGGCGAAGCGGACTTGAGCATCGGCGCCACGGTTCGCCCAGACGGAAAGATCACCTACCCCAACATCGGCGAGGTCCAGGCGGCGGGTCTGACGCCCACCCAACTGTCGGACAAACTGGCCGCCGGACTTAAACATATCGTGCGCAAGCCAATCGTCTCCGTGACCGTCGTGGAAGGCAAGAACGACAAGGTCTACGTGGTCGGGGGCGGCGTGAAGCACACCTTTTTCGAGCTCTCCACCCACAAAGACCTGCTGCAGTTGCTCGCCAGCATCGACGACATGACCGTCGCCGATCTCGACCAGGCGTCGCTCGTCCGGGAAAACAAGGTCGTGCTCAAGGGGTTCCGGCAACTCTACGAGGATGGCGACATCTCCCTGAACCAGGAGCTTCACGCCGGTGACGTCATCATCCTGCCTGTGCTCAAGGACCGCTTCGTCTACGTTTCCGGTGCCGTCAACAAGCCCAGGACCCTGTCCTTCCGCGAAGGAATGACCGTTCTCGATGCCATCATGGAGGCTGAGGGCTTCTCGAAGTTCGCCAGCCCCAACGGCACGAAGATCGTTCGCCGCGCCGGAGAGAAGGAAGAAGTCATCAAAGTGAAGGCCAAACGCCTCATGGACAAGGGCGATTCCAGCCAGAACTACCTCCTGCAGCGCGGCGACATGGTCATCGTTGAGGAAGGGATGTTCTAGCCCCTGCGGACACGGAGACGTCATGACCAGATCAAGCAGCTACGACTATTATGTGAACCTGTTCTTGCGCAACAAGCGGCCGTTCGTGCTTGTCGCGCTGGCGGTGATGACCCTGGGCGTCATCCTGGCCTACACGCTGCCCAAGAAATACGAGGCGCAGAGCACCGTATTCCTGGAGCAGAACGTCATCACCGACCTGGTGAAGGGCATTGCCATCAGCCCGCCCGTGGAATCCAAGCTCAAGATGCTCTCCGTTTCGCTCCTCAGCCGTTCCATGATACTCAAGGTCCTGAACGAAATGAACAAGGACCTGCAGCTCAAGAACGACATGGAGATGGAGGAGTACCTGGGAGACCTCACCAAGCGCATCACCATTTCCTACATGGAAAGGCAAGGCGTGTTCAGAATCACCTTGCGCGACAGCGACCCGCGCTTCGCCAGCGCCTTCGTCAACACCCTCACGCGCAAGTACATCGACGAGAACACGTCCTCGAAGCGCGAGGAATCCCTGGACGCCACCAAGTTCCTGGCCGAACAGATCGAGACCTTCAAGAAGCGCATCGACGCCGCCGACGAGGCCATCAACCGCTTCAAGAGCGAGAAGGGCCTCATCCTGGCCACGGACGACGTCTATCTGCGCGGCGAAATCGCCAACGCGGAGAAAAGACTCGAGGATCTGACCATCAAGCGCAACGAACTGGAAGCCAAAAAGCGCATCTACCAGGAGAGGGGTCCCGAGCCGGGCAGGCTTGCCGAGGCCGAAGCGCGCCTGGCGGAACTGCTCTCCCGCTACACCCCCGAGAATCCAAAGGTCGCGGCTGCCCAGGCGGAGGTGTCCAGGCTGCGTAGCGGGCGCGGCGATGCGGCCAAAACCCGCACGGCGAGCGCCATCAAGGACAGCCTCCAGATGGTGCAGGTGGAAATCGACGCCGTCAAGGAAATGGAAGACCGGCAGAAGCGCATCATCGAGAACAGCAAGGCGCTCCTGCGGGATATCCCCGGCGTCCGGGCCTCCCTTGCGGAACTGGTCCGGAAGAAGGATAACGAGGGCGTGGTCTACCAGCAGCTCGTGGCGCGGTATGGCCAGTCGGAGGTCTCCAAGCAGATGGAGCTCCAGGACAAGTCCGTCACCTTCCGCGTTCTCGATCCGGCGGTCACGCCCATCACCCCGGTGTTTCCCAACAAGCTTTACGTCATCCTGGGCTCCGTGGCCCTGGGACTGGGCATGGGCTTCGGCTTCATCTACCTGATGGATACCCTCAAGGGAGGGATCAAGTCGCCTGCCGCCCTGAAGGAACTCGACATCCCTGTCTTCGCCGTCATCCCGTACGTGCCTGACGTTCTCGAAGAGATGAACGCGCGCAGAAAGGACCGCATCTTCCTGAGCTTCGCAGCCGGATTCTTCCTGATCATCATGCTTATCGCCACGGCGGACGCTCTCAGCCTGCAGGACAACGTCCTCAGGGCCGGGAACGCCATCAAGAGCAAGATTTCACACGTCGTGAACAATTAAGCGCGACCAAGGACCACACATGAGCAGGATCGAAGAAGCACTGAACAAAGCCATCGAGATCAACCAGGTCCAGCAGCCGCGCGCGGCGCGGGCTTCCGCCCCTCCTCCGAACACCGAGGGGGACGCGGTGGTGGTTCCCAACGACCACATGCTGCTCACCCTCACCACTCCCAATTCCCCGGCCGCCGAGGAATATCGCAAGCTCAAGGAAGCCATCATCAAGGAGACCGGGCGGGAGGGGTTCAACAACGTGCTTCTGGTGACGAGCGTCAATCCGGGGGAAGGCAAGACCGTCACCACCCTCAATCTCGCCGTCAGCCTTGCCCACGAGTTCGACTACACCGTCCTGCTCGTGGACGCGGACCTGCGGGCTCCGGCCTGCAACAAGTACCTCGGCATCGAGTCGGAAAAGGGCCTGTCCGACTGCCTTGAGAACGACACCCCGTGCACCGACGTGCTCGTCCGCACGGGCATCGGCCGGCTGGTCCTTTTCCCGGCCGGCAAGCCCGTGGCCAACCCCGTGGAGCTGATCTCGTCGAGCAAGATGCGCAACCTCATCACCGAGCTCAAACACCGGTACCCTGATCGTTTCATTCTCATCGACTCCCCTCCGGCCAAATTCTTCGCCGAGACGCGCTTCCTCGCGTCCATGGCCGATGCATCCGTCATGGTGGTGCGCGAGGGCGAATCCTCCCTTGATGAAATCGCCGAAACAGCCGCCGCCCTGGACAACAGGGTTATCGGCATCGTCTACAACGGCGCGAGGGAAAACCCCTTCTCCAAGGCGTCTCAATATCACTACTACGCATACTCCCAGCCCGAGGAGGCCGGACAGTGAGGAATTCGCCTCCGCGTGCCTCTCATCCGGAGAATGCCGTGTACGAATCTTTCTTCAGTTTGGAACATAAGCCTTTTGAGCTTATTCCGAACCCACGGTTTCTCTATTTGAGCGCCGCGCACCGCAAGGCGCTCAACTACCTGACGTACGGCATACGCCAGCAAAGCGGCTTCATCCTGCTGACCGGAGAGGTCGGCACAGGGAAGACCACCATCATCCGAAGCCTCATCAAGAGCCAGCTCAACGACGTGACGCTGTCCAAGATATTCAACACCAAGGTTGAATCACAACAGCTCATCGAGATGATCCTGGAAGACTTCGGGGTGCGCCCGTCAGGAAAGGATAAACCCTCGCTCCTGCGTGAACTCAACGACTTCCTGATCGAGCAGTTTTCGCGGGGGCGCCAGTGCGTGCTCATTATCGACGAGGCCCAGAACCTGTCGCGTGAGGTTCTCGAGGAAGTGCGCATGCTCTCCAACCTCGAAAACGACCAGCAGAAGCTTCTGCGCATCATCCTGGTGGGGCAGCCCGAACTCAAGGCGTTGCTCGCCGCGCCCGAGCTCCTGCAGTTGCGCCAGCGCATCCAGGTCAGCTGCCACATCCCCCCTCTGCCCGAGAACGAGATCGAGGACTACATCACCCACCGCCTGGAATTCGCGGGCAACCGCAACGCGGCGACCTTCGATCCCGGCGCGTTCGAGGCCATCCACCACTATACCCGGGGCGTGCCCAGGCTGATCAACATCCTGTGCGACTACCTCCTGTTGGACGCGTTCGCCAACGAGACGCGCACCATCACGGCGGCCTCAGTGCACGAGGTGGCCGGCGACCTCAATTTCGACAACCAGTACTGGAATCCCCCGGCCCCGCCCCAGGAGGACGACATCCCGGGATGCCAGTCCAAGACGGTGCCCCTTGCCAGTGCCCGGGCGTCCGCCAAGATCACCTCGCTGCTGAAGAATCTCAACGGACGGCTCAAGAGCCTCGAGGACGTCCTGCCGCGCCTGGAACAGATCCGCATCCCCCCCGCCCAGGACAACTCTGGGCTGTCCAAGCAGCTGAGCTCCTTCCAGGAGGGCCTCCAGGGCCGCATGGACGACATGTGGCGGGCCATCGAAACCATCGCCGAGGAAGTCCACTCCCTGAAGCTGCGGGTGGATGTCGAGCCGCCCATCGAGGAGGCCGTCCCACCTCCTGCCGAGGTTCCCGACGACATTCCCGAAGACATCCCCGAGATCGCTTCCGTGCCGGCCATCGAAAAATCCGGCTGGCTGAAACGCCTCATCTTCAAGACGTCATAGGGGCACTACCATGCGACTCCACTTCCTGCTCGCCCTGCTCATGGGAACACTGCTCATGCCTCCCCGCGCCATCAGCGGCACGTTCGACAACGACATCACCCTCGGGCTCGGCGAGGAGTACAACTCCAACGTCAATGAAACGCCCCATGCCCAGGCCGACTGGGCCAGCATCGCTTCGGCCGTCGGTACGGTCAAATACGAGGCTTCGCGACTCACCGTGAATGGAGCCATCGACGGCAGCTACAACCTGTACGCCCTGGGCAACCGGGAGAACGAATTCAAAGGCCACGGCAAGGTGAAGGCGTCTCTGGCCGTAATGCCGGACACGGTGTTCCTGGAGGCCGAGGACTCGTTCCAGCAGGTCTACAAGAACCTGAACAGGGGCGCGACCAACTCGACAGACTCCACCTCCGACATGACCAACCAGAACACCGTCACCGGCCGGTTCTTGATCATGCCCAGGGTTGCCGACCGGCTCACGTTGAAGCTCGGGGCCGAAATCAACGCCATCATCTACAACTCCACCGAGCTCAACAAGCAAATCTACGCAGTGTTCGGGGAGGCTGGCTACGCCCTGACCACCCAGCTGCAGCTGATCCTGAACGCCGAAGGCAAACGCCAGGAGCCGTTTGCCGGAGGATACGACCGGGTCGTCGTGAGCGGCGGCTTCAGATGGGACTACTCCTCCGACGGCAACATCCTGGCAATGGTCGGTCCGCGCTTCACCCGCTACAATGTCGGCGACTTCATCGTGGACCCGTACTGGAACGCCAAGCTCGTCCACAGCTTCGGCAAGCTGAAGTTATCCGCCGACACGAGCTCCATCTACGGGGAAAACCCCTCTAACAGATTCACCACCAAGACCGTCACGGTGGGCGGTGGCGCGGAATGGAAGCAGGACCGAGTGGGCCTCGCGGCTGGAGCCAGGTTCTCATCCCTCAGCGGCCAAGCCCAGAGCAGTTCCAAACAGGTCTCGCTCTCCCTCACGGGCAGCTACGAACTGCTGCCCCGCCTGGTTCTCAAGGCCGGCGGCAGCCGGGAGAGCAGCCTGACCAGCGGCGACGACCTCGTGCGCTGGTACGCCAACGGAAGCCTGAACTATGAGATATCGGACAGGTTCACCGTGGAAGGCTACTACAAATGGAAGCTCTCGGGCTCCAACAGGGGCGGCATCGACAACTACAACGTCAACATCGTGGGTCTGCGCTTCAAACGCACCTTCTGAGCGTAGCAGTCATGACTCACGGCAAAGCCATCCTCAATGCGCTGACCGTGGATGTGGAGGATTATTTCCATGTCCAGGCATTCGCGGGGGTCATACCCCCGCACACGTGGGACTCCTTCGAGTCGCGCGTGGAGAACAACACCCGGCGCGTGCTGGACATGCTGGCCGAGCACGACTTGAAAGCCACCTTCTTCGTCCTCGGATGGGAAGCCGAGCGACGCCCGGGGCTGGTCCGCCGCATCGCCGAGGACGGCCACGAGGTGGCCTGCCACGGCTACGGCCATCAGCTGATCTACCGCATCGGCCCTGACGCCTTCCGGGAGGACGTCGGCCGGGCCAAGGCCCTGCTGGAGGACATCACCGGGGAGAGCGTGACCGGCTATCGCGCGCCGAGCTATTCCATCACCGCCCAAAGCCTCTGGGCCCTGGACATCCTGATCGAGTGCGGCTTCGAGTACGACTCGAGCATCTTTCCTGTGATCCACGACACTTACGGAATCCCGGACGCCCCGAGGTTTCCCCACGTCATCGAGCGCCCAAGCGGTTCCCTGCTCGAATTCCCGGCCAGCACCTTCGAACTGCGGGCTTTCGGCATGCGGATGCGCCTGCCGGTGGCGGGCGGCGGATATCTGCGGCTCTTCCCGGTCCGCGCCCTGCGCGGGGCCATCAGGTCCATCAACAGGCGTGAATCCCGCCCGGCGGTGCTCTACTTCCATCCCTGGGAACTGGACACCGGGCAGCCGCGCATCAAGGCCGGCCTCAAGTCGAGATTCCGGCACACGGTCAATCTGCACAAAACGGAAGCCAAGGTGCGAAAGCTCATCTCCGACCTCCCCTTCGGCCCCATGCGCCAGGTTTTGAAGCAAGGACGGTGGCGCGTATGACACCAGGCACCATGGCCGTGCGGACCGTGGATCCGGGCAATCCCGAGGAAGCGTCGCGCTGGGACGCATTCGTGGAAAGCATGGAATCCGCCTCGTTCTACCACAAGATGGACTGGCTCCGCGTCATCCGCGACAGCTTCAGCCACGACGTCCACCCCTTGGCCACCACGGACGGGGACGGCCGGATACTTGGCATTCTTCCTCTGGTGCACATCCGCAGCCGGATATTCTCCAACGCCCTCATCTCCCTTCCCTTTCTCAATTACGGAGGCGTCCTGGCTACAACCCCGGCCGCTGCCGCCACCCTGAACGAAGAGGCCCGAGGGCTCATGAAAAAGCTCGGTTGTTCGTTCGTGGAGCTACGCCACGTGAAAGGCCACGGACTTGGCGACAGGACCAGATCGCACAAGGTCACCATGACCGTGCCCCTCTCGACGGACACCGCCGCGCTCTGGAAGTCGGTGGCCTCCAACGCTCGCACAAAGATCAGAAAGGCGCAGAAGAGCGGCCTCACAGTGTCTTCCGGCCGCGAGGAACTGCTGGACGGCTTCTACGACGTGTTCGCCCGCAACATGCGCGACCTGGGAACTCCTGTGTATTCCAAGGGTTTCTTCCACAACATCCTGCGCGCTTTCCCGGAGAACACCCGCGTCTTCACCGTGGCGCACGAGGGCAAGCCTGTGGCTTCGGGTCTGGCTGTCTGGTTCCGGGGCTTCTTCGAGGTGCCCTGGGCCTCGTCATTGAAGGAATGGCGTGTGAGCTGCCCCAACTATCTTCTTTCCTGGGAGACCATGCGTCACGCTGCCGAGAACGGCTTCACTGAGTTCGACTTCGGGCGGTCCACCCCCGGCTCCGGCCCATACGCATACAAGAAGCAGTGGGGAACCAAGGAAATTCCCCTGAACTGGGAATATTGCCTGGACGGCGCAGGCGGGATCCCGGAGCACAATCCCCAAAACAGCCGGTACGCCCTGGCCATACGCATCTGGCAATGCCTCCCCATGCCCGTCACTAGGCTCATCGGGCCCCATATTGTGAGGAACATCCCATGAACCCCCTTCTCCCCCGGTCGGTCCCCCCGGCGGGCATGCACATCCCCCTCAAGGACATCCTGGGTTCGCTCCGGGAGTGCCTGCTGGCGCGGGACGGAGCCAAGAGCTTCCAGGACGCGGTGCAGCGGGCATTCGGGGTGCGCCACGCATTCCTCTACTCGTCCGGCAAGGCGGCCCTGAGCGTGGCCCTGCAGGCTCTGGGGAGCCTGGCTCCGGAGCGCGACGAGGTGCTCATCCCGGCGTTCACCTCCTATTCGGTACCCTCGGCGGTGGTGAACGCGGGGTTCAAGGTTTCCCTGTACGACCTGGACGCCAAGACCCTCGCGCCCGATCTGGCCAGCCTGGAACGGGCCGTCACCGGCAAGACCCTGTGCGCCGTGGCCTGCCATCTCTTCGGCATCCCCTGCGACATGGAGGCTTTCCGGGCCGTCTGCCGGGCCCACGGCGTCCCCGTGCTGGACGACGCGGCCCAGGCCATGGGCGCGTCCCGCAAGGGCGGCCTGGCCGGGACCATGGGCGACATCGGCCTCTTCAGCCTCGGCAGGGGGAAGGCCATCACCTGCGTGAGCGGAGGGGTACTGGCGACGGACGACGACCGGCTCGCGCAGGCCATCTCCGCCGTTGCCGTCCCGGAAGCCACCAGGATGGACGACCTGCGCGCCTGCGCCGTGGCCCTGGCCATGAACGTCCTTCTGCGCCCGCGCCTGTACTGGATACCCCAGTCGCTCCCGTTCATGGGGCTTGGAAAGTCCCAGTTCGACCCGAACTTTCCGGTCCTCGGCCTGGGCTCGTTCCAGGCCGCCCTGGGACGGCGCATGCTGGCCGGCCTTGACGAGAGCAACTCCCGGCGCAGGGACCAGGCGCGGGCCATGCTTTCCCGCCTTGGAGACATGCAGGACGAACTCGCGGTGCCCGTCCCCGGGGACTGCAGCCCCGTGTACCCCCGCCTGCCTCTCCTGGCAGGGGACGGCCATGCCGACCGCCTGGGCGGGCACGGGGTTTCACGCTCCTATCCCGATTCGCTGGACCGGCTCGAGCCTTTGCGGGGGCACCTGGCGTCGGCGAGCGACTGCCCCGGTGCGCGGCGCCTGGCCGCCGAACTCGTCACCGTGCCCACCCACTCGTATCTCACCGGCGAGGACATGGACGCCATCGCCAGCGGGCTCGCAGGCGGCCAAGGGAGGCGTCCGGCATGAGCATGTTCCTGTTCTGGTCCTGCGCCATCCTGCTGGCTTACGTGTACTTCGGCTATCCGGCGATCCTCCGGCTGTGCGCCGCGAAAGCGAAGGGACGTTCCGCGCAGTCCTCCCAGGACGAATACTGTCCGCGCATCAGCATCCTGCTTTCCGTGTACAACGAAGAAGCGGTCATGGCCCGGAAGATCGAGAACTTCCTGGCGCTCGACTATCCCTCAGGCATGATCGAGCTGATCGTGGTCTCGGACGGCAGCACGGATTCGACCGACGCCATCCTCAAGGATGCGGCGAAGGGGAATATCCGATTCCTGCGCCAGGAAGGCCGGCTGGGCAAGACCGCCGCCCTCAACATGGCCGCAGCCGAAGCCACGGGGGACATCCTCGTATTCACCGATGCCAACTCCATGTTCCTGCCGGACGCCGCGCGCCGCCTGGCCGCACACTTCGCCGACCCGTCCGTGGGGCTGGTCAGCGGGCGTACCCGGTATCAGCTGCCCCAGGGGCAGGAATCCTTCGGGGGGCTTTACCTGCGCTACGAACAGTTCATCCGGGAATGCGAAAGCGCCCTCTATTCCATCGTCGGAGCCGATGGAGCCATCTACGCCCTGCGCGCCTCCATCTACAGCCCCCTCGCCCCCCGGCACATCAATGACTTCCTGCACCCCATGCAGGCCGTCATCGACGGGTACAAGGCCGTGAGCGGCCCACAGGCCATCTGCGTCGAACCGGCCGAAGACAGGGGCGCGGAAGAATTCCGCAGGCAGACCAGGATCATGTCCCAGTCCTGGGACATCTTCTTCTCGCAGATATTCGGACTCATGGCGGCCGGGCGGTACGGGTACTGCTGGCAGCTCGTATCGCACAAGGCGCTACGCTGGCTGTCCGTCCCCATGCTGACCGCCTCCACCCTGGCGGGACTGGCGCTTTCCACTGAGGGGACCTTCTACATGCTGGCGTCCGCCGCTCAGTTGGGCTTCATCGGCCTGGCCCTGGCCGGGGGCAGGATACGCACGGGCGCTCCGCGCATCGCGTTCCTGTTCATGCTGCTCCACCTGGCGGCGTTGAACGGACTTTTGCGCTTCGCGCGCGGAGACCGGTTCGTCACCTGGGAGCCGAGGGCGTCATGAACACGCGCGAGACGATGTACGGACTTGCCCGCGAAGCGGCATGCGGCGCGATTGCGCGCCCTGGCGCTCCCAGGGGCGGAGGCAGCCATGCGTGACGCCGTGTCCAAGATACTCCTGATCCTGACCCCGGCCGAACGCAGGAAGCTGTTCCTGATCATGCTGGTGGTCATGGGCATGGCCTTGCTGGACATGTTCGGTGTGGCCTCGATCATGCCGTTTCTGGCCCTGGCCGCCAATCCCGAGGCCATCAAGACCAACCACTGGCTGGCCATGGCCTACGCCTGGGGGGGCTTCGAGAGCGCCAACGTCTTCATGTTGACCATGGGCCTTTGCTGCCTGGCCCTCTTGGTGGTGGGGAACGCCTACAAGATCTTCACAACCTGGCTGCTGATGCGGTTCATACACCTGCGCAACCACGCCATCGCCCATCGCTTGCTGCGCGGGTACATGAGCCAGCCCTACGCATTCTTCCTGGAGCGCGCCACCAACGACATGGGCAAGAACATCCTGGAGGAGACGGCCGTCGTGGTGACAGGCGTGCTCACTCCCTTCGTGGAGATCGCCTCCCGCATGGTGGTGGTGGTGTTCCTGGCCGCGCTGCTCATCATGCTGGACCCGGTACTGGCCGTGTGCATCGTGGTGCTCATCGGGAGCATCTACTGGGCTATTTTCGGGCTGGTGCGCAAGAAGCTCGGCACCACGGGCCAGGAACGCACCCATGCGGCGCAGGAGCGGCACAAGACCGCCGCGGAGGCGCTCAGGGGAATCAAGGACATCAAAATTCTCGGACGCCAAAGCTATTTCCTCGAACGGTTCGCCCGGGCGTCCCACCGTTCCGCAGTGGTGACCGCGTTTACCATGGTCATCGGCCAGGTGCCCCGCTTCGTCATGGAAACGGTGGCTTTCGGCGGGATTCTGGTCATCGTGCTCTACAGCCTGTCCATCGGGGGCAACAAGATCGAGAACGTCCTGCCCCTCATCGGGGTGTACGCCTTCGCCGGGTTCAGGCTCATGCCGGCCATGCAGCAGATCTTCAACGGCATCACCAACCTGCGCTTCTACCAGTCCTCCCTGGACCTGCTGCACCAGGACATACGCGCCTACGGCCCGCCCCCCGGCTCCAAGGAGTTCGAGCACGGGGACGTCCGTCGCATGGCATTCCAGGACGAATTCCGGATCGAGGACGTCAACTTCTCCTACAAGGACTCCCCCCCGGTGCTGCGCGGACTCACCTTGTCCATTCCCAAGAACGCCATCATAGGGCTGGCCGGGTCCACGGGCGCGGGAAAGACCACCCTCATCGACATCCTCCTGGGCCTCATCGAACCGGACTCGGGGGCCATCCTGGTGGACGGCGCCCCCTTGACCCGGGAGAGCGTGGCCTCGTGGCAGGCCAACATCGGGTACGTGCCGCAGACCATCTTTCTGAGCGACGACACCATCACCCGCAACATCGCCTTCGGCGTGCCCGACGAGGACATCGACATGCAGGCCGTGGAGAACGCGGCCAGCATCGCCCACATCCACGACTTCATCACCCAGGAACTCCCGCAGGGCTACGACACGCCCATCGGCGAGGGGGGCATCCGCCTCTCCGGCGGGCAGCGTCAGCGCATCGGCATCGCCCGGGCCCTCTACCGCGACCCGGAGGTGCTGGTGCTGGACGAAGCCACCAGCGCCCTGGACGGAGCCACCGAAGCCGCGGTCATGGAGACGATCAACCGTCTGGCGCGCAAGAAAACGATCATCATGATCGCCCACCGCCTGAGCACGCTCAAGCCTTGCGACACCATCTTCGTCCTGAAGCAGGGCCGGGTGGCGTCCTCCGGAACATACGAAGAACTGGCCCGGGAGAGCCACGCCTTCAAGCAGATGCTCCAGCAGGTCCCGGCGGCGAAACACAGCGACTACGCGGCCGGATGACCCCGTCAATCTGAAGAAACTGGCATCGGGAACACACGAATGAACACGCCTCGGGTCACGGTGATAATGCCGGCCTACAACGCCGGACAGACCATCGCCGATTCCATAGCCAGCATCCTGGAACAATCCCTCCAGGACCTCGAACTGCTGGTCATCGACGACGGCTCCAAGGACCGGACCGCCGACATCGCCCGATCCTTCGGGGACGCCAGGGTGCGCGTTCTCTCGAACGGCGGCAACCGGGGCATCGCCTTCAGCCGCAACCGGGGACTCGAGGAAGCCCGGGGCGAATTCACGGCGTACCTGGACTCCGACGACATCAGCCTGCCAGGACGGCTCGCCCGGCAGGTGTCTTTCATGGAAAACAATCCCGCGCTCGGGGTGTGCGGCATGTGGATCGAAAGGTTCCCCGCTGCCGGCTCCCGCCCCGTCCCTTTCCCGGGGCATCCCGATACCGTGCGGTGTTTCCTCTTCGGCTATTCCCCCATCGCCACGTCGACGGCGATGCTGCGCACGCAATGGTTCAGGCAGCGCGGCTTACGCTACGACCCCGGCTTCGTCACGGCCGAGGACTATGACGTCTGGGAGCGCGCCTCGGCCTTCTTCCCCATGGCCAACATCCCCGAAGTGGGCGTGCGCTACCGCGTGCACCCGGGCCAGATCACCCAGGTGCAGAGGCAGAACCTCGACTCCATGACCGGGGCGGTGCGCAAAAGACAGCTCGACCGCCTCCTGGGCAATGTTTCCGAAGAGACCTTGGCCCTGCACAACACCATCATGAACACCCACGACGCGGCCGAGGCCCGGATGCTGCCCCAGGCAGGCTCCTGGCTGGAAAGGATTGCCGCCGCCAACCGCGCCAGGGAGCTCTACCCCGTGGACGTTTTCGAGGAGTTCCTGGCGGACCGGTGGATCAATCTCTGCCACCGCTCGGCCAGGGATGGAGCCGCCACCTGGACGGCCTACCGTGGCTCCAGGTTCAGCCGCCACGAACGGAACGGCCTGCGCGGGCGACTGCGCCTGCGGCTCAAATGCCTGCTCGGATCGGCAGGGCTGCTCCCGGGGGCCCGGAAAAATCCGGTTTGACGCCCACCCCGGGCACGCCCAAGGAAGGAAACATGCCACAGATCGCACCGGCCGCCCCGGCCTCCATCACATCGCGACGCTCTCGCACCCGCCGCCTCAAGAGCAATGCCCCCGAGGCACTGCTGAACTATTGCGTGCTCCTGGGGCCCGGGCTGCTTCTCGTCATCAATGTCGCCAGGATCCAGGAGCTCCACCCGATCCTGGCGGGGCTGCACCTCGGGGCCATCACCGGCCTTATCTCGCTCTTGGCCATCTTCGCAGCCAAACCCGACAAGACCCTCAAGCCGATCATGGCCTTCACCCAGACCAAGATCTACATCATGCTCATCGCCATCGCGCTTCTTTCCATTCCCGGCGCGGTATGGCCCGGAGCCAGCTTCAGGTCCTTCATGACGGGGGTCCCGATAAAATGCCTGCTCTTCTACGCCATGCTGCGAGTCGTTCAGAAAGAGGAGGACTTCATCCTCCTGAACCGCGTTCTCGTCTATTCCGTTTCACTGGTTGCGGTGCTTTCATTCTTCACCACGGGGAAACGATTCAACGTTGGCAGCACATACGACGCGAACGACCTTGGCCTTATCTTCTGTTCCGTCTTTCCCTTGTCGTATTATCTCTCCCGAATATCGACAGGCATTTCTAAAATTTCCTCGACGATCTGCACGGTTCTAATTGTTATCGGCATCGTATCAACAGTTTCGCGCGGAGCGTTCATAAGCATCTGCATTGTTGCGCCATACACACTGCTCAGGGACAAGACCCTTGGAAAAGTAAAAGCCCTGGCCATGATCGGAGTCATCGTCGTATTATTCTTCGCTTTCGTCTCCGAAAGCCAGATGGAACGGTTCTCGACCATCCTCGAGCCGACTGAGGACTACAACTACACCAGCGGAGGCGGGCGCATCGAGATATGGAAGCGCGGGATGAATATATACCTCGAGAATCCGATACTTGGAATCGGCTTTGATGGATTCGTCAACGCCGACGGAACGCAACACCAATACGGGGCCTGGAAGACAGCCCACAACTTCCTCATCCAAATCGCGGCCGAGCTCGGAACCGGAGGACTCGTGCTGTTTCTTGCACTCATTTACACAAGCTACAAAGAACTTTATTCCTTCATGAGGAAGGACAGCTTCCTACAAGAAAAAGTAAAAACCTTCAGCATCGGCCTTGAGGCCTCGTTCCACGCATACGTCATAACGGCGATGTTTCTTTCTCAGGCATACTCGTCTGTCTTCCTATACCTCGTCGTATGCACCATGATTCTCTCCAGGATCAACATCATGAACAGAAAGGCCAGTGGTACACGTCGTGAGAAATAGACTGCTCAGCCTCAAATCTTTGCCCGAGACGCTTGAGGCCCACTACGGAAGTGGACCAATCAAGTATTGCAAGTTCATATACTACAGCATTCTTAGCATAAACAAGTTTGTCATAATGTTTGCATCAAAGAACGATTTCAATGAAAAACAAGCAGAGGAATATCGGCATCCGTGCATCGAAATACAGCAGAAAACACTTTCTGAATTCAGAGACGGAAAGCATCTCCCTCGTGAATACTACTTCGACAAGCAGGACGGGTCGATGCGTTGCTTCGCCGTAACGATGGACGGCACGCCGTGCCACATACACTGGGTCCACGGCAAAGGCGTGGCCGGAAGGTTTCTTATTCTCGGCGATGGTGAAGCGGAAATCAGCCATATCGTCACCCTGCCGGAATACCGTGGGCAGGGGCTGTGCAGCCAGTCCATCAGGCAGACGCTCGCGCAGCTTTTCCGCGAGGGATGCGAGCGCGTGTACAGCGTGGTGCATTCCGAAAACGCCGCATCCCTCAAGGCGTTGTCCAATGCGGGCATGACAAGGCTGAGGGTCGTCCACACGCTCGGACCTTTCAACAGGAGAGTCCGCCCGGGGGCGGACAGGGAAGGGGTGGGCCGATGAAGATTCTTGTCGTGAGCGCCAGGCTTCCCTTCCCGGCCGACGATGGCTGGAAGATGCGCACCTCCGCCCTGATCCGTTCGCTAGCCGCGCACGGCCATGAGGTGGACCTGCTCACTTACCTGAACGGCGAGGACGTCGAGACGTCCATGAACGGGCAGAGGGAATGCCTGCGCGAAATCGTGACCGTGGAGCGCGCCAAGTCATACGCCCCGACCGACCTGCTCCGGGGCTTGGTCATGCGCGAACCGTTTTCGGTGCACAACTGCCACCAGGAAGACTTCGGACTGGCCATGCGCGAGCTCACCCAGATCCGCCGCTACGACGCCGTGCAGGTGGAGGACGTGTCCATGGCCCAGTACGCCGTGAACGCGTCCATCCCGCTCAAGATCCTGGACATGCACAACGTGGAGTCGAGCCTCATGCGCCGCTTCGCGCAACAGGAAGAGTCCCCGGCCAAGGCCCTCTACGCCCGGCTCACCGCCCGGAAGCTCAAGCGGTACGAGCGCGACGTCTCCAGGAGTTTCGACCTGGTGACGGTGTGTTCCGGCGAGGACAAGGCGCTGCTCGAATCCATGGGCGTGCGCACCAAGGTGGAGGTCATCCCCAACGGAGTGTGGTGCGACGCCTACCAGCCCAGCCCGGCCGGCAGGGACGCGCAGGAGGCCGTCTTCATCGGGCGCATGGACTACCACGCCAACATCTCCGGGGCGCGGTTCCTGGTGCGGGAGGTCCTGCCGCGCCTGCTCGAAGTCCTCCCCGGGCTGCACCTGAGCCTGGTGGGCAAGAACCCCGTCCCGGCCGTGCGCGCCCTGGAAGGCCCGAACGTGTCCGTGTTCGCGGACGTGCCGGACGTGGCCCCCTTCCTCGCGCGGGCAAGCCTGGCGGTGGTGCCGCTCCTGGTGGGCGGCGGAACCCGCCTGAAGATTCTGGAGGCCATGGCTTGCAACAAGGCCGTTGTGTCCACCCGGGTCGGGGCGGAAGGGATCGCGGCGGCCGAGGGAACGCAGATCGTCCTGGCCGATTCGGCAGAGGATTTCGCCCAAGCGATGGTCCGGCTCCTCTCCGACGGCGACGCCAGACGCCGCATCGGAGACGCTGCCAGACGGTTCGTGGCCGAAAACTACGACTGGGGCATCATCGGCTCAGCCCTGAATCGCTGCATTGGCGACGCCCAACGGGAAAAGATCCGGGAGGAGCGGGCATGAAGACGGTCTTGGCCGCCATCGCCGCCGACCGGGCCACCGGTCCTGTGAAGCAGCTCGTCCAACTGGCGTCGAAGCTCAGAGAGCGCGGCTCGCACAGGATCGTCTTCGCCTGCACATGGCCCAAGGGGCTCCCCGAGCCCCCGCTCTTCCAGGACCTGCGAGGCCAGGGGCACGAGGTGCACGTCCTGGCCCAGCGTGCGGCCGTGGACCCGCTGCTCTTGTGCCAGGCGTCCAGGCTGATCCGGGAGACCGGCGCGCACGTGCTGCAGACTCACGGCTACAAGCCCAACGTCATGGGCCTCATCCTCTCCAAGGCCACGGGCAGCCCATGGGTGTCCTTTATCCACGGCAACACGAACGAAAACGCCAAGATCCGCTTCTATTTCAGGCTGGAGCGCCTCTTCGCCCGCCACGCGGACAGGATCGTTGCCGTCAGCGGCGTCATGCGCGGCAAGCTGGTGGAAGCGGGATTCCCCGGTGACCGCACTGTGGCCGTGCCCAACGCCGTGGCCTCCGCCGCTCCCGTTTCAGGGCCTGCCGAGGCCTCCACCGTGAACCGGGAGGATTTCGGGCTCTCGGCGCGCGACACCGTGCTCGGCGTGGTGGGCAGGTTCAGCCCGGAAAAGGGGCACGGCGTGTTTCTCGAGGCCATGAATCTTCTGAAGGGGCGCGACGGCCTCAAGGCCATCCTGGTTGGCGACGGCCAGGAAGAGGCGGCGCTCAAGCGTTTCTGCGAGACCAACGGCCTGTCCGGCCGGGTGGTCTTCGCGGGATACCAGCCGGAGATAGCCCCTTTCTACCGGCTGATGGACGTACTGGTCATCCCCTCGTTCAGCGAAGGCATGCCCAACGTGGCCCTGGAAGCCATGGCCTGCGGCCTGCCCGTGGTGGCCTCTGCAGTGGGAGGGGTGCCGGAGACGGTCCCCGACCGCGTCACGGGCAGGCTCGTGCCCCCCGGAGACCCCAGGGCCCTGGCCGAAGCGATCATCGAGACGGTGGATGACCCGGAAACAGCGCGGGCGTGGGGAGAGGCGGGATTGGCCAGGGTGCGGGAGCTATTCTCCCCCGACGCCCGGGCCGCGCGCATGGAATCGATCTACTCCGAGGCAGCGCGAAGACATGGAGGGACGGCATGAGCGCGAAGAAAGTGATGTTCATCAACTATCTCATCTGGTCTCCCGAGAGCCCCAACTTCAAGTTCAAGTACGAACTCTTCTCGCGCTGGTATACGGGCAGGATGCTGCACCTTTCCTCCTCCACCGGGGAGCAGAAGGCCGGCAACTTCCTGTTCACGTCATACCGCTATCGCGCGAATATCCTGGCAAGGCAGGCCGGCTACCTGCTTTACTGCCTGAAAACGGCCTGGAAGATGCGCCCCCTGGACTACATCGTGGCCTACGATCCGGGCATCTGCGGCTTCATAGGCCTGCTGGCGAGACTCATCGCCGGCGGCAAGCTCGTGGTGGAGGTGAACACGGATCATCTTTACACTCCCAAGGACGCAACCGTCGGGCTGTTCAGGCACGTGGCCGAAAAGATCAAACTCGCCCTCATGCGCCTGAGCCTGCCCAGAGCCGACGCGATCAAGTTCATCAACCAGCCCATCGCCCAAAACTACCGGAAGGTCTTCGGTTTGAACGGAGGAGGGCCGAAGCAGGCCACATTCTTCTCCTACATCGCCACCCAGGCGTTCCGGGAATCCAGGTCCGACGGCGGGTACATCCTCCTGGTGGGCCACCCCTTCGACATCAAGGGCGTCGACGTGATGCTCAAGGCGTTCCGGCGCATAAGCCCCGACTACCCGGACCTCAAGCTCAAGATCATCGGCCATTGCCCGGATTTAGGCCCCTATCAGGAGCTGGCTCAAGGCAACCCCAACGTCATCTTCAACAAGGGCATGGTCTACAAGGACATCATCGCCGAATTCGAGGGGTGCCGCTTCTATGTTTCCGCATCAAGGACCGAGGGCATTCCTCGAGTGGTCATCGAAGCCATGTCCTGCGGCAAGGCGGTCATCGGTTCACGGGCTGGCGGCATTCCTGAAGTGATCGAGGACGGGACGACGGGGCTCCTGTTCGAGTCCGAGAACGACGCGGACCTGGCCGCGAAGATGCGCATCCTGCTCGATGATCCCGAACGGTGCGGGCAAATGGGCGAGGCCGGGCTCACCCGCGCGCAGGCGCACTTTTCGCCGGACAACTATGCGAACACCTACCACCAGTTCCTGAAATCCCTGGACTGAGCGGAGCGCGGACGTGGCCAGAAAACGTATTCTTCAGGTGGTATACTCATTGGGTGTCGGCGGCTCCGAAATGGTGGCCCGCGACATCGCGCTGGGCCTGACGCAACTTGGCTGGGAAAACGCAGTGTGCGCCCTGGAGCAGGATGGAGCGTTGCGGCACGAATTGGAGAACGCCCACATCAAAACGTTCGTATCCGGCCGCACCGGAGGGGTCTGGAAAACGATGCTCGAGGTTTTTCGGATCATCCGGACAGTGAAGCCGGACATCGTCCACACCCATCATCTTTATGAGCTTTTCTACGCCTGGCCCGGCGCGGTCGTTTCCGGAGCCAAGATCATCCATACCGAGCATGAACGCTTCTCGCTGGAGCCCATTCACAAACGGGTGATGCTGCGTGTGCTTGCCGCCCTGTGCAGCATGGTGACAGTTGTCAACGAAGACGTGGAAAACTTCCTACTGACCAAGGTCCGCATTCCCAAAAAACGCATCGCGCTGATCCGCAACGGCGTTGATGTGAAGCGGATCAGCAACGCTGAAGAGGTGCGCGAGTCTTTGGGATTGGACGCGGATAAACCTGTGGTCGGCATTGTGGCGAGGCTTGAGAGCGAAAAGGACCATCACATGCTTTTGAGGGCGTTCGCCCTTGTTGTCGCGGCTGTGCCTGACGCGCAGCTTCTCGTGATCGGTGAAGGATCCTTGCGGCGCGGCCTCGAATCGTTGGCCGAAAGCCTCGGTATCCAAGACAACGTGCACTTCCTCGGCGTGCGCAGAGACATTCCCGAGCTCATGAAATCCTTGGACGTCGCGGTCTTGTCATCCAAGGCGGAAGGGCTGCCGCTGTGCATCCTCGAAGCGATGGCGGCCGGTAAGCCCGTGGTGGCCACCCGGGTTGGCGGGATCCCCGACGTCGTGCGCGACGGACATACCGGCCTGCTCGTCCAACCCGGGAGCGAAACGGACATGGCCAGGGCGATCATAACGCTGCTGACCGACGACTCCCTGCGTGAGCGATACGGCCTGGAAGGACAACAAACCGTTACCAAGGACTACAACGCGAGCCGAGCGCTCGACCGTTATATTGGCCTCTACGCGGACGGAAACTCCAAATCGAGGGTCATGTAATGTGCGGCATCTGGGGATTGAAAGACAAGAGCCTTGCGGTGTCGCTGCGCATGGAGATGGCGAAACGCTCGAACGAAATCCTCAAGCACCGGGGACCCGACGACTCCGGCGAATGGCACGACGACGAGCACGGGCTGAGCCTGACCCATAGGCGCCTGGCCATTCTCGACCTCAGCGAGCACGGCCGGCAGCCCATGCTGTCCGCATCCGGCCGATACTGCATGGTGTTCAACGGCGAGGTGTACAATTTCGAGCGATTGAGAAAACAACTGCGCGACGAAGGCCATGCGCCCGAATTCCGCGGAGGTTCGGATACCGAGGTCATGTTGGCCTGCTTTGACGCCTGGGGCGTCGCGGAATCCGTCCGGAAATTCATCGGAATGTTCGCGTTTGGAGTCTGGGACCGCGTCGAACACCGTTTGTGGCTGGCCAGGGATCCCATGGGGATCAAGCCGCTCTACTACTTCATAGACGGGGACCGGATCGCCTTCGCGTCCGAAATCAAGGGACTCGTGTTCATGGAGGATGAACGCTTGTCGATCGACATGCAGTCGACCGCCTTGTTTCTGAAATATGGATACGTCCCGGCACCGCGCTCGATCTATACAAGCATAAAGAAGCTCCCCCAGGGCGGCCTGTTGTGCTGCGACTTCACCCCGGACGGCCGGCTGACGAACCAGGTCAAGACTCGCTTCTGGTCCCTGCAGGATTGCGCCAGGCAAGGAATGCTCTCCCCGTTCACCGGAAGCGATGAAGACGCCGAGGACTGCCTGAGCGCTCTGCTGAGCGACTCGACAGGCATGTGCATGATCTCCGACGTTCCAATCGGGGCCTTTTTGTCCGGAGGCATAGACTCCTCCTGCATTGTGTCGCTCATGCGCCAATTCACGCCCCATAAAATTAGGACGTTCACGATCCGCTTTGACGACGCGGCGCACGACGAATCGCAACACGCCCGCGCCGTGGCGAACCACCTCGGCACCGAGCATACCGAATTGCTCGTCACACAAAAGGATCTCCTGGAGTCGACCCAAACACTGGTCGAATCGTTTGACGAACCCTTTGCCGATTCGTCTCAAATCCCGACGTACGCCGTCTCCAGACTCGCCCGCGAGCACGTGACCGTCATTCTCTCCGGAGACGGGGGCGATGAACTCTTCTGCGGATACCCGAGCTATGCAACCTGCGGATCGCGCTGGGAAATGGCCAGCCACTTGTCTCATGACCTTAAAACAATGCTTGGATCCATACTGCGCCGCGTTCCAGACAACGTTTTCGACAACACAAAATTGCTTTCGAAATTTTTCAAATCACCAACAAACATGGGATCGGAAAAAATCGACACGTTAATCGCGCTCCTGGATGCGCGCAGTCCTCATGAGTTCTATGACAATGCGATCACGCCCTATAAGCGATACGAAGACCTGCTCTCGGCGAAGTCCCCAAGGCGGCTCCCGCCTGCGGGGCTGGAGCCGCCGTCCGGTCTTTCTCCAATTTCAAGCATGATGTTCCATGATACGACGACCTTCCTCCCCGACGACATACTGGTCAAGGTGGACAGGGCAAGCATGGCTGTCGCATTGGAGGCTCGGGTTCCCTTCCTGGACCACAGGGTCGTCGAGTTCGCCTGGTCCTTGCCTCTTCGAAACAAGCTGCGCGGAGGAATCCACAAATACGTGCTGCGGAACCTTCTCTACCGCCATGTCCCCAAAGATATCGTGGACCGCCCCAAAAAAGGATTCACGATTCCGCTGGCCGCATGGCTCCGGGGGGCGCTGCGCGATTGGGCGGATGCGGAACTCTTCGACAAGGGTGCGAAAGAGTCCGGCGTGCTCTGCATGAAGTCCGTCCAACGTCTTTGGAACGAACACCAGGACCGCCGCGCCGACAGGAGCTCAATCCTGTGGGGCCTTATCGTTCTGACACGGTTCCTGCGGTCGAGGAATGCACATGCATGATGTGACTTCATGGTACAGCATTGACAAAGGCCGCTCTCCCCTCGCGCCGGGCGGCATGCACGAGGACACGCAGCGGGAAGTGGCGCCTGGGTGTTCCTGCGGCACAGGGACACAGGGTCACACAAGCCAACGTTCAGGAGTGACGACAATGGCGACAAGAACAAGAGATATACGGTGGCGCGTTTGCACTCTGGCAAAGCTGGTCATGCTGGGTGCAATACTGCTTTCGGCATGGGGCAGCCCCGTGCTGGCCGAAGAGGTGAAACTGACGGTGAACAATCCGGAACAGGCCAAGTATGAAGCCTATCCCGTCACCTCGGGAGTACCGTTATCCGAGGCCATGGGGGTGAAGGGCACTGGCGAACTTGCCTTGCTGGACGCAAGCGGCAAGCCGGTTCCGGCCCAGTTCAAGGTTCTGGCGCGCTGGGGGGAACTGAACGACGCGAGCAAGCCGATCAAGTGGGTCCTGTGCGACTTCCAGGCAGATGTCGCGCCCCGCGGCAAGGCGGCCTACACTCTCAAGACGGGACAGGCATCCCCTTCGACCCAGGGCGTCCGCGTGGAGGAAGGCAAGGACGCCATCTCCGTGGACACCGGGGCCGTAAGCTTCAAGGTGTCCCGCAAGGGATTCAGGAACCTGGAGGACGTGAGCGCGTCCGGAGGCGGGGCTCCCCTGGCCGGAGGGCCCGACGGTGGTCTGACCATCATCCGCAAGGGTGTGGCCTACCGCTCCGCCCTGGGCAAGGGCGAGGCCGTGGTGGAAGAGAACGGTCCCATGCGGGCGGTGGTGCGGGTGCGCGGCACCTTCGCCGACACCCAAGGCAAGACGTTCACCGGCGGGGACGCCCGTCCCCAGCTCAACCAGCCCAACGGCGCCCCTGTCAGCGAGAACATGGCCCTGACCTACACGGTGCGCATCTTCGCCTTCAAGAACAAGAGTTTCGTCAAGGTCGAAACGACCCTCGAGAGCAACGGCAACTCCATCCATACCTACTTTCCGGTAAACGACGTCTTCCTGGACGGATTCACCCTGGCCATGCCCCTGCGCCAGGGCGACTGGCAGGCCCGCTTTAGCGACCAGAAGGGCCAGGCCGGGAAAGGTTCCGTCCTGCAACTCCACCGGGACACCGACCCGAAGGACGACTCCAGGAACTTCTACTATATGGAGACGGTCCAGGGTAAAAGCGCCGAGCATCCCGGCAAGTATCCGGGCCTGGTCAAGGCTTCGTCCGGAAACGGCGAAGTGTCCGCCTTCGTGGAAAACTTCTGGGAGCGCTTTCCCAAGGCCCTGGAGCTTTCGGACTCGGCCCTGGTGGTGGGGCTCCTGCCGGATAACCCGGCCATTCCGGATGAGAAGACGCCCTATCTGACCAGCTACGCCACCGGCAGGCACTACTTCAGCGGCAGCTGGCACATGACCGACACCACCTGGTACGACTTCAGCGCGCAGGCCGGAAAGCTCGACCCGGCCAAGACGGCAGCGTGCTTCGCCGCGCCGCTTTTCGCGACCTGCGAACCGCGCTGGTACGCCCAGTCCGGGGCCTGGAGCGTTTTCGCCCCGGCCAGGTTCAAGACACAAGACTCCACGGTGAACAAGGCCCTGGAGATGTATGAGGCCATGGTGACCATGCCGGTGGACAAGTCCATCGTCGGCAAGGACCTGGACACCCTCCGGGAACAGCGCGCGCTCGGCCGGAGCTGGTTCGGCTGGGAAAACTACGGGGACTGGGCCCACAAAAGCGGTCTGTTCTCGTCGCTCGGGTACGACTGGCCGTACATCATGTGGCTGCAGTTCATACGCTCCGGCAATGACAAGTTCCGTGAAAAGGCCTTGGAGATGACCCACCACAGCATCGACATGGACCAACTCCACGGCGGTCAGACCGAAGGAATCTGGAACTGGGAGCTGATAGGTCCGCCCGCGCTCGGCTGGCATCACAAAACGACCCAGAATGCGGGCTTTATGGCTTCGCATACGTGGAACGGCGGATACACGCTGGGATACTTCCTCACGGGAGACATCCGCTACCAGGAAGCGGCCGCGCGCAGCGCAGGCGCAGCCAAGAGGATCTGGGCCAAGGTCATCGCCGGGGGAAACTGGGCGGTGAACCAGACCCGCTGCCAGGGATGGAGCATCCTCCTGCTCACCAACCTGTACCGCATAACGGGCGACAAGACGCTTCTGACGGAGGCCATGCGCATATTCACCGGGAGCCTCCTGTACACGGAACAGCTGCCTGACATGCCCGGTAGCGGCGGAAAGGGCTACATCACTGAAACCGGTTCGTTCAACGGACTCTACAAGGGGGAGGCCATCGTGACCATGCTGACCTATCCCCTCGAACCACTTTGCGAATTCCACATGGAGGCTTCCCGGGCTGGCCTGGATGTGTCGACGCTGGAGAAGTACATCATCCGGAGCCTGGATTTCCTGAAGGACAAGGCCTTCGTCGGGGGCGAAACCAAGAACGGCAGATATGCCGTGCTCTCGCTCTCCTACTCCACCTCTCCAGACAATCCGGAAAAAAACACGGGGGGCCAAGTGGGGCACAACGTCCTGGTGGCCGGCCCACTGAGTTATGCAGCGGCCAACCTGCTGAAGAACGAACCGGAGAAGGCCCAGGCGTACACCGCGTTCGCCCGGAAGATCTTCAGGGATGCGATGTTCTTTTTCGAAGCGGAAAAGGCATCGAAAAACGATTTCCTGTATTCGCTGGACCACCCGGCGCAGGTCCACTGGCCCTGGCTTCCCGTAGCGCCCAAGGTGCTCGGATGGGTCGGGAGAGGCGGCCAGTTCTACCTGAGCCAGGAGTACGCCCGCGCGGGACTGGCCGGGAAACAACATACCGCCGGTGGAAACAAATGAAGACGACCCTCAAGCGAACGCTGCACATCGTCGCCAAGGTCGCGACGTTTCCGGCGGCTGCCTTGGTCCGGATCGCGGACCGACCAGGAGGGGAACACCGGATGTTCAGGGGCCTCTCGCAGCTCATGAGCCTCGTCCCGGGTACCTTGGGGTCCGTGCTGCGTAGCGGATTCTATGTCCAGACGCTCACGCGCTGTTCCTGGGAGGCGACCTTCGACTTCGGAGTGCTGTTCTCCACGCCAGACTCCGAGATCGAGGACCACGTCTACATCGGCCCGTACACCATCGTATCCAAGGCGCATATCGGGCGCGACACCATCATCGGCAGCTTCGTCAGCATCACCAGCGGCAAGTCCACGCACCACTTCGCGGATGCTCATACCCCCATACGGCTCCAAGGGGGATCGCATGACGGGGTGCGCATCGGCAACGACTGCTGGATCGGAAACCAGGCGGTCATCATGGCCGACGTCGGCGACGGATGTGTGGTGGGCGCAGGCTCGGTTGTGGTGAAGGACGCCGAGCCCGGCCACGTGGTGGCGGGAAACCCCGCCAGGACGATCAAGGAACGAAACGATCCCGGCACCGTCCAGGCGCCGGCCAGGAGCGCGTAAATGAATGCATCCGCCATGCTCGCGGGCAAGAGGGTCCTGATCACCGGCTGCTGCGGCACCGTGGGCAGGGAACTGGTCGCCCACATACTCACCCAATACGGTGTGAAGGAACTGCTCTGCATCGACAACAACGAGAGCGCGACCTTCTTCATGGAACAGGAATGGCTGTCTCACCCCCATGCGCACTTCTTCATCGGAGACATGCGCAACGCCAAGAGGATGCTCCAGTTGATGGAAGATGTTGACGTCGTATTTCACGCAGCGGCGTTCAAGCATGTCGGGTTATGCGAACGCTCTCCGACTGAAGCCGTGGAAAACAACATCCTCGGAGTGCAGAACATCATTGAGGCAGCGATCGCAAACCACGTCGAACGCGTGATCTTCACGAGCTCGGACAAGGCGGTCAACCCCACCAACGTCATGGGGACGTCCAAACTCATGGGCGAACGGCTCATGACCGCGGCCAACAGTAACCGGAGAAAAGGCGGAACCGTGTTCGCCTCCACCCGTTTCGGCAATGTGCTGGGCTCCAGGGGATCGGTCATTCCCATCTTCCGGGAGCAAATCCGGGCGGGAGGCCCCGTCACCCTCACCGACGCGGACATGACCCGATTCATCATGAGCATCGAGCAGGCCGCCCGCCTCGTTCTGGATTCTTCCGCCCTCGCCCGAGGAGGCGAAGTCTTCATCACGAAGATGCCGGTGATCAGGATCAAGGACCTGGCCGAGGTAATGATCCGGGAGATTGCCCCCCGGTACGGCCATGATCCGGCGAGCATTCCCATCACGGAAATCGGCGCGAAACCGGGTGAGAAAATGTACGAGGAACTCATGAGCCTCGAAGAAACCCGGCGTGCGGTCGAGCTGACGGACTACTTCGCCGTTCTCCCAGCATTTCATGGCCTGTATCGGGAAACGGCCTACGACTACGACGACATTGTTCCCGGCGTCGTGACCAACCCCTACAACTCGTGCAACGAGCCGCCCATGACCCAGGAACAGCTCACGCGGTTCCTGTACGTGAACAAGCTGCTCGAAGAGCCTGTCGAGGGCTCTCACCCCGCGCAGAGGCATTGGCCCTAAACGCGGCAATCGCATCGATCACCAGGAGCAACACCATGAAGATACTGATATTGGGTGGCGATGGTTATCTCGGATGGCCAACCGCCATGCACCTTTCGGCCAGGGGCCACGACGTGGCCTGCGTGGACAACTATCTGCGCCGCAACCTCTGCTCCAACGAGGATGGAGACCCGCTTTTCCCCACGCCCCGGCTGCCCGAAAGGGCATCGATCTGGAAGTCCGTCTCCGGGAAGGACGTCCAGGTGTTCATCGGCGACCTGACGCAGTGGGATTTCGTCAGTGAGGTGTTCAGGGCGTTCACGCCCGACGCCATCGTCCACTACGCGGAGCAGCCTTCGGCTCCCTACTCCATGCTCAGCCGAAGGGCCGCCAGCCTGACCTTGGCCAACAACCTGCAAACCACGGCCAATTGCGTCTTCGCCGTTCGCGAATTTTGCCCCCAGGCCCAGATCGTCAAGCTCGGCACCATGGGCGAATACGGCACACCCAACATCGACATCGAGGAAGGCTGGCTCGACGTGGAGCACAAGGGGCGCCGCCAGCGTTTCCTATACCCGCGCCAGGCCAGCAGCCTCTACCATACCACCAAGATCATGGACACGGACATGCTCTGGTTCTACGTGCGCACCTGGGGCCTTGCCGTGACCGACCTGATGCAGGGCCCGGTCTACGGCATCACCACCCAGGAATCGGGCAGCGACGAGCGCCTGATGCCTTTCTTCAACTACGACGAGCTGTTCGGCACAGTGCTCAACAGATTCCTGGTGCAGGCCGTGGCGGGCGTCCCCCTTACGGTCTACGGTTCCGGCAAGCAGATCCGCGGATACCTCAACATCATCGACACCGTGAACTGCGTCCGGCTGGCCCTGGAAAAGCCGGCCGGCCCGGGCGAGCTGCGCGTCTTCAACCAGTTGACCGAAACCTTCGACGTCCTCACCTTGGCGGACATGGTCCAAAAGGCCGGCAACGCCATGAACCTGGACGTGCGCGTCCAGCACATCCCCAATCCGAGGAAAGAGGCCGAGGAGCACTACTACAACCCGGCCTACACCGGGCTCGCCGACCTGGGCCTGAAACCGACCCTGCTCACGGACGAAATCCTGCGGTCCATGCTGCAGCTGGTGCTCAAGCACAAGGCGTCCATCCGTCCCCAGAGCATCTTCAGGGGGGTCAAATGGGCATGAACTGGCTCATCACGGGCGGCGCCGGATTCATCGGCCGCAACCTCGTCTCCTCGCTTCTTGGTGAAGGAGGGCACGCCATCCGCATCCTGGACGACCTGAGCGTGGGGGACAGGGACGGCCTTGCCGAGGTCTGCCGTTTTTCCGAATGCGGCCCCGCCGCTCTTGCCGGATTCCCCGGGCCTGGCGAGGTCCAGTTGGTCCCGGCGAACATCCTCGATGAACACGACACCGCCAGCGCCTGCGGCGGCGCTGACGTGGTGGTGCACCTGGCGGCCAACACAGGGGTGGGACCGTCCGTCAAAAATCCCAGATGGGACTGCAAGGTCAACGTGCTGGGCACGCTGAACTGCCTGGAGGGCGCCCGCCAGGCTGGAGCCAGGCGCTTCGTCTTCGCCTCCAGCGGAGCCCCGGCCGGAGACGCGCCCCCCCCCATCCGCGAGGACATCGTTCCGCGCCCCATGTCGCCTTACGGGGCGAGCAAAATGGCCGGAGAAGGATACTGCTGCGCCTACTGGAAGTGTTTCGGAGTTCCGTCGGTGTCGCTCCGGTTCAGCAACGTCTACGGTCCGCTCTCCAGCCACAAGTCCAGCGCGGTTGCCAGCTTCATCTCGGCGGCCCGCAAGGGCGAGCCCCTGGACGTGTTCGGTGACGGCCTTCAAACCAGGGATTTCCTGTACGTGGACGACCTGGTCGAGGCGGTCAAGAGCTCCGCAGTGCGAGAGGACGCCGCGGGCGAAACATTCCAGATCGCAACCGGCGAGGAAACCACCGTGAACAGCCTGGTGGCCATGCTGGTGGAGGCGCTCGCGGCCAAAGGCCTGCCTCAGGCCGCAGTCAGGCACCTCGGAGAGCGCCAGGGCGACATGCGGCGCAACTACTCGGACACCTCAAAAGCCCAGCAGATGCTCCACTGGAGGGCTAAGGTCGGGCTCAAGGAGGGGCTAGCCAGAACCGTTGACTGGTTCGCCGCTCGAGGAGGTCATTGACATGGACGCGACGCTCAGTCCCAAGCTCTCCCCGCCCCAGGGGCCGCAGGGAGGTTCCGTCGCGACGCTCGCGGCCCTGGTCAGGTCCCAGTACCCGTTGATGCTCCTGGCCCTGGCCTCGGTGGCGGCCGCCTACTGGTCCATCGTGCACGGCATGGTACTGGACTGGATGAACGACGAGAACAGCTCCCACGGGTTCATCGTCCCGGTGGTTTCCGCCTATCTGATCTGGCAGCGCCGGGAACGGCTCATGGCCCAGCCGGCCAAGCCCAGCGCCATGGGGCTTGCCATCGTCGCCATGGGAGCGGCCATGCTCCTCCTGGGGTGGCTGGCCACGGAATACTTCACCATGCGCTTCTCGCTCCTGGTGGTGTTGACCGGGTGCGTGGTGTACTGGGCCGGGTGGGGGGTCCTGGGCGTGCTGGCTGGCCCCATGGCCTACCTGACGCTCATGATCCCGGTTCCGGCCGTGCTCTACGACGCGTTGGCCTTTCCCCTGAAGCTCTTCGTCACCAAGGTGTCCGTGGTCGTTTTGAAGGCCCTGGGAATACTGGTGGTGCGCGAGGGCAACATCATGGCCTTCCCCAACATAACCCTTGAGGTGGTCAACGCCTGCAGCGGACTGCGCTCGCTCACATCGCTTTTGGCGGTGGGCCTGGCCTACGTGATGCTTTTCGTTCGCCCCTTCAAGGAGAAGCTGGCCATCGTGGCCCTCATCTTCCCCATCGCCCTGGCCGCCAACATGGTCCGGGTGATCGGCACCGGCATCCTGGCCCAGCACTTCGGCGAGGCCGCAGCCGAGGGCTTCTTCCATGAATTCGCGGGGCTGGTCATCTTCCTGACGTCCATCGCCATGCTCATGGCCTCCCACCGCATCCTGTCAAGGTGGTTCCGATGAAGACATACCTCCGCTACCTGGCCATCGTGGCCGTGATGGCCTTCGCGGGCGTGTACATGGCCACCCACCATGACCAGCCGAGCCCGCTGGCCAAACCCCTGGCCGAATTCCCCACCCAGGTGGGCGACTGGACAATGATCCAGAACTCCCGGTTCGACCCGGACACCTTGCGGATACTCAGGCCCACCGACTACATGGCCAAGCGCTACCAGAGAAAGGACGGAGCCGTGGCCGACCTCTACGTGGGCTACCACGACGGGGCCAGCAAGGCCGGGCCGCTCCACTCGCCCAGGAACTGCCTGCCCGGCTCCGGCTGGTATGAGGTCTCCACGGAGCCTTCCCCGGTGAACCTCGCGTCCAGGACCCTGGACACCGTCACCGCGGTCTACCAGAACGGGGCCGACACCGAACTCTTCATGTACTGGTTCGAGGTGGGCGGGGTCGCCATCACCAACGAATACGCCCTGAAGATTCAAGAGGTGCTCCACTCCATCCGGAGTGGGCGGCGGGCGGCCAGCTTCATCCGGATCTCCGTGCCCATGCCGGGCGACAAGGCCAAGGCGTCGGAACTGGCCGAGGATTTCCTGAAAACCGTGCAGCCCGTGCTGGCGCAATTCCTCCAGTCGTAAGGACGGCCATGTCTCCCGGACCAGTCCAGACCGTTCTCCTCCTCCTGTGCACCGGGCTTTCGGTGGCGCTGGCGGCCAGCCTGTTCCTCAAGCCTGGCATGGGCTACGTCCGGTGGTACGTCATCGCCGGCGTTGCCGCTTCGCTCTGCCTGGACGCTCTGGGAGTCTGGGGTCTGCCGGGAGACTCGGGCCTGGCCTGGACCGGCCCGTACATGGCGGTGGAACTCACCGGGGCCGTCACCTGGATGCTCTTCAGCAGGCGCTACGCCAGGCCCAAGGAACAGTCCCTGAGCCCAGCCCTCTCCTGGTTCGCGGTGGCCGCCATCGGGACCGCCGCCGGGATATGCGCCGCTCCGGCCGGAATCCTGGCCGTCCGGGCCGCCGCGCAGAACGGCCCGGTGTTCTTCCTCTCCGCCCCGGGATTCCTCGTCCGGTGCGCCACGCTCACGGTGCTCATCATGTCGCTCACGGCCCTGGAGGCCACGCTGGTCAACTCCGTGCACGGGCAGCGCTGGAGGATCAAGTTCACCATCCTCGGATGTTTCTCCATCCTGGGGTCGCATCTCTTCACCCTGAGCCTGGGGCTTCTCTACCACACCCTGGACACCTCCCTGGCCCCGGCCCGCCAGACCGGATTCGCCATCGGCACGGCATTCCTGCTGTATTCGTCGCTCTTCCGGGGCGGGGAGGCCCCGGTGGCGGTGTCCAAACGCCTGGCCCGGACCTCCGTGGTGCTCTTCGGAGCCGGGGCATACCTGCTCTTTCTCGGGGCCCTGGGCCTGGCCATGAGCCTGACGGGCAGCGCCGGCAACCGCGCGCTGCTCCTGGCTCTGGGGATCGTCTCCGGAGTGGGCCTGCTGACGCTCATGCTCTCGGAGCGGTTCCGCCGCAAGTGCACACGGCTTCTGCAGCACTATTTCTACAAGGAAAAATACGACTACCGCACCCAGTGGATGTCCTTCACCAACAGGATATCCAGCGTGCGCAGCCGGGACGGACTCTACCAGGCCGTGCTCCTCGGGTTCTGCGAGACGTTCGGCATGGGCGGCGCGGTGCTCTACCTCAAGGAGCCCGGCGGCCAGGCCATGGTTCCGGCCACGGTCTGGGAACTGGACCACATCATCCCCCCTCGCCTGGATTCCAAGGACGGACTCGTCCGCAGGCTCCAGGACGGCCTCGCCGCCGTGGACATCCGCCAGGGGATCAGCTCTGCCAGCGAGCAGACGGCGGCCTTCCTGTCAGAATCCCAGGCCAGTTTCGCCGTGCCCCTGCTGCAGGGAGAGTCCCTGGAGGGCCTGATCCTCATGCTCAAGCCCATCGACGAGACTGAGGAGTTCAACCAGGAGGATTTCGACCTCATGGAAGCCCTGGGCAGCCAGGCAAACGCGGCGATCCTGAACCTGCGGCTGGCGGAACTGCTCACACAGGCCCGGGACATGGAGGTCATGGGCAAGGTTTCCACCTTCATCGTCCACGACCTGAAGAACCTCGTCTACACCCTGTCGCTCATCGTGGACAACGCCAAGCGCTACATCCAGGACCCCGCTTTCCAGCAGGACATGCTCAAGGGTCTGGAGAACACCGTGTCCAAGATGCACGTGCTCATCTCGCAACTGAGACAACTCCCCACGCGCGAGAACCTGTCCATGGAGACGGCCGACCTCAAGCAGCTGGTCAAGGAGACCTTCAAGCACGCCTCCCTGGACGCCCTGGTCTTCGACGGGGACACCGTCGCGGCCGAGGTGGACCGGTCGCAGCTCCAGAAGGTCATCCTGAACCTGGTGCTCAACGCCCGCGAAGCCAGCCCGGCCGGAGAAACCGTGCGTGTGGAGACGGGTTTCGACACAACCCCGTACATCAAGGTTATCGACAACGGCCCCGGGATGAGCGATCGTTTCATCAGCGAAAGTCTTTTCCAGCCATTCAAGACCACGAAATCCAAAGGGATGGGTATCGGTTTGTATCAGTGTAAGCAGATCGTCGAAGCACATGGCGGCACCATCGAGGTTTCGAGCGCGCCGGGAGTAGGGTCGGAGTTCACGGTGCGCCTGCCTGCTCCGGATGCCGCGACACAGCTGGAGGGCGCATGAATCGCACGCTTCTGATCGTGGACGACAACGAGGACGTCCGCCAGCAGCTCAAATGGGGCCTGTCTTCAGAGCCCTACACCCTGGTCTTCGCCCAGGGCGTCGAGGAGGCGTTGGAAAAATTCCGCGAACACTCCCCCCAGGCCGTCACCCTGGACCTGGGCCTGCCCCCCAGGACCGAGGACGCCTCGCAGGGATTCAAGTGTCTGGAGGAGCTGCGGCGCATCTCGCCCACGGCCAAGATCATCGTCATCACCGGCTTCGACTCGCGCGAGTACGCCCGCCGCGCGGTGGACCTGGGCGCCTACGACTTCTTCCTCAAGCCCATCGACCTGGACGAGCTCAAGGTGATGATCCGCCGGGCCTTCCATCTCTTCGAGATCGAGCAGGAGCGGCCCGCCCGCAAGTCCGCCGCCCCCAGGGCCGTCCACCCGGCCGGCATGATCGGGGATTCCACGCCCATGCGGGAGGTGCTGGCGCACATCGAAAAGGTGGCCGCTTCGGACGTGCCGGTGCTCATCCAGGGTGAATCCGGCACGGGCAAAGAGCTGGTCGCCAGGGCCATCCACGAGCTCTCCCCGCGCAAATCCGGCCCCATGGTCTGCATCAACTGCGGCGCGGTGCCAGAGAACCTCATCGAGTCCGAATTCTTCGGCCACGAGCGTGGCTCATTCACCGGCGCGGTATCCACGGTGCGGGGCAAGGTGGAGTATGCCGACAACGGCCTGCTCTTCCTGGACGAGATCGGGGAACTGCCCGCCAACCTGCAGGTGAAGCTCCTGCGCTTCCTCCAGGAGATGGTCTTCCAGCGGGTGGGCGGGCGCAAGAACCTGGAGGTCAACGTGCGGGTGGTGGCGGCCACCAACATCGACATCCAGGAGGCCATGCGCAACGGCAGCTTCCGCGAGGACCTTTTCTACAGGATCGGCGTGGTTTCGCTGAAGCTCCCGCCGCTTCGGGAGCGCGGCAAGGACGTCATCCTGCTGGCCGAGCACTTCCTGCGCAAGCACCACGAGGGCACTGGCAGCGCCGTCTCGGGCTTCACCCAGGACGCCCTGGACGCCCTCTCCAGCCACTCCTGGCCGGGCAACGTCAGGGAACTGGAGAACACCGTGCGCCGGGCCATGGTGATGTCGAACTCAACCACGATCTCTGCCGCCGACCTGGGGCTCACTCCGGAGTGCCCGAGCGACCTCGGCTCTCCCATACCGGCCAACGCCACCCTCAAGGAGGCCCGGTCGCTGGTGGAGAAGCAGATGGTGGAGGCCGCGCTGGGCCGGTCGGGGGGAAACATCCTCAAGGCGGCGGAAGCCCTCGGGATCAGCAGGCCTACCTTCTACGACCTGCTCAGGAAGCACGGCATCGCCCTCTGACGCGGACTTTTGCGGCAAACGTGCGTGATCGCCGTGGGCCGGTTCATTCTTCGGGATCTTATGCCATATTCGTCAATACTGCCGAACGACGGGACGAAATTGCCCCTTGAGAAACAACAATGAGCACCAGAAAAATCGTTCCGGAAAATATCCTTACATACGTATTGCTAGGCGTTTCCGCCGTAGTCCTGGCCATTGCATATGCGCGAGGCCAAGGAAAATGGGGGGACATCATCATTGACTACGGCAGGGAGTTGTACATTCCATGGCAAATAAGCAAAGGAAAGTCGCTTTACCTTGATGTCGCGAACTATTTCGGCCCTCTCTCATCATATATTAACGCGAATATATTCACAATATTCGGCACATCAACTCGTGTCATTCAGAATTTCAACTTCGTAATTCTAATACTAACATGCATATTAATATTTAATACTATAAAATTTGCATCCAGCGACAAAATAGCTTCGGTATGCGTGCTCGTATTCTTGCTATTCACGGGGACCAGCACCTATGAAAGCTTGAGAAATTACAACTTCATATCGCCATACTCGCATGAACTCATGCACGGATTATTCCTTGGCTTCGTAATAGTTTTCCTCCTCACAGCACGCCAGCGAATCATACTGCGTACATCCATATTCCTCATCGGGCTTTTCCTTGGGTGCATTTCCATCGCGAAGTCAGAAACTTTCTTGGCCACTGCCGCAGCCCTGCTGTATTATTTGACGGCGACCATCCAGACCAACGAGCACAGGATTCATGCTAGAGGAGTATTCTCTTTCCTTCTCGGCTTCATATGCGTTCCAGCGTTGTTCCTCATATATTTATCCTCAAAAATGCCCATTTTGGAGACGATTCGATCATTGACGTTGATGTACACCTTGCCGTTTTCCCCTCCGGAACCGATGAGGGTGTTTTTCTCAAACATCAGCGGCAGCGCCAACCCGGCAAAACAACTCGGAATGATGGCGACATCGTGCCTGCTTATATTCTTATTGTATTACGTCTATCATTTGATCTCCAAAAAAATTCAACCTTCAAGCCCCCTGCGAAAGGCACTGCTCCTTCTGTGCTACCTGACGCCGTTCATTGCGATCGCCGCAAAACACGCACAGCCTGATTTTCCCTCAAAAATTTCGACAACGTTCCTACCGCCGTTCCTTGTTATTGCATTTTTCAAGCTGCACAGCCTCATCAGGTCGAATGCCCACCAGATGAGGCAGAAATTGATCATCCTTAACACGCTCACTGTTTACTCGCTGGCGATGATGTTAAAAGTTATTTTAAATCCAACTCCGGATTACTATTCCTCCTTCCTTATCTTACCAGGGCTGCTCACCTTCACAGCAACCACGCTCTGGCTCGTTCCGCACCTTCGAGCACCTTCCGAGAAATTCCCGATATACCTTTTAGCTCCACCTTTGATCATGCTCTTCATGGTTATTTATCCAAAAGCACGACTTAGTGCGACAATATTCAACGCACCAGCCTGGATCACGCAAGTTGCGAGCACTCCAGACGAGATATCTGTAAACAGATCGCAATCAGATGTTATTATTAAAATACTACATTATATTAAAAGCAACAAAAAAGATAATGACACGTTATCAGTGATGCCTGAGGGCATCGGACTGAACTATCTTCTGCGCATGGACAATCCAACTAAATTCATCAACCTTGCTCCTCCTGAATGGTTCACGTTTGGTGGAACGCGAATAGAAAAGGCGTTTACAGCAAACCCTCCGAACTGGATCGTACTCCTCCACAGGGACAACATGGAATACGAGACGGATTACTTTGGAAAAGGCTACGCACAAAACATCATTAGCTGGATCAAAGAAACATATGCGTGCGAAGCCTGTTTCGGTGCACCTCCATTTGAAACGAAAAATGGATTTGGAGCATGCATCTACAGGCTCGCAAACAAACAGAATGAACCGTGATCCCGGAATTTCTATGAGCCCAAAAAAAATTTCCGTCATTATTCCCGCATACAATGCCGAACCATTTCTGCAGGAAGCGATCCAAAGCGTCCTCGACCAAGACTACCCCGATATCGAGTGCATTGTCGTCAATGACGGCTCCACGGACGGGACGGAGGACGTTGCTTTAAGTTTTGGGGACTCCATCACATACATTCGACAAAACAACTCAGGTTGCGCCGGCCCCCCGCGCAACACGGGAATTGACGCTTCAACAGGAGAATACCTCGTATTTTTCGATGCAGACGACATCCTTCTCCCCGGATCATTAAGCATACAAGCCAAGGCACTCGACGATAACCCCTTATGCGGAATCTGTACCACGGACTTCTGCAACTTCAACAACCAAGGAGTCATCGGAAAAAGCCACCATCATTCATTTTGTCCATCCTTCAGAAAACTAATTCAAGAAAAAAACCAACTTGTTCTTGATTCACACGAATCACTTTCTGCACTTTTAAAAGAAAATTTCATCGGATGCTGTCATGCAATGATCAGAAGGAGCATGATAGAGGACAAAACGAGATTTGATGCACGATTGTTTGGCGCTGAAGACTTTCATTTTTACTATAGAATAATATCAAAAACGTCACACATAATAATTTCAACCCCATACATGCACAGGAGAATCCACGAGAACAACGCCACGCACCAGATGGAAAGAATACTGAGTGACCACTTAATTTGTCTAAAAATGCTTTACGATATCGAGGATGACAAAATATTAAAGAGAAAAATTCTCAATCTGTCTGCTTCACTCGACACTGAACTTCTCTGGCATTACAGCAACGACGGGAATACTCGCAAAACTGTCCAGACATGCATTCGCATTTTGCGTCAGTCTCACTCACCCAATGCCATAAAAGCCACCGCAAAGGCACTTTCCCGATGTTTCATACGGCGTCTCTCGCCCAGAACAGTCTAATACAAAAAACGTTTACCACGAAATCTGGCCAACAACAGACACCCGGAAATGCAAAACAAAGAAAGCCCAGGAATTTTCATTCCTGGGCTTTCTAACTTCCTGGTGGGCCATGTAGGACTCGAACCTACAACCAATGGATTAAGAGTCCACTGCTCTACCAATTGAGCTAATGACCCGCTTCGTTGCTGCCGGAGAAGTTCCCGTCAGCGCGGAAGGCGGTATTTACGCGTCTGCCCCCACCTTGTCAACACGGGTTGAAAAAATTTTTGAAAATTCTTCGCACCACCTCGAATGCACTGAATTTATTTTTCAAATTATTCCGTACGCCAACATTCCCATCCCGAGCCCCATCCCAGCCCCCTGCCGGAGCTGCGTCGATCCCCTAAGCATTTGAAGTTCCGGACGGCTTAGGCTAGAATGGCTTGTTTACGACATCTTCAACCGCCCGCCTCGGGCTTTCGGATACGACAATGAACACCATTCTGGGGCTCAGGTTCCGGGAAAACGGCCAGATATACTACTTCGACGCAGCCTCCCACGAGGCCCGCACCGGGCAGTACGTGCTGGTCAAGACCGAACAGGGAACCGCCATGGCCCGCGTGGCCTCCGTCCTGGACACCCTGCCCGCCGACGCCGAGCCAGGCGAGCTCAAGCCCATCCTGCGGCCTGCCCTCCCCGAGGACATGGCCCAGTACGAAGAGAACCGCGTCCTGGCCCGGGACGCCATCCGCCATTGCCGCGAGTGCATCCACGAACGCAACCTGGACATGAAGCTCGTGGATGTGGAAATCCTCCAGGACCGCTCCAAGATGATCTTCTACTTCACCGCTCCCGGGCGCATCGACTTCCGCGAACTGGTGAAGGACCTGGTCAAGGCCTACCGCACGCGCATCGAACTCAGGCAGATCGGCGTGCGCCACGAGACCCAGATGATCGGGGCCATCGGCAACTGCGGCCAGATGTGCTGCTGCGCGCGCTTCATCCGCAAGTTCCAGCCCGTGACCATCAAGATGGCCAAGGAACAGAACCTCTTCCTCAACCCCGCGAAAATTTCCGGCATGTGCGGCCGGCTCCTGTGCTGCCTGGCCTACGAGCAGGGCACCTACGAGGAGTTCCAGCGCCGCTGCCCCAAGATCGGCAAGAAATATCAGACCACCCAGGGCCCCATGAAGGTGCTGCGCTCCAACCTCTTCAGCGAGACCCTTTTCGTCTACACCGAAGGCGGCGAAGAGAAGGAACTCACCCTGGACGAATGGCGCACCATCGCGGGCGAGACCTGGACCCCCTACGTCACGCCGCAGCAGCAGCCGCAGAGCCGTCCACCGCAGCCGCCCAGGCAGGCCCCGCCCCAGCAGCAGGCCCGCCCGGCCCAGCAGAACGTGCCGGCCGAAGGCGTGGTGGCACCTGCTCCCGGCGCTTCCGCCGAACCTGTCTCCACCGACGGTGACGACGGAGAGGTGGTGGCCGAGGGGCAGCCCGAAGGGCAGCAGCAGGCCCGCCCCAAGCGCAAGCGCAAGCGCAAGCCCAAGTCCAGGCGCCCCGAAGGCACTCAGGCCCCAACGAACGATTCCGGAGAATAGCCGTGGACCGCTTCTACATCACCACGCCCATCTACTACGTCAACGCGCGGCCCCACCTGGGCCACGCCCACACCACCATCCTGGCCGACGCCATGGCCCGGTTCAACCGACTCATGGGCCGGGAGGTCCACTTCCTCACCGGCACCGACGAGCACGGCGACAAGATCGTCAAGGCAGCCGTTGCCTCGGGCAAGTCTCCCCAGGCCTACTGCGACGAGATCAGCGCCATCTTCAAGGACCTCTGGCCGCACCTGGGCGTCGAATATTCGCAGTTCATCCGCACCACCGATCCCGAGCACAAGCGCCTGGTCCAGAAGGCCCTGCAGAAGGTTTACGACTCCGGCGACATCTACTTCGGCGAGTACGGCGGCCACTACTGCTTCGGCTGCGAACGCTTCTACACCGAGAAGGAACTGGTGGACGGCTGCTGCCCGGACCACAAGACCAAGCCCGAATACATCGCCGAGAAGAACTACTTCTTCCGCATGAACAAATACCAGGACTGGCTGCTCGAACACATCAAGGCCAATCCCGAATTCATCCGTCCCGAGCAGTACAGGAGCGAGGTGGTGGCCCTCCTGGAGTCCGGCGCCCTGGAGGACCTCTGCATCTCCCGCCCTAAGTCCCGCCTGGAATGGGGCGTGGAGCTGCCCTTCGACACCGACTACGTGGCCTACGTCTGGTTCGACGCCCTGCTCAACTACCTCACCGCCCTCGGCTGGCCGGACGGCGAGCAGACGGCCAAATTCTGGCCCGCCGCCAACCACCTCATCGCCAAGGACATCCTCAAGCCCCACGCGGTGTTCTGGCCCACCATGCTGAAGGCCATGGGCATGGAGCCCTTCCAGCACCTGAACGTGCACGGCTACTGGCTCATCAAGGACACCAAGATGTCCAAGTCCCTGGGCAACGTAGTGGACCCGCTCTCGCTCAAGGACAAGTACGGCCTCTCGGGCTTCCGCTACTTCCTGCTGCGCGAGATGACCTTCGGTTACGACTCGTCGTTTTCCGAGGAAGCCCTGTGCGGCCGGTTCAACTCCGACCTGGCCAACGACCTGGGCAACCTGTTCAGCCGCGCCCTGGCCATGACCCACAAGTACTTCGGCGGGGGAGTCCCCCAGGCAGGGCTCGGCGGCCCGGATGAGGAAGAGCTCATCCTCATGGCCAAGGACGCCTGCCTGAACTTCCAGCGCCTCTTCGAGCGCTTCCAGACCGCCAAGGCCCTGGAAGCCCTGTGGGAGCTGGTGCGCGGGCTCAACAAGTACATCGACACCCAGGCCCCCTGGGCCCTGTTCAAGGAAAACAACGGCTCGCGCCTGGCCACGGTCATGTACAGCGTGCTCGAATGCATGCGCAAAGTGGCCGTGCATCTGCTGCCCGTCATGCCCGAGGCCGCCTCGGCCATGCTCGCCCAGTTGGGCCAGGACGGCGGCACCACCCTGAACCTCCAGGCCGAGGCCGAAGGCTGGGGACAGCTCTCGGCGGGCACCGCGGTGGCCAAGGCCTCCAATCTGTTCCCGCGCGTGGAGCCCCCCGCTCCCGCCGTCCCGGCCGAGCCCGCCCCCAAGGCCAAGGAGGCCAAGGCGGCCCCCTCCCCGGCTCCGGCCGCGCCCCAGGGACCCAAGGAGCCCATCGACTTCGAGGACTTCCAGAAAATCGACCTGCGCGTGGCCACCGTGATTTCCGCCGAGCCCGTGCCCAAGGCCGACAAGCTGCTGCTGGTGAAGCTCGACGCGGGCGACCCCGAGCCCCGACAGGTGGTGGCGGGCATCGCCGAGTTCTGGAAGCCCGAGGACCTGGTGGGCAGGCAGGTGGTCGTGGTGGCCAACCTGAAGCCCCGGAAGCTGCGCGGCGTTGAGTCGCAGGGCATGATCCTGGCCGTGAAGCAGGACGGCAGGCTCGAACTGCTGGCCCCGTCGGCCACGGTGGCGCCGGGGAGCGCGGTTTCATAACATCGTTGAATTCGTGAGCCCCATGGACGACGCCCGACGCCGCGCCCTCGCCACGCAGGCAGCCGTGGGGCTCGCCTCCTTCCTGACGCCCTTCGTGTACGGCGCGCTCTCGGTGGCCATGCCCACCATGGGCCGTCAGTTCGACTTCTCCCCCAGCCAGATGGCCATGGTGATGATGGTCCATCTGATTCTCTCCACGTCGTGCAACCTGCCCTTCGGCCGTCTTTCGGACCGCATCGGCCGCAAGCGGATATTCATGGCCGGGAGCCTTGTGTTCGCGGCCAGTTCACTCCTGGCGGCGTCTTCGAACACCGTGTGGCTTCTGGTAACGGCGCGCGCCCTGCAGGGGGTGGGTGACGCCATGACCTTCGGAGTGAGCGCGGCCATCCTGGTGTCGGCCGTTGCGCCCGAGCGCGTGGGCCGGGCCATGGGGGCGAACATCGCCTTCGTCTATGCGGGGCTGGCGCTCGGCCCGCTGATGGGCGGGGCGCTCACGGCGTATCTGTCCTGGCGGGTGATCTTTCTGCTCTCGTCGGCGGCGGGCGTGGCCGCGCTCATGCTCATCCAACGCGGCTACGAGGAAGCTTCGGTAAAGATGCCGGCAGGACTGGATCTGCCAGGCATAGCGCTGTACCTGCCGGCGCTTACGTCGCTCATCCTGGGCGTGAGCCTGCAGCCGTCCTGGGCTGGGCTTGGGCTCGTGGCATTGTCTCTGCCGCTCTTCAGGGCGTTGTACCGGGCCGAGTCCCGTATTGCCCGCCCGCTTCTGGACATCGCCTTCCTGCGCGGCCACCCAGGCTTCGACCTGGCGAACCTCGCCTCCACCCTGGGCTACGCGGCGGGATTCTCCACGAGTTTTCTGGTGAGCCTCCTGCTGCAAAGCGTCATGGGACTGTCCGCGAGCGAGGCCGGATACGTGCTCCTGGTGCAGCCCCTGGCCATGGCCATGGCCTCGCCCGTGGCGGGAATGCTCTCGGACAGATTCCATCCGGGAAAAGTCGCCGCAACGGGGCTTTGCGTCCTGTGCCTTGGGATGTTCGCCCTGGCTGGTCTGGGTGCGGATGCGCAACTCTCCCGGGTGGCCTGGCTGCTCGGGCTGGCCGGTCTCGGGTTCGCACTGTTCGTGTCGCCTAACATCCACGCCATCATGCAAAGCTCGGACGCGCCGCACATGGGCATGGCCTCGGGGCTCCTGGCCACCATGCGGGGGTTCGGCATGTGCCTGTCGCTGTCCGTGACGGGGATCGTGCTGGCCCTGTTCGTGGGGCAGATGGAGGCCGCGCGGGCCGGGGCGGAGATCCTGCCGGCGCTGAGGACGTGCTTCATCCTGGCCGGGCTGACCGGCAGCGCGGCGGCCTGGGTGTCCTGGCGCGGGGCCACGGCCGGACGAAACGCACCAGACAAGCAATGAACCGCTCCCTGGCGGACTGACATCCTCGCCACCCGGATTGCGCAAAGCGCCGCCACGACGGATGCGCCGTGGCGGGCGGGGATTGTTCCGCTATCCCTTGCGGCCGGGCCTTCCGGCCCGGGGCTTGGGCGAGCGCGCCTTTCCGGACGACCGGGGTTTGTCCGAGCGAGGCTTATCGGAGCGGGGCCTGTCGGACTGAGGCTTGCCGGACCTGGGTTTGCGGGTCTGCGGCGCGTCGGCCTGGGGCGCGTCCGACCGGGGCTGATCGGCCTTGGGCTTGACCGTCCTGGGCTTCGCGGCCTCGGGTTTGCCCGCCTGCGTTTTTTCCGCCTGGGGCTTCATGATCTGCGACCTGGGCGTGCGCGGCTTGGCGCCCGGCCTGGTGGATCCGGGCCTGGGCCTCTCGATGATCTCCCCATCCTCGCCCCGCTGGCGGCTGCCCCTGAACAGGAGCTTCACCGGCGCGTGCCGGATGCCGAAGAGCTTGCGCAGCTGGTTCTCCAGGAACCGGGCGTAGCTGGCCTTTATCTTTTCGGGATCGTTGACGAAAAAGACGAAAGTGGCCGGCACCGTGTCGGTCTGGGTGAGGTAGTAGAATTTGGGGCGCTTGCCCTTGACCAGGGGCGGCTGGTGGCGCTCCACGGCCTCGCGCAGGAGCCTGTTGAGCGCGCCGGTGCCCACGCGGATGTGGCATTCGGTGCGGATGGCCTGGGCCGTGGGCAGCACGTCCCTGAGCCCTTTGCCGGTTTCGGCCGAGAGAAACAGCACCGGCACGTGGGGGCAGATGCGCAGTTCCTGGCTCATCTCCTGCTTGAGGGCGGCCAGGCCCTTGGCATCAACGAGGTCGATCTTGTTGATGGCGATGAGGAAGGGGACCTTCTCCTTGTCGAGATAAGCAATGAGGCGCTTGTCCTGCATGGCCAGTCCGCCGGGGCCGTCGATCACCAGGATGGTCACGTCGGCGCGCTTGCCGCTGCCCAGCGCAGTGAGGCTGGCGATGCGCTCAAGCTGGTCCTCGATCCTGGTCTTGCGCCTCACTCCGGCGGTGTCCACGAACACGTAGCGCTTGCCGTCCTTCTCGAAGCGCACGTCCACGGCGTCGCGGGTGGTTCCGGCCACGTCGCTGACGATGAGGCGGTGGTCACCCACCAGGGAGTTGATGATGGAGCTCTTGCCCGCATTGGGGCGGCCCAGCATGGAGAAGGTCAGCTCCGCTTCGAGCTTGGCCTCGGGTTCTTCGATTTCCGGCAAGCGGGCGATGATGTCGTCCACCATGGTACGCATGCCGAAGCCATGCTCGGCCGAAACCGGGGCCAGGTCCAGGCCCAGGGAGTGGAAGTCCGCCGTGTAGAGCGCTTCCTTCTCGCCGCCGTCCACCTTGTTCACGGCCACCAGCACCGGCTTGCCGGACTGGCGCAGAAGCTGCGCCACGCGCTCGTCCTCGCTGGTGATGCCCTCGCGCCCGTCCACCACCAGAAGCACCAGATGGGCGGACTCCACGGCGCGCCGGGCCTGCTCGAGGACGTCCACTTCCAGGCCCTGGGGGTCTTCCAGGGTGAGGCCGCCTGTGTCGATCAAGTTCACCGGCACGCCCGCCAGCACGGCCTGGCCCTCCAGGCGGTCGCGGGTGACGCCGGGGCGGTCGTGGGTGATGGCCTTGCGTTTGCGCAGCAGACGGTTGAAGAGCGTGGACTTGCCCACGTTGGGGCGGCCGATGATGGCGAGGGTGGCTGGCATGATGGTTGGCCTTCTTGCGTGCGGCGGACGTGCCTACGCCCCCGGTGCGCGTCTTAAGGACGCTGGATGTTTGGAGCTTCCGGCGGGCAAAGGGCTTTGCCCTCTGGATTCCCCTCGCCGGGGGATTTTACCGGGGACGCGTTCTTTGCCTCATGGGGGGGTAAGAGTCAACCGGAATGAGCCCTTACCCCAGTGACGCGGCCATGTCCTTCACACCGGTCACGTCCGCGTACACGGCCGCAAGCGCGGCCATGAACGAAGCCTGCACGTGCGCCGCATGCACCTTCACGTGCCCGAACTCCAGCTCGCGCGTGGCGCAGGCGTCGGCCAGCACCACGCACTGGTAGCCCAGGTCGAAGGCCGCCCGCGTGGTGGCGTCCACGCACATATGGGTCATCATGCCCACGATGCACAACCGCTTCACGTTGAACTCGTCCAGTTTGTCCTGGAGCGCGGTGCCCCGGAACGAATTGGGGAAATGTTTCTGGATGACCGTTTCGCCATCCTTTGGGGCCACGAACGGATGGAACTCCACGCCCGGCGTGCCGGGGACGAGGAACGCAGCTCCGGACCGGGCCGCGAGGTGCTGCACGTGGATCACCGGCCAGCCCTTTTCGCGAAACCACCCGAGCGCGCGCCCGGCCTTGGCCGCGGCCGCCTCGGAGCCCGAGAGCTCCATGGCCCCGCCGGGGAAATAGTCCATCTGGATGTCGATGACGACGAGAGCGGTGTTCACGCATTCACTCCTGCTGTCGCTAAAATAACACGGGCCACGGCCGCAGCCCGGCCCCGGCGCTGCCCGGAACCGGGGATGCCCCGCGGCGCAACGCCGCTACAGTTCCGGCGCGCCGGAGGGGACCAGGCAGATGAGCACCAGCGGCTCGCTGCCGGTGTTTTTGATCTGATGTTCCTCGTTCGGCGCAACCAGCACCACGCTGCCGGGGCCCACCGGATTCCACGTGCCGCCGCCGAACACCTCGCCCTTGCCGCTGTGGTAGAACATCTCGTGCTCCCAGGCGTGGGTGTGCCTGGGGGTGTGCCCGCCGGGCGCGATCTCGAACATGCGCATGCAGAAGTTGGGGGCACCGTCATCCTTGCCGATGAGAATCCTCCCGGCCACACCCTTGACGGCGTCGCTCTCGAAATGCCTGGCCTCCACGTCGCTTGCGATCTTGATCTCCACGGGTCCTCCGAATGGCGGCGGGCCTCACACCCGGCGCTGCGTTGCAGGTGAAACCGGCGGGCCTAGCCCTTCATGATGGACAAAAGCGAACGCACCTTGCCTGCGATGTCCTGCGCGCCCACGATTTCCGTGACCAGGCAGGCCATGTGCGCCCCGCGCCCGCGCACCTCGGCCAGATTGTGCTCCTTGATGCCGCCGATGGCCACGAAGGGCATGGGGATATGCTCAACCACGTAATCGAGGTATTCGAAGCCCACCGGGTCGCACACGTCCTTTTTGGTCTTGGTGGCGAAGATGGGGCCCACGCCCAAGTAGTCCACCACGCCCGAGGTCTGGGCCGCGCGCGCCTGGGTGGGGCCGTGCGTCGAGAGCCCGATGATCCTACCCGGCCCCAGGAGCCTGCGCACCGCCGCGGGCGGCAGGTCTTCCTGGCCGATGTGCACGCCGTCGGCGTCCACCATCATGGCCAGGTCCACATGGTCGTTTATGATGAAGGTGGCGCCCGCCTGCCGGGTCATCTCCCGGATGAGCTGGCATTCACCATACATCGCGCCGGATTTCTTGTCCTTCTCGCGGTACTGGACCACCTTGATCCCGGCGTCCAGCAGTTCGCGACAGACATCCGGATTGGAGCGGCCCAGGGAGTGCTCCTCCGAGAGGATGGCGTAGATGCCTCCGGCCAGAAAATTTCGCATGGAATGGTTCACTGCCGCCTCCCGAGGGCGTGTTCAAGCACAAGGTCCGCCTGCTTGGCCGCCGCGATGGTGACGCAGGGCGACAGGGGCGGACACGTTGGGGAGACCTGCGAGACCAGGTCGCCCACCACGTAGAAATCGTCCTTCATCCGGTGGGTCTTGATGCGGTCCGCGTCGCCGCAGCCGGCAAGGCCCGAGGCCGCCACCAGGAACTTGCCCGACCCGAGAAACGCCTCCACGATCATGCGTTTGGCGTGGGCCGCGTCGAAGGCTTCGACCACCACGTCGCGGTCTTCGAAGAGTTCGCGCACGTTGTCCGGCGTCACCTCGGCCTGCACCGCCCGGACGTTCGCCTCCGGGTTGATGGCCAGCAGGTTCTCGCGAAGCGCCTCCACCTTGGGGCTCCCCACCTGCCGGGCAAAGAAGAACTGACGGTTCAGGTTGCTCGCATCCACCGTGTCGTTGTCCACCACGACGAAATCGGCAAAGCCCGAGCGCACGAGCATCCAGGCGCAGTTGGAGCCAAGCCCGCCAGCCCCGGCGATGCCCACGCGCACCGAGCGTATCCTCTCAAGGTCGTCCGGCCCAAGATAGCGGCACAGTCCCTGTCCGAACGGATTCATGCGTCCATCCTACAGGTACTGCCAATGCATTTCACGAGCGCATATCGCTGAAATGACGTATTTTTTTTCATTTCACCCAATGTGGAATTCCGCCCATGTGTGGAATCCCGCTAGCCTCGGATGGTTAGTTTAACGCATCAACAGCAGATTGCAACACGTCTGTATTCAAGTGAGCGTATTTTTCGGTAGTCTTTATTGACTTATGACCCAACAGCTTTTGTATTCTGTAAAGATCAACCCCCTTATCCACAAGGCGGGAAGCAAAGGTATGCCTACATGCATGGTAGCAAAACTCGATATCATCAATTTTTAAATCACGCTTAATATAGCGCATATACATTTCTGCGCGGTGATGTGTAAGAGGAAATGGCCTGTCAGGATATTCCCCCTGACGTCTTTGAAGAATTTCCCTAACGCGTTTCGTCAATGGAATATTGCGAGGCTTCTTATTCTTAATTTTTGAAGGGTCACGTAAAATAATCGCATTTCCACCATAGTCGATGTTGTCGGAGTAAGTGAGATAAAGGGCCTCGCCGAGACGAAGACCAGTATCCAACAAGAATAGAAACAATTCTGAAACAATCCTGTACGTTTCAGTACCTTTACTGAGAGCATGAGCAACAAAAGCTTGCTCTTCCTCCTTGGAAATCACACGCAACCTACCACCAACCTCGGAAGCCATCTTTACATAAGGCACCGAGGAAATGGCATTCAACTCCCTATGCATGATATTGAGCATCTTCCGAAGGGTGGCCATATATCTGTTGGCGGTCATTTGTGATATCCCGCGATCCTTGACCAACTGATCACGCATGTCGCTAATGACCGGAGCAGTCATATCGCTCAGATACGGTGTGTTATTCTTCAGTACTTTTCGCGCGGCCTCCTCCAAATAATTCAGGTGAGTCCGGTAGTGATACGGTGTCCCAAGACGACTGAAATGCTTATTGAATGCCTTGTCAGCAGCTTCTTTGAACGTGAGGCCTTTCGTCTTGATGGATACGGTTTTCGGCTCAGCCATCTTCTTTGGCTTAACGAACTCCGCAACTACCGACTTAATGTACAGCTCCACCGACTCGACGGAAGCTCCTTGCTCCAGCATCTGCCTAGCATGGTGCTTAACTGTCTTCTCGACAATGGACGCAGCCGTAGCGTCCTGAGTGTGAATCAGGAAGTTAAATCTATTGCCATAGATTAAAAGCTGGCAATAGTAGCCGTTCGTTCTTGTTGACAAAGACATGTCACTTCCTCACATCCCAGCAAGAACCAATTGCCATTTTTAATCAATATAGCCAGCACGACAGCCACAAACCCACTCTGTTTAGCTAGCAAAGCAATCGCTCAAGTCACTTTCCGCCCTTGCAGTTAAGAAAATCACCCAACACCACGCATTGACAGGCTAATATGCGCAAATAGCGACAACCACTTACGCCGACAAAAGCAACATTGCCGCACATGACAGCCAACAAGGAAACCCACATCTAACGCATCACACACACATAAAACAACGAAGTGAGCGCCCCCCCCACAACATCTACATATTAACAAATACCCCTCGACGCCCTATAAGTATTCTGTGCATCTAACAAACCTTTCAAAGACAAACCCCAGACACAATCTCCCATAATGCGTCAAAGTGTATTGTTTTATTTTTGGCCTATCAGGATCATTCGAAACCACTAACACTCGCCTTTTTTCCAGACTATTAAGTGTTCCATACAAATTATTCCTGTCGAGTTCCCATTTCTCTGACATTTGCTTGACAGTATAAAACTTACCAAAATCAAGATACATCGAGATTAGAATAGAAAGAGTCTTAATATTTATATTGCCAAAAGCCATCGACACATCATTGCCCTGATCTATGTCATCAATAATATCCGGAGAAATACCGTCACGTAGAAGCCTATCCCTCAAAACAACCGGCATGTTCTTGCCCAACCGAGAAACCGCATCTAACGGCAAGCCATCACTGTCAAATTCAACTCTTACCAGCTCAAGCAAATTAACGTTCTCATTCGATATTGATTTCAAAAGCCCGCTAACAGTGTTTAAAAATCTAGACCTAAATATTGTCACAAAATCTTTTGACCTCAACAACCCAGAAATCATAGGTACCGGCAAACCCAACTCCACTAAACTGGCAAAACATTCTGTGTTAATTGACACAACGTCATGCATAGTAAACGGTTCATCCGACAGATATGCCATGATAATGTATCGTAATTTAGTATATAAAATTTTATCATTCTCTATTCTGGAAATTATAGTTTCATGCTGATCTTGAGGTATCTTGTCTTTTACCTTGTTAAACACCAAAAGCAAATTATACTTAATACCCCTCTCTGAATAGAAATCCTGCATACTCTCGTCAGACATATTGGTACCCGCGCGCTACCCATCCCTTTGTCACCAAATACTTGTCAGTCAGAAAAAAAACTTGCAATTAAATTCCCCTTCTCAAACGACAGAGACCGCAAGCAAACCATAATCTCCGAAAATTACATAACGCCCCCACCTAGGTTTGGCAAGATAAATTGTCAAAAAAAATATTTTGTCTGTGCGTTGACAGACAAACTGCGCGTGATTAACTTTTTGCACACAAGGAGGACGAACTAACTTTTGCCCCGGTCGCGCGTTGGCCGGGCATCAAGGAGTTCTCCGATGAAAACAGAACTAACCTAGGGTCCTAACCTGAACAACGGAGGCACCGAGATCAAACCTAATACCCCTAGGAGGGGCAAAATGAACTCGCAAAACGACGATTTTAGTCAGAAGATTTCCGAGGCCTTCCAGATCGTAAAGGGTGTCAAAAAGGCCCACGAGGAACTGAAGGCATTCACCTCCAAGCCCGGCATGGTGCAAGTACATGCGTTGAACGCCCGCTTTGGCATCACCCCACGCATGACTGGCCGCGAGGTGTTAATTGCAGGCTTGGTCGCTCTGGCTGGCTTTGGCGAGAGCGAATCTGCGGTGAAAGGCTTCAAGAAGTGGGTTGCCAGTAAGTACGGAAAAGTTGACCCGAATGGGCTCTGGGTGGCCCTTATTGCAGCCTACATGGATGAGCATGGAGGGACCAAGGTTGATGCGAAAGCTGCCCTGAAAGCCGAGGGAAAACGCATCGCCAAGACAATCAAGGCCAACAACCCGGACACGAAGACCCTGCTGGCCGAAATGGCTGCCATGAAGGCCGAACTGGCCATCAAAGGGAAAAATGGTCCCGAGGCTAGTGCACCCATCCCGGCAGAGTAGTAAGCCATTACCTACATAAAAATAGAGCCCTGTGGCTAGATTGCCACGGGGCTCAATTGTTTCCGTTGAAATATCATTGTACCCATCCTCGTGGCCACGGAAAGCATCCTGAGCATATGGGCGACCTATTCGCCCTTGGACAACACAACCTGCCAATCGGGACACCTCGCTTGAACCACCCTCTCAGTTCTTCAACGCAGAACGCTCTCCTCGCCCTGATGGATCATGCGGTGACAGTTGCATTAAACACTTTGTTGCCTAGTAAATTATCGCGCTACTATACTCTAACTCTAGTATACTTAAATGCTCAATCTTCTTTTCCCGTGGCATGCGTTTCACCAACCACTCAATCTTGCAAGCTTCTGACCTAGATTGCACTTCAATGCTGACTGCCAGCCGAATAGGACGACGAGTTCGCGTGTATTTAGCGCCTCCAGGAAGCATCCCATTATGCTCGTTCAGTCTTCGCGTAATGTCACTCGTAACCCCACAATACAGCGTATCGTCTGAGCAAGTTACAATGTAAACATACCAAGTCATTGGCTAAATACTATTAAGCTTGAAACAATTATTCTGATCATGTTCAAGAAGAGCCTTGATCCTTTCATCAATCATTGAAATCTCTCGTTCTATCCGTGTTCTCTCCCGAACCAATTCCCCTTTGCGGGCAAAGTGGGCGAGCAAAGGACCAACAACTTCGCGATCAAGATTTTGTAGGCCAGGTGGTTTAGAACTCATGGAACATCCTTCGAGTCTTGTTCGGTGAATACGAGTGGGACCTCAGGAAAACCAAAACATAACTGAAAGTCAAATATTTTGCCAAACTCGACAATCAGCATGTGATCATATGTATAGTTGCTGATATTTCAATTGAAATCCCAGGAATAACACTTGACTGATTCATGCCATATCGTATGAATAGGCTTCTTGTTTTTAAACAAAATGGAGGCTCAAAATATGCCCGCGAAGAAAGGTGAGAAGATCGAAGCCAAGTATGACGGTGAAAAGCTTTACGCTCTGATCAAAGAAGGCAAAACCATTCCTGAGATCATGGTGGCTTTGAACGTGAAGTCGAAGCCCACGCTCATGAACCACCTCATGAAACTCATGAACGAGAAGAAGGAATTCCTGGAAATTGCCGGTGCCAGCACTAGGACCAGGTCGACCTCGCCTGTCTACAAGAAGGGCAGGATTGTTCTCAGCGCGAATATGCTCACAGGTATCGAGTTCGAGGAAGGACAGAAGTTCGTGGTGAAAAAGACCGAGGATGGATTGAAGCTGAAGATGGCTTAAGATTTCGGTAAACGACGATGCTTACGGGGCCGGGGCTAATCGCCTCGGTCCTTTTAATTACTTCCGCAGCGCCTTAAAATCATTTGACATAATGAATCACTTGCTCAATGCAACCGAGCTCTAAATCACTTTGACCTTGATTTATCAATGCGGATTTCAGCATTTTTAAAAACAATATAGCAACAAAACAAATGAAGAAACAAAGAAAGCATAAAAATTGTAAGCGCACCAGGAGGACAATTAAAAATCAGTTTTAGCCATAAATAGCAATAAAAGCCATCGATAATTGAAAAAGTAGCACAAATCCAGTACATGGAATGACGTCCAGAAAGACGTGGCCTGTCGATTGAGTCAGATAAAACCTGTATTTCTGACAAATTTTCCGCATATAATTCATAATAATAGTGGCGAATTCCATTTACAGTGCGTGCATATAGTATTGAAGACACATTCAAGTTTATGATATAAACCATAACCAGGAAGCCAACTGCAAACAAGCAAAAACTCAAAACGCCTCCATAATGAACAAAATCCAAAGACAAGCCACCTAAATTGGAAGCGTATTTGTCGGAGCCGAACACTTTAAAGGCGCCAATTACGGGCAATGGCAATGCAATCAATAGAAGATAGTATCTGAAAAAATTAGATATTTGAGTCTTTGCATTGAAATGCGCGCTTGCAATGTTGTTGTACTCTGCCAGCAAAAAATCTTCAAATCTCTCGTCCTTATTCTTTTCAGGGGAAACAATGTCAGGCTTGTTAATTTCCATATCCGAATTCTCCACCTAACCTTGGGCAGTAAAATGCAATTTTCAAATGATACTCACAAATAAGACCGACAGTCAACGGACCGACTAAGGATAGATGCCGTGGAACATCTCGGATATAAACAAAATTGTATAAAATTTCTTCCAACGAGCAGCAGCCGACGGCAGCTCAGTGAATTAACTAGTGCCAAATCGGCTAACATGCCGATATTACCGAAAAAAGAATAAGACTTGCCATGAGTCACTAAAAATGAGTCACACAGAGGGCTTGAATCTAAGGGCACTTTAGGTTAGCCAACTCCTAACGCTGCAATCGTGGAGGAAATGTGAACGCGACTGGCTTTTGTCTTTCTGATGTTGAAAAAGTATCTGTAAAAATTGAAGATTTATTCCTCGATGTCAGGAATCCGCGTTTCCATGGGGAGACCGACCTGGAATTGATTGAAACGGATGATATTTTTGACCTACGCAACCAAGAGATTATTCGACAGTACATCTTAAAAAAGTATGCGGCATCTGAAATTGTAGATTCGATACTTGAAGTCGGCTTTGTCCCTGTTGACCTAGTCGTAGTCGAAGCGGTTGGAGACAAATATATAGTAGTCGAAGGAAATCGCAGGGTTACTGCAATAAAAACGATTCATGGCAATATTCAACGGAAAGATGTCTTGGCAAATGATGATGTTTTGCGTTCAATTACAGAGTTTGAAGTCCTCAAAATATCTTCTAACAAAGGCGATGCAGACCTTAAAAAATGGATTCTTCAGGGGATTAGACATGTCTCCGGAGTTAGGCAGTGGGGTCCCTACCAGCAGGCAATGTTAATTCATGAACTATACTACAGACATGGCTTAAAATTCAAAGACATTGGCAAAACAATAGGAGTTCACTTCAACAGAGTGTCGACAATGCTTCGAGCGTATTTAGCCATTCTCCAGATGAAACAATTTGATGAATACAAAGAGTTTGCTCATGCAAATCTGTTTAGTCATTTCGAACAGGCGTACATAAAAAAGTCGATCAGAGACTGGATGGAATGGAACGATGAGCTTCATGAGTATACAAACAAGGAGAACCTTCTCAAATTTTACGATTTAATCATTGGCAAAAACAAAAAACAACCCGTAATGTCTCGAAATGTACGAGACGATCTGCCATTAATATACGAAAACAAGGATGTATTTGAAGATGTTATGAATAGCAAAATCACAGTAGACGAGGCTCGGAAAAAAATCATTAAGACTGGAAACAGCTTAATGATCACAGAATTACTTATGAAGTGTCTCGACTCGGTGAAAGCTGCCGCAAAGTCTGGAGCCCTCAAGAATGAACACCTTGAAATCATATCAAAAATTCAAGAAGTAACAAGTATTTAACAATGAAAATTTTACTCGTTGAACCGAAGTCAAGCACGACATACCCCCCGCTTGGATTGATGAAGATCGCCACTTATCACAAATTAAAGGGCGACGAGGTTAGCTATGTAATCGGAAAAGACGCTAAGTCCTATTCACAGTTCTGGGACGTCATCTATCTGACAACAGTATTTACATACGACCTCAAACAAGCGGTTGAAACAATCAACTTTTACTCTAAAAATCTATTCAATTTCAAAAATCTCAGGGTTGGCGGTGTGGCAGCAACTTTGATGCCAGATTTTATTGAGAAAAGAACAGGAATAAAACCCCACATTGGCCTTTTGAATCAAGATGATGAGTTCCTAAAAGAACTCGCTAACACGGACAAGCGATTCTTCTATCTTAAAGAGTGCAATCCATCCATCGACAATCTGCCCCCAGACTACTCAATCTTCCCCGAAGACACAAAATACAAAAAAATCATAGATAACAGCTACTTTTTATATGCTACAAAAGGGTGTCCAAATAAATGTGACTTTTGCGCAGTGAAGCAACTTGAGCCTGAATCCGTAGACTACATACCAATCGTGCCGCGTATTGACTACATAAAAGACAACTTTGGAGAGAGGCCCAACATCACCTTTCTTGACAATAACATTGCCGCATCAACGTCGTACACTAAAATTATTTCGGAGATAAAAAGCACTGGCTTTGAAGTGGGCGCAACCTTTGAATACAAAAAATCCGGAAAGACATTCAGGAAGAAGCGTGCTGTTGACTTCAATCAAGGGGTTGATGCCCGCTTGATGGATGAAAACAAAATGGAATTGATTTCTGGGATTTGCATTAACCCCCTTCGGCTAGCTTTTGACGACATTAAGTACAAAGATACTTACACGAGCAAAGTAAAACTGGCGATCTCAAAAGGTGTGCTAGATATTTCAAATTACATGCTATTTAACCATAGGGACACTCCAAAGGATCTTTACCAAAGGATGCTGATCAACACGAAGATCAAAGAAGAGCACCCTGAGATTAGAATCTTTTCATTTCCGATGCGCTACAGTCCTGTGCTAAAAACAGACAGAAGGCATGTAGGAAAGTTTTGGCATCGACGCCAGATACGAGCGTTCCAGTTGATACTAAATGCTACGCATGGCATCGTTTCTCACAAGCCTAACTTTTTTTACAGAGCATTTGGACTTAATTTAGAGAAATTTCTTCAACTTCTTTCGATGCCCTTTAGATACATAATCAACAGGGATTTGTTTGAATTTGGAATTCCTGAGAGTTTTATCGATTGGGAGTTGAAATATACTTTGCTGAGCGAAAATGAAAAGGCACAACTACTTGAGGTCCTAGAGTCAGGCGATGTAAACATGGCCACTAACGAAAACTGTCGCCTTGGTACAGTCCTGGAGCACTATAAAAATGACAGTAGCGTTGTTATTCCGAAAGAACGTTTGCCAGAAGAAAGAGAGCTGTTCTCAAAGAGGATTTCGCAACTAGCAGTCTAAAGATCGCTTAGAGCTGGCTCAGACAAATGTACCCTGGAAGTCCTAATCTTGACTAGCTGGGGACATGAGGCGCTTCATAACTAGTGACTATTCCCGTTGATTTTTTTTGCAATTTGATTAACGCGAGCAGCAATGCGCTGAATCAGGTAGGACAGATTTGAACGTTCCTCGCCCGAAACTCTTGCAAGCTCTTCATCAAGGTTGTCTTCAGCTAAAAAACTTTTAATGTCTTTTAGTTTTTTAATGTAGTAGTTTCCAGCGCCACGATGGTGTGCTTCATGGACTGCGTCGTGAAACGAAAGTTTGTCGTTCATGAATTTCTTGAGGGTATTTCCTCCGATTTTTACAATCTTTGGCAACCCATCGCGGATATCGACAGCACGCTCTATCTCTTCACTCTGGATCATTTCCGTGATTTTATGGTCAAAGTTCGTGTATAGGTCCCGCGCCTGGTTAAAGCGACGCCCTTTCAAGAGTTCGTCATAGTAACTCCATCGCTCAGGGTTACGATCATTAGCGTTCAACATGAAGTCATATACATGGATTAGATGCCGAATTTTGGCTGTCGTAAGCCCAACTTCACGCTGCAACTGCTTTTCGTCAATACCATGAGTCTTGAAGCGACGGTAAAGATACCCGGCCTGTTCAAAAGGTGACCAGTCCTTTTTGCCGACGATGTGAAACTCGCCGAGCAACGAAAATACTTCGCTGTCGGAGATAGTATCTGGAAGGATTCGAACGCGGATCAACTCCCATGCGTTGGCGTCTTTCTGAGCGAGAAGACGGTAGGCTGCCAAGCGGCTATTTCCTTCGAGGACAACATTTTTGCGAACCATAATGGGTTCGATCAAGCCACCATTACTCCTGATGCTCGGGACAAGGGTTTCGCGGACATGCGCAGTCTTCGCCAGAGCCTCGAAGATTTCTTCTTGAGTCGGTTGATCACCGTCCTCCTTCCAGACGATGGAATAAATGCGAGGATTCTCTGCATAGAACAGGAGCGCATGATGGGGCAGAAATCCTGTCCTGACCTTGATCTCACGCTTGCGTAACGTGATGGTGTCTTCCGTGAAATCACTCACCTGTCCTGATTTCATCCAAGAATCCTTTGCAGTATTTGAAAGAATCCGAGTGTTGCCCGTTCGGCATAGGCCTGCGCACCAATGTCACCTTGGGTGAGCTGTGCCGCCAGTCGTTTTTCTTCAAGCAAGCAATCGACCCATTCATCGACCGAATCAACCATGAGCATATTATACACGTAACAGGTCTTGGTCTGGGAAACACGGTGAATACGATCTTGTGCTTGCAAGTAGTCATCGAGACTATAGGTGCGGTCGTAAAATATAACGTGATTGGCTACGGTCAGCGTCAGTCCTTCCTTGGCTGCGCCAGGTGTTGCGACAAGTACCTGATCCTCGGGATTTTCAATGAACCATTTGACGACTGCGTTGCGCCTATCTATTGGCATTTTTCCATTAAGCGAATGAGCACCGAATACAGAGAGTTTCTTTACTAACCAATCGCAGTTGACGTTAAAATTAGTCCAGACAATCGCCTTCTCACCTTGGCGCGTAATATCTGTTAGCAAATTGTAGAGTGGATCGAACTTTCCTGGATCAGCTGCATAGCTCTCGTCAACCATGACAGGATTGGAAGCAATCTGAATGAGACGTAGCAGGCGTTTCAGAATGGATTCCTGGTCTTCTTCGATGAGCTGCCCGTTCCGAACAACCTGGGCGCGAAGCTCCTCGCGAACCTTGCGGTACAACTCGAATTGCGCTGGCTCCCAATCACATTCAATCCTTTGAAACTCTTTGGAGGGCAGAACGATTCGCCCCCCATCCTTAGTCTCCCTGATTGAGAAGCTTGAAATACGACTATTGATTCCTTCCAATCGTTGCTGGTACGTCCCGAATGCCTGCGCGTCATGGCGGAGGTCTGCTGTCAGGTCGGTTTCACGTTTGAATTCGACAAAGTCGTTGCCGAGTGAGAGCCCACGGTCAAGGAAATACACCTGAGCCCAGATGTCGTAGGGACGGTTAGCGACCGGTGTGCCTGTCATGATAACTCGCTTAGCGAAGAGCGGTGACAGAGCGAAAAACGCCTGTGTGAGTTCAGTATCTGGATTCTTGATTTTGGCTGATTCGTCGATGATTACACCGACTTGTCGTGAAGACACCCAGGCCCGAAAACGCTTAATTTCCTTCTTCGCTGCCTCGAAGTGGCTGAGGACTAATCGAGTCGGGGTAGTGAAGACGTAGTAATTTTTTGACGCATTTTCCGTGACTATGAGTGGCGTGAGTTGGCTATGCGCTTCGAATTCGCGGACCCAGTTGGCGATCAAACCCTTTTTGGTGAAGACAAGGACAGTATCGACTTCCTTACGCTGAAGCCAACGCAACATTACATCTATTGCTATCTTGGTTTTGCCCAGACCCTGCTCATGGAAGATGGCTGCGTATTCCCGGCTGGCGACAAAATCGGTGGCTTCTTCCTGATAGGGAAACGCCTTATACTTTGCTTCCAGGATAGGTTCGGATCGGAGCCGGAATCTGAAATCATTCACGCCAGAATTTCCTGACAGTCATGGTGCAGATCATGTAGCCCACCACGCAGATTGGAATGTTGTAGGACCGAGTTTGCCGTCGCACAAGCTTACTGATGCGGATGGCAGTACCTGCCGACATCCAGGGAACACCGATCCATAACTCACCTTCGGTTTGCAAACTTAAATACTCAAAGTAAGAGGCAAGCTGAACGCACGTGTGCTGGTTGTCTATGTCGTTGGTCGTCTTGGCTTCTCCGATGACTGTGCGACCAGTCGAGATATCGCGGGCATAGATATCAGGGCGATTAGCGCCGATGTGCCGGGGATGTTCACCTGCGAGACCATCCTGAAGATCAACATAAACGATAGGTTGCCTGCTCCAGCCAGCATCGTAAGTGACGTCACTGCCCAGTTCCTTGACGAGTTTCCGGTGATGAACGCTCTCACTCATTATTAGTGATCAGGCCAACATCTTTGCATAGGTCATATAGTTCCCCGTAACAATCGAATAGCGCCTGAACACGTGGCGATTCGTTGTCTTCCCTGAGCGCCTTTACGTCTGGATAGTTAAGACTTCTGATCTTGCTGACCAAAGCGATGGCCAATTGATCGATGGTGGCTTCTTTGATCGCTGCATTTGCACTGGGTTGCTCTAAGACCTTCATGGCTTCCCGAGCGTCGTGAGATAGAAATCGCTTCTTCGCTTCTTGATTTCCCAGGATGCGAGGAAGCTGACGAACCGTGTTCAATGGGCTGATCTTAGAGTCATCGACCCACTTCGCAAAATCGTCCAAAGTGAAACCAGCTTTTACGATTGATTCTTTGACCCTAGGTTTTTGCAATTCGACAAAGGCGCTAAAGCGAGAGTAATCGGGTGGATTTTGTCCAACTAGTGGCATATAGTGAAGATGCATGTCCTTGTATGCTTCAATGTATTCCTCAATTTCACGCCTCCGAGCTGATCCGCCGCAGTAGTCGAGTATTTCATTGATCGATAGCTTTTGATCAGTATAGAGCCCATGGAGGTACTTTGCCTTGGCGTAGGGACGCCATTGGCGAGGACCCACCAAGTGAGCCTGAAGTCGTATGGCGTGTTCTCCATCTTCCTCGATGTCTGGTCGAACAATCGCAGGGATCGTCCCCCAGGAGCCTGGAGCGTTTTCTTCGGCAAGTTGTCGATAGATTGAGACGCGGGTATTCCCCTCAATCACCACGTAGGTTCCGTCGGATCGCGGGGTGACAACAATGGGGTTAATCAATCCCTTATAGGCTCGTATCGATGCCTTAAGACTCGAAAAAGTTGTCGACGCCCCTTTTTCATCATCATCTGGCGCGAATTGACCTAGTGCGAGTTCAATAAAATTTTGTGGAGGGTCTCCATCAAGAGACTCTATGGCTGGTGCAACACGAGGATTGCGGCAATCAAGAACAATATTGCTGACTGGCAAGTAGTTAATTTTTAGTTCAGACATCGCATTATCTCCAGGATTTAGATGCCATCAATAGATTATGACAGACACTCCCAAGCATAGTCACTCGCGAGTTGGGCTGATCCTCGAAGACTTAATCACGATACAACTCCTGTTGCATTGCAAATGAAGACATCGCACGGGCTTCAGAGATCAATGAGCCCAAGGCGGTAGATGACCTCACTTGATCCGGTCAATATCGAAGATCTACTCGGTTTTAGTAGGGATTCCCGAGTTAATTAACCAACTCTGAAGAGTTTTGCCTATCTCAAGAGCAGGCGTCAAGCGGGTGTCTTCTTGCCACCCTACGACGTCACAAAGAAGTTTGTTGCAGCCGTTACGATGAGTGCTTCACGGGGTCCGGTTAACTGCCCCCTGTGGAAGCGTCGTGATGTTCCTCTTATCGGCGATCGCCCCAATGAGGCCATTCGATGTCCACCTAATGGAGCCAGGCTAATCAGGTTTCGGGGCTTCGAGATGCCAGGTGATTCCGTTCAGCTCGCTCTTGGCTTGAGGAACAAAACTTTTGGGCTGTTTACCACTTAAGGCTGTTTTTCAGAAGGTCGGTGCGAAAAATCCCGAAGTGAGACTTTTGGGTTTCCCACTCATCCGGCTGAGACCAAGAAGATCCAAAGGTTGGTTACAACATTCAGTATTAGCTGAATGTACCACGTCCAAGCTTTTACTCGTCCGTTAAAACCTTCCTGTGGATGGCCAGAGCCTTCTCGGGGATCTGGATTAAGAAACTTTCATGGAAGTTAACCGTTTGACTCGCAGGGAGAAATCGAGACTTGCAAACAACAACCTACAAGCATACTCAGAGCGCTTCTGATATAGAGTATAATTTATAGCGATTTGCTGACGACAAATAGTCTTTAGCGGCATATGTTAGAAATGACTGGCATCTCTAGTTACATGACCAAAAAACTCCAATGGCATAGCAGGGGTAGGGCAGTCTTTACTATTCAATATATTTGAAACTCTTTTTGCGCACATATCACGGTAGGACTCGTAAAAATCAGTAGTATCACCAACTTTTGAAGAATCAATCCATCTTCTTATTGTCGACTCGTTTATGTTGTTAATTGGAAGCCCTTGAGCTCGCTGCTTTAAAATGTACCGTTCGGCAAGGACATGCAAAAGAAGATGTTCATCTTGTTTGTACCAATTTTCTATCGACAACAACCACATTTCTTTTACGCGTTGAATTGACCTAGAAGAAGCCAACTTCATGACAGTTTCCAATTCACCGGAAAAAGCATTGCATTCATTAAAAAAATTCCGACACAAAGAAGTCCAGTCAATTATTGATTTGCCATCGCCAGAAGCTGTAGATTGCTTGCTGATGTATTCGTTCGACAAGGATTTTGTTACTGAATTAAAATATAATCTCCCGCTGTTATTATGACAGATATTATTCCGAACAGCTTGAACAATTGAAAAAAACTTTTTGCATTTCAGCAGCGTGGAATGGTGCCTGGAAAGTGAAGAGTAAGTCGACTGTGAAAAAATTGTGTCCTTTACAAATGCTCCACAATCCCAAAGTAGGCCATAAATATTCAGTACTGAAAGATAAAAAATGGTGTAATTGTCAGGGTTTTCTGGCAAAGATGTCGGCTCGTAGTAGGCAAAGCAAAAAAGACGTGAATCCAATTGGCAAGCCTTGGCGTTTAATTCCTCGGCAATATTTGCATTGAAGGCAATTGAGTTTTGCGCTGCCTGTATAATATTCATGATCAATCCTCCAGCCTGCGAAAAGCCTCAAAGCCAATGTAGCTAGTGCCTATTTCAATGTCTGTGAATGCCCCACTATGTTTTGCAAGCTTCAAAGAGGGACCGTAAAAATACACATTCCCTATAGTAAAAACATGTATACGCCCCTTTCTTCTTGTGCTGTCGTAAGATCTCTCGTCAATATTGCCTCTAAATTTTTTTGTAAGGCCCTTTTCATCGCAAAGAAGGTGCCAAACCTTATTGCGCACAGGCGCATGAAAAGAAATGCTTCGGTCAATTTGCCTAAAAGCATCAATACTTCTCGAATATTCACCAAGTTGTGCACATGACAGTGCAAGAAGGTAGTAAATAGTCGGCGCATTAACTGGCTTATCTATGTCACGTAAAAATTGCTGTTCATAGTCATTACAAATGGTAAGTATCTCGCGCCACTGCTCGTTACTCATTGCGGTTCGCTGCATCTCGTGGCCCTCAAAAATAGGACTCCGATTGTATATTAACCACGTAAGTCTAAGTAGTAAGTACTGGCACCCGGCATGACTTCTGGCAACCTGCGCATAGGATCTTATAAACTCAACAACCTCTAAGGCCTTTACAACTTTTTCAGGAAGAATCTTGCGACTAAGGCTAATGTCTTCTTTTTCAAGTAACTGCCTGGCCCTAAGATGTATTCCAACAGCGTCCCCCCTCTTGACAAGTTCGTCAAAATACATCTCATAGGAACTTTTGGATTCAATCTGCCTCAATGTTAGGACATGTCCATTATACTCATCGTCGTTATAAACAGACCCGACTTGGCTTTCGATAAATTCAACAATACTAAGGATCTCACTCAGAAATTTAAACCTTTCTTCATTTCCTACGCCCTCGCTGTCATAAAAAGCAAAGAACAGCTTCATAAGAGCATTGCGCTGATACATGTTGGATGGATCAGATGAAATGTTTGATTTTAGCTGAGCATATAAAGACATGTAGTCAAATGTCAAAGGCGCACCTGTCAGGCCGTTCCTACGGGACAAATCATAAAGACGCAGTTCGCAAAGAACTAATTCCACAGTCAAACTATTTAATATTTTGTCTTTGCGCAACGAGCTGGAAGAGCGCAAAAACTCTACAGTAGACTTAGCGAGCACTATAGCGCTTTTCAATTTCGATACACGCTCGTCATCAGGAATTGTTGCATATCCAATTCTAGGGACGCCATATATTTCCCTTAGCCATGTAACTTCTTGGCAAATCAAACGTGGTTCACGAATTTTGTACTTAATTCTTAGCTCACAAAGAGCCTCGACAATCTTATTATAGTATTGAAAATATATATTTATGTTTTCTTTATTATCAGAATTCGGCCCTATTGTCCTGATAAGTCTTTCAACTGTTGCAATGTCGCTATACTTTGAGTATGTGTCGGAGCTAGATATATTAATCACTAACCCTGCTATATGGTCTATCTCTTGCTCGGGAGTTATGCCCGCGCTCTTCAAGTATAAAGAAGCTTCAAGCTGAGTACGAAAACTAATGAGAAATTCAAACGAGCTTCCATCCTGTGCAATAGGATTGATTTTTATACATGGAACGTCTTCGATCGATCGCAAAATTGTGGCAAAATAATTGTCCAAAGCTAACCCGAGAGAGCGCAACGCCATGTATAGAGGTAAAGACACCTTAAGTTTAGAACTTACTGCAATGACAATGAAAAAGTCACGTATGTTGCTAATAAGCTCTACAGCCTGTTGGTCCTCGTCATCTTTTTGGGAAAAGTCGGACAGCTTATAGCCTGATCTTTGCAGCGCCTTTCCCATTTCAGTCATCGCGGCGAATTCTTCACCGTTCTTCGACATACCGTTCAAGTGACTAAAGAACTTCTCCATTCCAAAATCTGCTTCCCTCCCTATGCCGCGAATTATTCCCTCACCTAGATGCTCGTAAAGCAAGATATACAAAAGGGTGAGCAAGTTATTGCTATCTGCACTTTCGACCCAGTGGTCATATTTTTCGCCAGACATTTCTCCGTTCGACAAAACAAGTGCGCGCAAGTTGTCACGCTCTATTTGATCTAAGCCTATTCTTGCATGAATAACTTTGAAATTAGTTTTGTCTTGTTCATCGCCGTAATTATAGCCCGAACTTACAATTACAATTTTACGCCCACGGTTCCTGAGGTTTGTGTAAAGCTTTTCAGTCTCGCGTCTGTGGTTGAAGGCGGAAGAATTGTCCCATATAATTAAAACTTTCTTCGCGCCAATATTTTCAAGTTTCTGAATTAGCATATCCAGGGCTTCGAAGTTGACCCCGCTTCTTTCAAGGTACACATCTGGATTATTTATATAAAGGACTGGAAAGGTCTGTTTTAGGTAAGTAGTATAGGCAAGACATCCAAGGGCAATGCTCTTGCTGCTGCTTGTCTGGCCAACAAGAAGTATTGGTTTCTCATCTTGAGAGTCTTTAGCTGTGCGTAGCGAAGCGTCAACAGCACCACCTAATTCATCCTCAAAGTTACGTTTCAAATTAAATTTATTCGCAAAGCCATACCATACTGGGCGCTGTGGGCTGTTTTTTAGAAAATTATAAAAATATTCTTTCCTTAAAAAGGCCGGATAGTTTGTGTCACCAATTTCTGTTTCTGACAAAAGGGACACAAAGCCGCGTGTTTCAAATAAATATCCGCCTTCAATCATCTCCCTCTTGTTGTTTATGTAAAAATAGACATCATCTGCTTTTTGTTCTGGTGTAAATTCAAAATCTTCGCTATATGACCTTTCTGCATCAATTTTCTGTAGCATTCCAGAAAGATCTTCCGTAATAGCTTCAATTTTTCCTTCATGTTGCAGCTCATTGAAAAGAGGATTGTCCAGGAGGCTATCCGGAACTCCAAACATGAAGACTGAACCCTTGCGCATCGAATCGATAAAATCAAACATGTATGAAAAATCTATTTCACCATCATTCGCATCCCCGTATCCTGTTATAATAAAGTACCCAAAATTACTCCTAACCATGTCAGGGAGCAACTTAAGCATCGAAGCGGCTTCAGAGTCACGCCGTCTTATGTCGGCAGTGGAGAGGGCTCCCGACTCTTGCATTCCATATACATATATAATATTTAGCTCGCTCTGATTAAGGGCTGCCTTTTCAACCATTGAGTGCTGGTCTTCGATTGCATATACTCGTCTTTTGTTTTCTATTGTAAAATCGTACAAAAGACTTTCTTTCTGCAGCGACGTCACAATGCCACTCCATGGTCTACTTGCGAGTGAGTTGTCTAAATAGCCGCTGCGCTTTCCCATAAAGAGTATGACCGGAATTCTCGACCCTAGGATCCCATCTACTTTTCTTGCAAGTTTTTCAACGCTAATCAGCTTAGCCATGTTTGAATCTCCCAGTATGTGGGTGATAGATAGTCAGCTAGAAAATTCCAAGACAATGACAACTAGGTTTAAAAACGCATCGGCGCTGATCGCACTAAGAATGGCATGACCCTATACATAAACTGTCACGAGCTTGGCATTGTTGTGGGTGGCTTTATTGAAAAAAAAGGGCCGATTTCTCGACCCAGTTAAATTTGTAAACTAAGCCGCCAGCTTCCTATCCCGAAGGATTTCAGAAAACTGCGACAACTTCTCCTCGCGTACCTGGCATTGCTTGAGCAGGGTGATCTGCTCGGCAACCTGGTCGCGCAATAATTCATTCACGGCATTCACTCCGTATCGCTCGCACACGTAGCCCTGGTATTCATCCCAGAGGTCGTTGAGGCCTAGCTGGCTGAAGGCCTCTGAGAGGCTATCGACTTCAGAAATCTTCCTGATTTCGGTTGAGATTCCCGAGTTATTCAACCAGTTGAGAAGACCTTCACCCATGGCGGGGCTCGGCGTCAACCGGGTACCGTCGAAAATCCCGGTCCTGTCTTTGCTCGCGGTGGCTACATGGCCCTCGATTGAGAGGTCCATGACCACAGTGAATTCATATTCCAGACCTTCACGCTGGATTGGAGCCAGTCCGACCTTATTGACTTTGGTCTTCCCGTTCTCGGTAGTGACCTCGTAGCCGGTCTTGGTACGCATGCTCACGATGACATGGCAGGTGCTTGCGAGAATGGCGTCCACCAGCTGATTGTGCTGGGGAGTAACCTCACGCCAAGCGTCAAATGAGTTCCTGACTGCCTTGGCAGCACGATCATGAATCGTGAGGATGCCTCCTTCGCCAGCCCACGCATGGGACAGGCTGTCGATGATGAGCACGTTGTACCCGGCTTCTTCAGCCCCCTTGATACCCTGAATATACTTCTTGGGTTCGAAGGGCGGATCGAGCTGGAGCACGTCGTAATCGCAAATGTTGGCGTAGAGAACGCCGGAGCCTCTTTCGGTGTCGATCATAGCGATTCGTCCACCGAGACCTTTAGCGATCTGAAGTGAACTGAATGTTTTGCCACTTCCAGCTGGTCCAGTGAGAGCCAATCGAAGCTTTGAGGATTTACGTGTAGCTTTCTGAAACATGGCGTTTTCCTCCGTGATCTGGTCGCAGGCATTGCCCACGATTCTTGTTGAAGCATTTCTTGTGGAAGATGCGTTCCTCGCTGTAGGTATTGATACCCATGAGAGCCTTGACCATCTCGTCAGGTGACTCAATGATTTCCTGGCATAACCAGCAGATCATCTTGCTACCTCAGAAACCAACAACGGGTTGGAGAGGTATCTTGATCTCTCGACGTTCCTTGAGGTCCTGATGATACAGGAACCAGTGTCGTTCGCCGAAGGTTTGAACAGCTTTCTCATCGTGCATGAAGCACAGAGATTCGTATTCGCACCATGTGCATGCGACACCTGGGCATGGCCAGAAATGACCAGCCTTGATGTCAGCCGCAACTTTTCGGCAAAGTCGGTAGAGATTGAGGAAATCAGGAAGACTACGTCGACCTTCATCCCAGATGGTTTTCGGCTCTTTAGTTCTGACCAGGTGGATCAGTGCCACGGGGACAATTGGAGTAGTTTCCCGTGAGAATGGCGTGGAGTGCAGGTAGGCATAAAACGTCAGTTCCATTACCAACCTGCCAAGGCCGTCTCGGGGTGTTTTCGCCGCAGTCTTTAAATCTGCGATACAAAAAGACCCCTTGTCATTTTGTAGTAGTAAATCGATGTATCCGAGCAGATTGATCTCAGGATGCTCAGCCAGTGTGATTGGATGAACCAATGGCGATTCGAGCTTGAGTTCAACTTGCGAGACCGGCAATGGTCCGAGTTGATCGAGAAAGTGCATCGAGTCAGAGAGACACTTGTTTTGAGCTAGTTCGTAATCACTTTCTTTTTCGTAATTGCAAAGCTCAATAGGATTCTCTGACCAGAAACACGTCGATGCTTGTTCGAGCAAATCGACCGGATTGTCCCGGTAGAGTAGACCGCATTGAACCAGGTGATGGATGGCTGATCCTTCAACCAGGCTCTTTGCTCGCCTGAGAGGACGCAAACCCAGTTCATAATGGAGTCGGTATTTCTCCGAGCATCCGAGGTAGGTATTGATCCTCGATTTCGAGAGGGTGAGCATGGATAGCTCCTATGTTTTTGACGTTCCAGAAATTGGAATAGGGAGGCAGCTATCTTTCAAGCCACCTCCCCACCATGAGAGTTTGCAATCGTGTTCGCTCGTTTGTTCAGTGACTAGGCTGCTTCTTGAAGATTCCCCCGGTCAGCAGCAGCATCCAAATGGATTCTGCGTCGGGGCATCTCTTCGATGGCAGCGTCGATGGCTGTTTTGAGGTTGCTGAAATCCTGGGTGACCTTTTGCCTGAGCACGTCGTTGTACTGCACGGCATATGGGTTCCCGTTGATGGTCTTGACCAGCGTTTTGGCCTCGTTGACCAGTGCGGAGAGCTTTTCGTCGTCGAACAAGTTTCGGTCTGAGAAGCCGTCCAAAAACTCATTCACGCGATTGGTCATGTTCGACCTGAGAATCTTCGGTTTGTCGCCGCCGGTGACCTTGTCAGAGAGATGGGTAATGACCTCGCTGAACTCCTCGCGAAGCGCGGCAATAGCCAGCTCACGAGTTTCAGCCATAAGGTCTTGAAATTTCTCTTTCTCACGCTGGTAAGTTTCCGGCGAGAGAAACGTCGCCTTCGTGGGCACATCCAGTAGAAGGAAGCGCCATTCGAACTTGAACTTGGTCCGAATATCCTGGGGATAATCGGTGTCGTTGAAGAGTTCGCCAAGAGCTGTCTTGGCTTCTTCACGAGCTTCCGCGTAGAACTCCGCGAATGAGCTCACCTTGTTCATGAAATCGGACTGGAACATTTCCAGGCGATTATCGATCTCATCGATCGATTCTTTGGGCACTAGGTGAAGCCCAGAGATGGGAAACGGCAACGCATATCGTTGCAACAATTTTCTCGCCATCTGTATCGTGGCTTTCAATGGGGATAGAACTTCCGGGTTCACCAAAAGTTTCTTACCCTTGAGCCACTCGGTATTCCCGAGATTGCCCATGAGGCTTTGTTTGATGTCTTTGGCACCGGTCCAGCAGCTTGTCGCTAATTGTACAAGACACGCCTTCTTGAAGATGTCGTTGCTCATGCTGTCACGTCTCCTTTGGAATCTAGCCACAGAGGTTAATGTGTTGCTTCTTTACGACGTTACCTTGTTGGTAAAACATTGGCGTAAGGCACCGGGATGTTTCGTGACCAAGTAGGTCTTTGATGAATTGAGATTCTTCAAGACATACTGGACCAGTGAAACCTGTTGTTTCGATGCGGACTTCGCCAGTGTCGTCGATGTCGACAATGATCTGTTTTGTCATAGGCAAAGCACCTCTATTCCAACATATGCAATGCATAGTTGATTGTTTGTTTGGCCGCGCGCCAAAATTGAATGGTGTAAGACAGCTAGAGAGAGCGGCTATTAGGCAGAGAGAACCAAGCGAATGCCACTTGCAATGGTTTGCTCTACGACGCGATAGTTTTTGCGTCGTGCTTCGAGGATCGTCTTTTCGACCGCGTAAGCTTGCTTGAGCTTTCCGCCGTTTTCGCCAATTGCGTTCTTCAAGCGCGAGTCCCAGTAGTCGGCGAGCAGCAAGTATTTCATTCCTTGCTGGATCACGCCGATCTCATAGGATGCGTTTGGGATGTGAATCGCGTGATGGCATTTTCCGAGGTCTTTCTCGGTAATGCCTTCAGGTAAAGGTGTAGATTCTGGTTTCACGAGACGTCCATACCAAACGTAAGTTCTTTGACCCTCTCGAAATTCGAGACCAAGTCTTTGGCAAGCCATTTTCAGGCTTGCCAAATCGTTTATTTCTATCTCGATTTTACTAACATGAGACATGTCACCTCCGGCTACTGTACCGTTGGAGTTGTAGATGGACCAGTTCGTATCTTCCGAGTCTCTTCAGGCTCATCATCAGGGGTATTTGCGGGGCGGGCGCGAGTTCTTGCCCAATTGCGGAGGCTTTCAATTTCCTCTCGCATTGTGCGTGACAGGGGGATCACTGAGTGAAATGCCGTCTCCAAGTCTGTAAACATGGATTCACGACAAATCTGCTCAATCTCAGCACCTGAATAACCGTTAAGGTTGGCAGCGTATTCGAGAGGTACTTTCGTACCGTATCGAGCGTTCATGATCTTCAGGATGTCTCGCCGTTCTCGTTGAGATGGCAGATCAACCATGAAGATTGCGTCGAATCTTCCAGCTCTGATTGTCTCAGGCGGGAGCTTGGTGATGTCATTGGCCGTGGCCATGACCAGCACCGGAGATTTGTTCTCAGCCAACCACGTTAATAGGTGGCTAAACATGCCGGAAGTTGTTCCAGCGTCAGTTTCTCCAGAGCTTTTGACACCAGAAAGTGCTTTTTCAAGTTCATCAAGCCAGACAACGCATTCGCCAAATGACGATATGATTTGAGTAGCTTGACGAATCTTCTTTTCAGATTCTCCGACAAGGGAGCCTTTCAAGGCTCCGATGTCTAATCGGATCAATGGCCAGCCGAGTATTGACGCGGCGGCTTTGCATGAGAGGCTTTTGCCTGTGCCGGGTATCCCGACCAGTAATAGGCCTTTCGGCCTGGGGAGATGTTCACAGCCAGGCGTAAACGCCTTCGCACGGGACTTGATGTAGGCTTTGAGTTGACTCAAGCCTCCAACATTCGACAAATGCTCAGGTTCCCAGACTTCGAGAAGACCTGACTTTCTGATGAGTTGAGCTTTCAGTTGTGAGATGACACGAGAGGAGAAGTAGCCACGTTTGACGAGCGAAAGTGCGTTTGCACATTCGGCTTCGTATTCAGTGAGTCCACGAGCCAGCCGAGCAGCTTTGCGGTTCGGTCTGACATTCAGTGGGTTGCCGAGTTCTTGTTGGAGTGCATAGAGGTCTTCAGTATCAGGAAGTGGCAGGTCAAGAACAGTGAATATCGATTTGAGTTCTGGGCGCATTTGGATTTGCGGAGCAACAGCGATGAGGCAGTTACCACGGGATTTCCAAGTCTCTGCGCCATTCTGGATTCCTTGAATAACTTCAACACTATCCGTAAACAGGTGTAGGTTGTGAGCGAGCAGGACAGTATCCTGACTTCCTTTGAGCCAATTAATGGCTTCAACTGGATCGCGTACTTCCTCCAGGATTTTTGAGCTACCAGCGAGTCGTATACCGCGCTGACAATCCCAGGCGAAGAATCGCCAATGACCGTCAAATGGGATGATCTTTTCGGCTCTTGCTGGCTCAGTTGTGAGCAGAAGCAATGCCGGGAAACCTGCCTTCAAGTATTCCTGTAGCATGCTGAAAACCTCCATATATGTAGTTACAATACAATTTCTATATATCGCGCCTGAATGTTAAAACTCTTCAAAGCAATGATTGCCCGCTCAAAACAATAACCAGTGTGTGCGAGCATTCAGCAAAGGATTTCCTGGTGCGCCAGGAGACAGGAGAGGAAGCTGAGCTCGTGATATCAGGTGCCCAGGAGCTCCGAGGTTATGAAGCGATTAGATTTCTATGGGAGCCGTGGCGGCTTTCGATCAGGTCTTGACGGGGCACATGATCCCGGAGACACACCCATGTTGTGGGTAAACGCGACCGTCAGGAGGCGGTACGCCATGCCGAGCTGACATGGTGTTTGAAATGACAGCAGGATGCCTCAGAAGGGCTTCCTAGGATCAAAAAGACGGGAGCGACATAATCTACCAGCAACGCACGTGCAGCTGCTCGGGATTACGCCCTGATAGCGCTGAAATCAGGCTCTACGTGGACAACAATGTAGACAATTGGAGTCAAGATGGCTGACGAGAATAATTCGATGAAAGCATTCTGCGAGAGTATCGTAATGGACGTGTCGGTTGCCGAAAAAGTCGGAGCCTATGTGTATATGATGGTGTGCCCTGACAAACGAATTCCTTTTTATATAGGCAAAGGAAGAGGATCAAGAGTTCTATCTCACTTTTACACTGCCGCCGACTGCCCAGAACTTGATAGTTCCAAACTCGAAAAGATCAGGAGTATCCTATCACAGGAAAAGAAGCCTCTTATTTATATTGTTCGCCATGGGCTGAGTGATGACGATGCGATCATGATTGAGTCCGCCTTGATCGACACGGTAGGGACGTTATACGATGGCACGTTGACAAACATGCAGTCAGGCCATGATTCTGCAAAGTTTGGCATAATGTCATTAGACTCATTGGTCGCTGAGTACAGAGCCGAAAAAGCAGAAATCAATTTTCCTGCCATGCTTATTAAGATAAATCGCAACTGGAAGAGAACCATGACAGATGAAGAAATATATAATGCGACAAGAACATGCTGGAAAGTTAACACCGGACGGGCTGGCAATGCTAGCAGGGTTCTCGCAGTTGCCAACGGACTGATTCGAGCAGTTTTTATAGTTAGCAAATGGAAAAAAGCCACGGCCGATCAATTCGGAACAGATGTATCCGCATTGAACAGAAAAGAATTCGTAGGCGAACATGATAACACAGGAGAATACTCCCATCTCCTGGGGAAAAGTGTGCAACACATTAGTAAAAACTCGCAGTCACCTATTCTTTACGTTAACTGCTAGTGGCCATTCGCGCATAAAGACACCCATGATCTATCAGCTACACGTGCAGCTGCTGGGGATAACGCCTCTGATCTGGCGCAGGATTCAGGTTCCGGGAGACATCAGTCTTTACCGAATGAATCTACTCATCCAGCGAGCCATTGGCTGGAAGAATACTCACTTGAGTGAGTTTAACATAGATGGCCGCAAATATGGCGCGACTGAACAGGACCACTTTGCAGAAGGTATTTACGAATTCAAGAAGTTCAAACTTTGTGAAGTTGTGACTGCTGCCAGAGAAAGTTTTCTGTTCACATATGACTTTGGAGATGACTGGCAGCACAAAGTTGTTGTCGAGGATATTTTCCCGCGCGAAAAAGAAGTCAAATATCCTCAGTGCATTGCCGGTGAACGCGCATGTCCGCCTGAAGATGTTGGCGGAATATACGGATACGATGACTTCCTGGAAGCTATTTCCGATCCAAAGCATGAGAGCCACGCAGACTACAAAGCTTGGGCCAAGAAGTTTGACCCGGAGAGGTTTGATGTGGGCAAGGCTACGAAGGCGATGCAGAGGTAGTGATTACTCTAGTGACTCAACCAATTTCTCAGTCAAAAAGTCAGCTGCCGCATGGAGTTTCATCTCTTGAATCAGATCGTTTGGGATCAACCGAATGCTTTCTTCAAACTTCTCTCTGGACATGCCAGAATGCTTCCAAGGTTTTGATGTCTCGTAATGCCTCCGAGAAATACCCAGGATTGCCCAAGGCTTTTCGGATTTCAGGTAGTCAGCGATCTTGCTCATGGGTCAATGGGGACGAGCGGTCATTTACACACCGGCAGGTCTTGACTGACAAGTAATTACTCATTCAAATCGAACTCAATACCGTTCGAAATTTTAAAATTTCTAGCCTTGCACGTAGAATTGTTAAGCAATAATTTCCACCCAGAGGAAGAGAGTCGATTGTTTATTTCATTTACCCCGGCGGTTTTGCTGTCGCCACCAAAATGTTTTTTAACTCTTAACGGAATAATCTTCCCCTGGCTGGCGCGAGTGCCCGTATAATATTTATTGGCTAAGTCGACAACCGTCTTCATACATATAAACAGCTTGCAGCTCAATAATTCATATGTAGCGCGGTTGATGGCATTTGTTTGAAGAGACATGTCGTGCATTTCGAGTTTTGAAAAATTGCTTAACAAATCTTGGCGAAGTTTGTCCTTATTTTCCATGGTCAATCGCTCCTTCAGGAATTAAACAAATGAAAATAGCTACAAGTTTCCTTCTCATACTCATTCTGGCAGTTGCCTCAACAAGACCTCTCTTGGCTGAATCCCTGGTCCTCAAAGACACACATGTTTCCGTCTATTTCAGCCCAGATGGAGGCGGTCAAGCGGCAATCGTCGCTGAGATAAACAAAGCTCAGCAGAGCATCCTAGTTCAAGCCTATTCATTCACGGCAGAGCCAATCGCCAAGGCACTGGTCGAAGCTCACAAGCGTGGCGTCAAGGTCCGGGTCATTCTCGACAAGAGCCAGAAGAGCGAGCGGTATACCAGCGCAACCTTCCTGGCCAACTCGGGCATTCCCACCTTCATCGATGCAGCCCATGCCATTGCCCACAACAAGGTCATGGTCTTGGACGGCAAGACGGTGATCACGGGTAGCTACAATTTCACCAAAGCGGCAGAGGAGAAGAACGCTGAGAACCTTCTCATTGTCCGCTCATCCGAGCTAGCCAGGATTTACGCTTCCAATTGGGAAACGCATTTCAAGCATTCTACGCGGTATGACGCTAGGTATTAGGACATGACCGTTTGTGGGAGCATTTGATGGACACCGTTGGATGGTATCAGACCAAAGCTTCTGAGCTTTCAACCAGCTATGAGGGACTATCCTTCGAGGATGTCCACGGTTGGCTGATTCCCATGTTGCCGAAAGCTCCAAGCGTGGTTCTGGATGTAGGCGCGGGAACTGGCAGAGATGCGGCCTGGCTTTCCTCCAAAGGGTATGAGGTCTTCGCCGTAGAGCCTTCAGCGGCCATGCGAGCGGAAGGTCAGAAACTTCATCCTGATGCTCGAATAAACTGGCTGGTCGACAAACTTCCAGGATTGGATCAAACGCTCCGTCTCGGTATCTCCTTTGACAGTATCCTGCTCAGCGCCGTCTGGATGCATTTGCCAAGCGCGGATCGTCCACGGGCGTTCAGAAAACTTCTCACGTTGCTCAAACCAGGTGGCGTGCTGGCAATGTCCCTTCGGCATGGGCCAGCTGAGCCTGAAAGATTCATTCACGAGGTGTCACTCGAAGAGGTCGAGAAACTCGCGCGTGAACATGGTGCCTACGTAGCTCACACAGAAACCTCTGAGGACTCTTTGGGCAGGAAAGAGATCTCATGGACCCAGGTAGCGATCAGACTGCCTGACGATGGCACTGGAGCGCTTCCTCTCCTGCGCCATGTCATCCTCAACGACAAGAAGAGCTCCACCTACAAGCTGGCTCTTCTTCGCGTCCTTTGCCGGATAGCTGATGGAGCAGCTGGGATGGCTAGGGACGCTGGAGATGACTTCGTGTCATTGCCACTTGGTCTTGTCGCTCTCAACTGGATCAGAATGTTCAAGCCGCTGTTGGCAGCCGACTTGCCGCAAACTTCAGCGAACAGGTTGGGCAACGGTCTTGGTTTCGTAAACGAGGGATTTCGCAAACTTTCAAGCATATCCCATCTTGACCTCAGAATTGGCATGTCGTTTTCCGGTGAAATCGCTCAAGCACTTTTCCAAGCCATACGGGAGTCATGCAAGATCATCGACACAATGCCTGCAACGTACCTGACATTTCCTGACGGCAATAAAATCTTGAAGGTAATTCGCGAAACAGGAATCCGTGCTTCAAACAAACTCACCATTGATGAGACGTTTCTTCTGAACTTTGGTGAGATGTATATACCCAGAAATATTTGGCGCACGCTCCAAAGGTTTGATGTTTGGATAGAGCCTTCGCTCATTGCCGAGTGGGTAAGGCTCATGAAGTCGTATGCCGCCAGTCAAGGGCGGTTGCTGGATGATGTTCAGATATCACAAGCTATGTTTTGGTCTGATCCTACGAGAGATGTTCGAGTAGCCAAAGACAGAGCACTCAGACTCATGTCTCAAGGTGTGAAGTTGTACTGTGTCTGGAGCGAAAAGAAACTGGACTCAGACAATATTGACATTGACCACTGCTTCCCATGGTCTGCGTGGCCGTGTGATGACCTATGGAACCTTCTTCCGTCCCACAGGTCGATTAACCAGCACAAGAAGCGTGACAGGCTTCCCAGCGAAATTGCCTTGGCGCGTGCGGGTGATTTGATTCAGAAATGGTGGAACAATGCGTATTTGGAATCAAACAATACCAGCCTGCTTTCAAGATTTGAACTCGAAGCGAAATCCACTTTGCCTGGAGTAGACCTATCTAGAGATAGACTAGACATTTCAAACTTGTTCGATGCGGTAAATGTTCAGAGGATTAGACTTCGACATGACCAGCAAATTCCGGAATGGACGAGTTAATGCGTAGGGTTTTATCATACATAACCATGCCATGATTTTAAAATCCCATTTTCATTAGAGAATGTTTAAATATATGTTTTGTATAGTACGGAATTTGAATTTCTTGTTTGTCACAAATTGGGAGGAGGTTTGTTGAGATTGAATATATTTCCCGCCAGTGGCAGTGTAATACGAAAATCTCGGAATACAAGTAGCATGCTTTTCTTTGTCACAAGGTGGGAGAAGGAAGGCATTTTTCTTCCTCTCTAATTTTGTGAAAGAGTCTGGATGGGGGAATGTATTTCAACATTCCCCCAGTCTCACCATATATAGGACGATTTGAAAACTGAAAACTCAGTGATATCAATGGTTTTCAGGTTTCAGACTGAAAATCAGACTTGAAATGTGAAAGTCGTTGCTACGCCTAGGTTTTCAGGTTTCACCTTGGTCCAGACTCAGAATCTGAAAACGTGAAACTTGAAAGCTGAAAGCATTTCAGAACTGAATGTCAGAACCGTCGTTGACTCTGAGACCTTTAGAGTTCCGTGGACCTTTAAACTCAATTATTGAGCCTGATTCAATTGCTTCTTGAATTAAAGGCTGTGCTTTTCCAATAGACATGCTTATCCCTTCAGTCGGCGCAAACCCAATCATTTTGTCAATAAGCTCTTGTTGCTTGTCAACTTTACCTCCAAGTTTTTTCAAAACAGCCAAGACAAATTCTGGCGTTGCTTTCTTTGGTGTTGCAGTTTTGCTGTCAACATTTTTTGATTTAACACCACAACTTGTAGCCACAAAGTTCAATTTTTCATCTCTGACGAGTTCAATCTCTCCAAATTTTTTAAAATTATTAGCCTTTTGATGTACAAGCTTGAACTTCCCACCAAGTTCATCTGTACATTTCAATTCAATTGCATTTCTGCACCACCCATGGATTGAGCTTGCACCTCTACCGGCTGACCTTCCATTTGCGCTGTCTTGCTTACCACTGTGGTGTACAATCAAAATATTAATTTTATACTTTTGCTGAATAATATTCAATCTGTTTAGTGCCCTGTGCATCCCGCTATTGTCGTTTTCATCTTTGCAATGAAAACATGACAGCGGGTCAAAAATGACAGCAGTTGGTTTGAATTCTTCAATTTGTTCGCAAATAAATTTGAAGAAATCTTCATTTTCAATGTCGCCAGATATTGTTATATCCTCGCCGCCTCCCAATGAAACAAATTCAATGTTTTCTCCATTGTTCTGAGCAACTTCAAGCAGTCTGGCTGACACATGATTTCTCTCGTTTATTGCTTCCTCGCCATTCTCAGACTGAAAGATCAATACTCGGCCTGGCTCGCCAACCTTAAACATACCGAATAAACCATTTTCTGTTGGCGTGACAATTTCTGCTGCAATCAAAGTTGTCAACAAAGACTTCCCCGTACCGCCAGCGCCGAAAATCACCATCGTTTCATTTTTTGGCCAAAACCCTTCGATAAGATATTCTAGCCTTTTGTCCCGTACGAGAATCTCCTTCAAGGAAGTTCTGTATTTTTTTGTTGCTTTACATTCTAAGACATTCATCGCGCATTTCCCTTTTGATTTTTCTATCTCAACTTTTGCCTTCTCAATTTCATATTGCAATATATTGTGACGTGTAGTTCCACGCTCATGATGCTTCTCACCAATCTGGCAATACTCAAATACGGAATGGATATTTTCTTCTGACACACCAGCCAGCAGGAGCTTGAATATGACGGACATCTCTTTCTCAGAGCGCTCGCCTACAGGCCATGGATATTGAATTTGCCTAATTGTGTCTTCTGGGATACCCATTTCATACAAATCAATTTCTCCGTACACGCTTTCAATGTATTTAGTTTCACGTTTCTCGTTGCTGGCTTTGACTTCCTCCTTATTCAAGCCAAGTATAAATTCAGAGGCTTTGTTTACCTGATCAAAACAGACAATCTCGTATATATTCCCAGTGTCAGGATGTCTTGAGCCAGGAGCCACGACATAACCTCTGACACCTCTCAGTTCCCCTACTTTTTCACCGTCATGTTTTATTACGGTTACTCCGTACTGTTTCCCGTCGTTAGGCAGAAGATAGTAGCACTGATATCCTTTCATTCCTGTTTTCACAGTGAATGTTTTCGGAATGTTCTCCACCCCGCTATCCCGTAGCATTTTTTCAAAAAGCCGGGGATTATCCACATCCAACACGAGCAATTTTGAAGCAGGACCACAACATATTCCCGCATTGTTGAACTTGTACCTGTTTTTGTCGAATACGTTTTTTTCATGACAATACCTGGACCACCCCTTGTCGATTGCCTTCTTTGTGTTGCCCCACAGTGGAATCATGCTAAAATTTTCGGAAAGCTTTTCATACAAATCAAGCTTTCTTGCGTGATACAAATCTGAATTTTGACCTTTAATAACATTGCCCATTAGCTCTTGATATTCTAGCATTAACATTATCCTTTCTTAGTTTATATTTGAATTGCATTGTGTTCGTATTTCTCAAATGCTTTTAGTAAAATACAAAGGGCCGGTTTCCCGGCCCTCTAAAATCTGTTTGTTGAGGCTAGGTTCGCTCAATCTCCCTAAAGCCAACAACAACCATCCTCGTTTTGTGTGCATTTTCAATATTTCTACAAATCGAACAACTTCAAATTGACCTCCTCATCGACGAAACCTAGGTAGACATCATAACACCCATCATCTCTGAGTCTTTCCAGGTGCCACACGGCTTTGTTGTACGTCATCAATTCTGCATATTGGAAATATTCATATACACATCGAGTGCGCGGCTCGACAGCCATTGGCTTTCCGTCGCATAGAGCCCACACAATAAACCCATATTCATTTTTCATTTCTTTTGCAAGTTGACAGTAACTCATTTTATTTCTCCCGTAATTGATTCTTTTTTGAGTTTTTTAGTAAGTTTTGCAACATATTCATAATATATTTCTCCTAACTCGTGTACTTTGAGATTGTTAATCAAGGTGTCCGTCCACCTCTGAGATTATCTGCTCTCTAAACTTCTTCATGTCAGAATAAGAATACTTATGTTTCATTGGCAAATAATAGTGCTTGTAGCACGATGGACAAAGCGCCTTCCATTCTTCGCCTGGCTCCACGTAAAATGTGTGTTCATTGTGATAGTGACATGTTTTTTTGATTTTCTTTGTCATTTCTGACTCCTTTTGATATTTTGAAGAAACATAAACTTCGCCTTCTACCTGTTTTATTTCTTTATTGCCTTGGGAAAAGAAAAAATACTGACATGAATGTTTTCGGTTCTTTCTGCTCCATTTGAACTTGCCATATGCCTTGTTTTCAAAGCTCACACAGACATTATCTCTGTATGGCCGATGAATGTTTACTTCTGTCAGAAGCCATTCTGCCAGCAATGCCGCAAATTGCTGAGATGTTCTGGGACTGGAGTGATGGGTTACCCACGGTCAGACCGACCTAATGCAAACTGACCCGGCGCTCGGCCCACAGCTATTGCACCCTTCAGTCGGCTTGGTGGCCCTTCCGGAAGTTTTTTTAGATTAGTGACCGGCTTAGTGACTCGGGAAGCGATTGGCGCGTGTTGCCAGAATCAACGACAGCTCGACACTCGTTGAAACCGGTGAGCCGTGGCAAAATTTTCACGGATCATGGCATCTAGCGGAGTATGACCAAGCAACTCCTTCAAATCAGCTCAAGTCTCTAGAATCACATTCTTTATTTCAGCATTACACACGGCTAAGGACTATCAATCCCTTGTCACATCAATAATTCTAGAATGTTAGACTGTTTTCCAGAATGTCATGTGTAATTTGCCTCAGAGTATCCCAAATGTCGTCTCTCTCCCCTACCCTCCCCTCTTCGTAGCCTTCCTTATCTGAACCCGTCCGAACGCATCCTGGTCGATTTGAACAGCCAGGCTTGCAACACCTCCAGCCAGATCTTTCCCAAACCTCTCACGGTCCAGCAAATAACCTCGCTACCTCGATTCCAACACCCACCCGCATCTCCACGGCCAATGAGTCAACTCATTTGCTCATTATCCTGATCTCCACTGGCAACCTTCTCGGTTAGCTGAAGTATCCCAGTCTCAACTGGAGCTCCTCCTGGTTGGTGACATCGCTTCCCAGTTGGCTCACCTTCTCTCAAGTAGTTAATAGCTCTAAATTATTGCTCAAAATTCATAAATAATTTTGTCCTACATTCAGAGTAGTTAACTACTGATTACACATAGCCATGTGTAATGTGAGGGGTAGTATGAAAAAACAAAAGCAGCCCAGCTAGCCTGTGTATTGGCTAATTGAGCTGCTATTTTAAGGAGTTGATTAAGCTAAGTGTGCAGGATTCTGGTGGGTGTGGGACGGATTCTACAAATACTGCCAATCCTTGTACACCGGCTGGTAGCCCCGAGAATAGAGCATCTCGGCCATTTCGGCCACGCTTCGCTCATCCGAAATCTCGAACTGGCCCGTGTCTTCCTGGCCGGTGGCGCGCCCGCCCACCTGGGTACACACACCCGCGCTCATCTTGGTGATGCCGAGCGGCAACAGGTTGTCGCGAAGCTTCGCGTTCTCGCGGGTGGAGAGCGTCACCCCGCCGCGCGGCATGAACAGCCGGAAGGCCAAAATATACTGCACTAGGTCCGCGTCCGAGACGATGACCTTGGGCGGGAATCCCCCCAGGTGCGGGCGCATGCGCGGCGTGGAGATGGCCACCTCGATGTCCGGGTAGGCGCGCTGCAGGTAATCCGTGTGCACGCCGGTAAAAAAGGCCTCCTGCCGCCAGTCGTGGAGTCCTAGAAGCGCCCCGATGTTCACCAGGCGCATACCCGCCTGGGCGGCCCGGTCCGGGGCCTCCAGGCGGAAACGATAGTCGCGTTTGGGGCCTTTCGGGTGCAGCTCCAGGTAGACCGGCTCGTCGTAGACCTCCTGGAACATGGTCATGCCGTCCACACCGGCGGCCACGAGCTGGGCGTATTCCTCGCGCGTGAGGGGGTAGACCTCGAGAGAGATGCTGGTGAAGTGCCGCTTGAGCACCTGCACGCAGTCCGCGATGTAGGACACGGAGCTTTTCTTGTGGTCCTCGCCGGTGAGGATGAGGATGTGCTTGAGGCCGCTTTCGGCAATGGCCCGGGCCTCGGCCTCGACTTCATCCAGGGAGAGCTTGCGGCGCTCCAGGGGATTTTTCGTGTTGAAGCCGCAGTAGACGCACTGGTTGGTGCAGTAATTGGCCAGATAGAGCGGCGTGAACAGCTGCACCGCGCGCCCGAAGTGGCGGATGGTGAGTTCCTGGGCGCGGCGGGCCATGGGTTCCAGGTGCGACGCGGCGCGCGGCGACAGGAGCGCCAGGTAGTCCATGCCGCTCAGGCGCTCTTTTGCGATGATGCGGGAGACGTCGGCGTCGGTGACTGACGCGAAGAATCCCTGGAAGTCGAAGCCGTCGAAGCGGCGCAGTTCGTCGAAAAACGTCATGGTATGTCTCTATTCGTGCAAAAATCCCGTCAGCGGCGACGAGGCCCGAGCGGTTTCGTGCACCGCTCCCGGCCCGGCAAGATACGCGGCGCGCCCGGCGGCCACGGCCTGCCCGAAGGCCCGGGCCATGGCCACGGGGTCGCTGGCCGAGGCGATGGCGGTGTTGGCAAGCACCGCGGCCGCGCCGATCTCCATGCACTCGCAGGCCTCGGAGGGGCGCCCGATGCCCGCATCCACGATGATGGGCAGGGGGATCTCCTCGATCATGATGCGCACCAGCTCCTTGGTCCTGAAGCCCCTATTGGTGCCGATGGGCGCGCCCAGCGGCATTATGGCGGCGGCTCCGGCCTCGTACAAACGCTTGGCGGCCATGAGGTCCGGGCTCATGTAGGGCAGCACGGTGAAGCCCTCGGCGGCCAGGATGCGCGTGGCCTCGATGGTCTCCTGGTTGTCGGGCAGGAGGTAGCGGTTGTCGCTTATGACCTCGATCTTGATCCAGTCGCCGCAACCGGCGGCGCGGGCAAGCCTCGCGATGCGCACGGCCTCGCCGGCATTGCGCGCGCCCGAGGTGTTGGGCATGAGGACGCAGGATTTGGGGATGTGGGTCAGGATATTCTCCCGCCCGGCCTCGGGGTCCACGCGGCGCACGGCCACGGTGATCACCTGCGCGCCGCTGGCCTCGACGATGGCGGGGATGAGCGCGTTGGTGGAGTATTTTCCCGAGCCCAAAAACAGGCGGCTTTGAAGGGCTTTGCCGCCGATGACCAGCTGGTCGGACATGGCTTTCAGCCTCCCCCCACGAAGGACACTATCTCCAGGCGGTCGCCCTGCTTGAGGGCGAGGCCGGACCACTGGTCTCGGGGGACGATGGTTTCGTTCAGTTCTATGATGACGGCCTGGGGGTCGAGCCCACGGGATGCGAGGTATTCCAGGGCGGTCTGGCCGTCCGGGATGGTCGCGTCCTTGCCGTTAATGACCACGTTCATGTTTTGGATTCTCCCGGTTGGGAAGAGTGTAGCACCGCTGGCGGCGGCGTAAAGACCGGAAAGAGGAGCGTGAAGGAAGGCGCGGGGAGCCAGGCTCCCCGCGCCCGTCGAACAACTTACTTCCCGCCGATGATCTTGGCGATGTTCTCCACGTAAGGGGCGCGGATGACGCCCTTCTCGGTGACGATTCCGGCGATCAGCTCCGAGGGGGTGGCGTCGAAGGCGTAGTTGAACACGCCGACACCCTGGGGGGTGATCTGGTGGTCGCCCACGTGGGTGACCTCGCGGGGGGTGCGGTCCTCGATGGGGATGTCCGCGCCCGTGGGGCAGGAAAGATCGAAAGTGCTGGCCGGAGCGGCCACGTAGAAGGGGATGCCGAAGTGCTTGGCGAGAATCGCCACGCCGAAGGTGCCGATCTTGTTGGCGGCGTCGCCGTTGGCGGCGATGCGGTCAGCGCCGACTACGACCTTCTGCACCATGCCGCGCTGCATGAGCAGGGCGCAGGCGTTGTCGCAGGCGACCTTCACGGGGATGCCGTCCTTGTGCAGCTCGTAGGCGGTGAGGCGCGCGCCCTGCAGGAAGGGGCGGGTCTCGTTGGCGATCACCTGGATCTTCTTGCCCTGCTCCCAGGCGCCGCGGATCACGCCCAGGGCGGTGCCGTGCCCGGCTGTGGCCAGGGCTCCGGCGTTGCAATGGGTCATGACGGTGTCGCCGTCGTCGATGAGGTCGGCGCCGTAACGGCCCATGGCCTTGTTGATCTCGATGTCCTGGGCGTGGATGTCCTTGGCCATGTCCAGCCACTTCTCGCGGAGCCCGGTCAGGGTCAGGCCGGGCTCGGCCTGCCAGGCGCGGCGCATGAGGTCAACGGCCCAGCGCAGGTTGACGGCGGTGGGACGGGCATCCTCAAGGTCCTTCAGGAGCTTTTCGAGCCGGGCCTTCCACTGCACGTCGGCCGGGTCCACCTCGCAGGCGGCCAGGTAGCAGCCGTAGGCGGCGGTGACGCCGATGGCCGGCGCGCCGCGCACCACCATGGTCTGCAGGGCGTAGATGGTGGTTTCGGTGTTGGTGCAGGCGAAGTATTCTTCGCGGCCGGGCAGGATGCGCTGGTCCAGGAGGATCAGGGCGTTTTTGTCGGAAGAGAACTGGATATGGTCGGTCATGGTAAGTCCTGATCAGCTGAGTTTTTTGGACAGAAGTTCGTTCAGAAGGCCCGGATTGGCCTGGCCCTTGGTGGCTTTCATGATCTGGCCCACGAAAAAGCCCATGAGCTTGGTCTTGCCGCCCTTGTAGGCCTCCACCTCGGCCGGGTTGGCGGCCAGCACGGCGTCGATGGCCGCGTCGAGGGCGGAGGTGTCGGAAATCTGCACCAGCCCCTTGGTCTTGACCAGCGCCTCGGGATCGCCGCCCTGCGCGAACAGCTCGGGGAAGATCTGCTTGCCGATCTTGCCGGAGATGAGCCCGGAATCAATGATGGCCACAAGCCGGGCCAGCTCGGCGGGCCTGAGCTTGGCCTGCCTGGCGGTGAGTTTGGCCTCGGCCAGCTCGCGCATGAACTCGCTCATGATCCAGTTGGCGCACTTCTTGGGGTCGGCCCCGGTGGCCACGGCGGCCTCGAGGTATTCGGCCACGTCGCGCTCGGCGGTAAGCACGTCGGCGTCATAGGCGGAGAGACCGAAATCGGCCATGAACCGGGCGCGCTTGGCCCGGGGCAGCTCGGGCAGGGAGGCGCGCCATTCTTCGAGCCTCGCCGGGTCGAGCTTCAGGGGCACCAGGTCCGGGTCGGGGAAGTAGCGGTAGTCGTGAGCCTCCTCCTTGCCGCGCATGGAGGCCGTGACGTTCTTCTCCGGATTGTAGAGCCGGGTCTCCTGGACGATGGCCTCGCCGTCCTCCAGGCAGTCCTTCTGGCGCTGGATTTCGTATTCGATGGCCTGGCGCACGTTGCGGAAGGAGTTGACGTTCTTGATCTCGGTGCGGGTGCCGAATTCCTTCTGCCCCACGGGGCGGATGGAAACGTTGGCGTCGCAGCGGAAGGAACCCTCCTCCATGTTGCCGTCGCAGATGCCGAGGTAGACCAGGATGGAGCGCAGCTCCTTCAGGTAGGCCACGGCCTCCTCGGAGGAGCGCATGTCCGGCTCGGACACGATCTCGATGAGCGGAACGCAGGCGCGGTTCAAGTCCACGTAGCTCACGTTGTCCGTGGCGGAGTGGATGTTCTTGCCCGCGTCCTCTTCCATGTGGATGCGCGTGACGCCGATGGTTTTGACCTGGCCGTCCACCAGGATGTCCACCTTGCCCTTCTCGCAGATGGGCAGCTCGTACTGGGATATCTGGTAGCCCTTGGGCAGGTCGGGATAGAAGTAGTTCTTGCGCGCGAACACCGAAACGGGGTTCACGGCGCAGTCCACGGCCATGCCCATCTTGGCCGCGTACTCCACCGCCGTGGCGTTCAGCACGGGCAAGACGCCCGGCATGCCGGAACAGACCGGGCAGACGTTCTCGTTGGGGTCCGCGCCGAAGGCGGTGGAACAGCCACAGAATATCTTGCTTTTGGTGAGTAGTTGGGCGTGGACCTCAAGGCCGATGACCGCCTCGTACTGCGCCATATGGGGAGGCTCCTGGGAGATGTGTGCTTGCGGGCCTTGGTCTTACAGCCCAGGGCGTACAGGGTCAATGGGGCGCATTGACTTCCGGAGGCGGGTATGATGGGAAGATGAAGTATCCCGCTTGCCTCCGGAGGCCCTATGAGCGGTAGCGCGCGAATGCTGATCCTCTCGCTTGTGGCGACGGCCTGCATGGCCTGCATGGCCGATGGCCAGGCTCAGGCCCAGGGAGGCCGCCCCTCCCCGGATCAGTCCGGCCCGGCGCCCTCGCCGCCCCAGGGCGAGGTGATCGCCCGGGACGGGCACGGAGGAGGGTCGACGTCCGGAGGCACCGGGCGGGGAACGGCCGTACCTGGCGGATTGAGCGGGCATGGGCATGACGAGTTCAGGCTCATGGGAACGCCGGGCACCAGGCGCGGTTCCGATCGGCACGACGGGGTCAGGGACGATACCGGAAAGCACGAACCCGGCAGGCGTGAATTCGACCAGCGCGGCTCTGAACGGCGCGACGGGGTCAGGGACGATACCGGAAAGCACGAACCCGGCAGGCGTGAATTCGACCAGCGCGGCTCTGAACGGCGCGAGTTCAGGCGCCATGAACGCCACGAACACGAACTGCGCTTCTTCGGGCGGGGCTTCCTGGAATGGGGACCCTACGAGAGCTACGACGAGTACATGCTGCGGGTTCGCGCCAATTGCGACCTTGCATGGGAATACTGCGCCGGAGGCTGCGGAGCCCTGGACGATCCGTACCAGCGCGACGCCTGCCTGATGGATTGCGGCCGCCGGCGCAACGATTGCTATGACGTGCCCTATTAGGACTGCCCGGCGGTGACAGTCCGCCCGGGAAGGATGGTTTGAAATCGCCTCAAGGCAAGGAGCCCTTCATGAACCGCACGATGCTGAAACTCACGCTGCTTGCGCTGCTTCTCACCGCACTGCCCGGATGCGTCGAGTCCGGACAAAGCCCCTACTACGACGACAGCTACTACGGCCGACCAGGCTACTACGGTCCGGGGTACAACCGCCGTCACGGCGAGCCATACTACAACCAACAGGATCAATACGAGCAGCAACGCAGGCGTATCGAGGCCAACTGCAACATGAACTGGCAGAACTGCGCCGGGGTCTGCAACACCATCGCGGAACCCCACCAGCGCGCGGCGTGCATCGCCAACTGCAACAACGCGCTCAACCAGTGCAAGAACCGTTAGACGCCCTGGGCGCCGTCTGTCGGGAACCTACGCCTGACAGGCGGCCCCGCCGAGATTGCCTCGTAACCTCCCGCCGTGGTAGGCTTTATCCATGCCCGTCAACAACACCGAGCCCCTTTCCGTCTACCGCGCAGGACCCGGCTACGCCAAATGCCTGGCGGACATGATCCTCTTGGCCTCGCGCGCCCACCGCAAGCGAGGCTTCCTGGACCACATCACCGGCCTGCCCGAACCGGAGATCATCCGGCTCCTCTCCATTCTGGCCATGCACCCGGATCAACCCTGGGGCCGCATCGACAACACCTATGTGGCCCTGGTGGACGGCGTGTGCTCGGGCACGGTCACGGTGCGCCCGGAACTGGCTACGCGCGACTATCCCTTCGCCCCCCCGGCGCTCCGGGACGCAGCCGCGCGCATGGGCCTCGCCGGCGCGCAGGTACGGGACATCCTGGGCCGGCAGGAGGCCTACGTGGATTCCCTTTCGGTGTTCGACGAACCGACCCAGCCGGGCGCCTGGCTGGTGGAATACCTGGGCGTGCGCCGCGAGAACCAGGCCACAGGCGTGGCCCGGGGGCTCATGGCCCGCGCTGCGGACGACGGGCGCAAGGCGGGGGGCGCAACGCTTGAGCTCTACTGCGACACCGGCAACACGCGCGCCGAACAGCTCTTCGCCATGTTGGGATACGAACTGGTGCGGAAGTATCGCTACGACCCGGTGGTGGAAGTCTGCGGCGAAGCGGTGAAGCGGTTCAGGCTTACGCTGCGCTGAGGCTATGGCGAACTGGCGAGACTGAGGCAGGAACTGCCGCGACGCGCGGAGACGGTCGCGGCTCATCTTGCCTTGAGGCCCGAGGGGACAGGCGGGGGAAGCCTCCGGCGGCCAAAGGGCCCAGTCCCTTTTGAATCCCTAGAGCGTCGCGTCGTGGGCGGTACGTTTGGGGGGGGCGCTCAGCTTTCGTCGGATTCATCTGCGCGGCCGCTGGCTCCAGGGCGTCCGCGCTCGCGCCTGCTGGATTCCGTGAAGCTCAGGCAGGGCCAGGGGAAAAGCTCGCGGGCCTTCTCCACGGCCGACGCCTCCACCGCGTCGAACCACACCCGGAACTTCTCCATGAGGAGCCGCCCGCCAGGGGTGAGCCTGTGCCCGCCCTTGCGGCTTCCGGCCTGCTCGATGAGCAGCACCCCAAGCACCTTCTCGGTCTTCTTGATCTTGCCCCAGGCCGCCCGGTAGGACATGCCCAGATGCTCGGCGGCCTTCTTGAGCGAGCCGTAGCGGTCCACGGCCTCCAGGAGCATGCCCCGGCCCGTGCCGAAAAACATGCCGTCCCTGGTCTCGAGCCACAGGCGCAGGCGCACCACCGGCGGCGGCGCGTCATCAAGCCCTGCGTCGTGGGGCGCATCGCCTCCTTCAGGCAACTCAGTGGTCTCGGGGGTGTCATCCATCACGTGGTGAAACATTAGCAAAGCATCGCACGAAAACATACCGAAAAGAGGCGCCTGTCCTGGATGGAGAGAAAGGCCTCCGTCAGGATCGACAAAGCGGGCTCCGGCGGCTGGGGATTGCCTCGCCCGAGTCCCGCCCGGCGGGCAGGACTCGGCCGAAGCGGGGGGGGAAGCCCTTTTTCTGCACGATCACGTCCAGGTGCGAAAGCTCCGGGAGTTCGAGCGAGCCGATGTCAGCCGAAGCTGTTCCAGGGCCTGCGGACCAGGGGGATATACCCTCGCTCTTGGGCCAGGATATCGAGGTGGACCATCCCGATCGGGGCGAGATCAGGGTTGAACGGACCGCGCCATTTGGTCAGGTCGGCCACGGGCAGGTACCGTTTGCACTCGGTGCAGGCATGGACGCGTTCCTCCGGGCATCCCTCGACGGACAAAACCTCCAGGCGCTCGTGGTCGTTCTGGCCGCACGAAGGACAGACCAGACGCATGAACCGCCAGTCGTGACCGCACGTGGAGCAGTGCATCCAAAGCATTCCGGCCTTGGAGACGAGAAATTCCGACTCGTCGCCCTTTTCCTTGAGATAGCCCATGTCCGGACGCGAACCGCAAACCGGGCAATGGCTCTTGAACCACAGCTCGCCAGCGGCCAGCTTGCCCAGGCGTTCCGAGGCGCGGCGCAGGCAGGGCCTCAAGATCTCCTGCAGCAGGAAGTTGAGGGCCGGAGCAGGGATGTCCACCTGCTCCGCCGCCGCGTCCAGAGCCTTCTCGTCGCCGGAGAGAACCGCCGCGGCGAGCCGGACGGCTACTCCGGGAGTATCTTCAAGGGCGGCGTTCAAAGCCACGGCGAACCGGGCCGCCAGGGGAAAACCCGCCTGGATGGCCGGGAGCATCACAGAGGCGGAGTCCAGAAAAAACTGCTCGAAATCCTGGGACATGAGCCCGGCCAACAGCGGCGTTCCCGCGCCGAACGCCTCGGCGTCGAACTCGGCGTACGGCGGCCAGGAAGAATCCCCGGACACGATTTCCCTGGCGGCCTCGTTCAAGGCGGCGAAGGCTCCGGCCACAGCGTCCATTTCCGGCAGCCGTTCATGCAAGGCCGCAAGAGCCTCTTCCAAATTCCCCGCCGTATGAACCGTTTTTTGCGTGGAAGTCACCGTCTCAAGGCTCCTTTGGGTTGGGCCGGGCCGCCTTGTGGGGAGGCGGCCCGGCCGGGTGTCCGTATGTGGCCACCCGCCTGCGCGGACGGGCGGCCTTGGGAACGCGGGATCGCGCAAACACCTTAACCGGCGATGCTTCCGAACGGCCGGGCGAGCTTGGCGAACAGCGCCTGGCGCGTGAGGGGGCCGGTCTCTCGTTCGACGTAGGTGTGGTACATCTTCTTGGGTTGGGTGATCAGGTAGAAGACGCTCAGGCTGTCCGCGTCCACCAGCATGGCGGCCGGGTGCTCCTTCTTGACGTCGGCGAGCCGCTTCTTGGCCAGTTCCATCATTTCGGCGCGTTCGCCGAAGTTCATGGTTCCGGTGCAGCAGGTCTTCACGCAGGAAGGCTGCATGCCCGCCTGGACGCGGTCGATGCACATGTCGCACTTGGTGAGCATGCCGGTTTCGGCGTTGCGCCTCGGGATGTTGTAAGGGCACCCCTCGGTGATTTCCTTGCACTGGTCCGGGGTCAGCTTCTTGGTGTCCTGGGTGTAGAACACGATGCCTGTGGGCTGATCGATGATGATGGCATCCTTGACGTACCCGTCCGCGATATCCTTGCAGGGGGGCTGCAGGCAGTGGCGGCACTGGTCAGGAAAGAACAGCCAATGGATCTTGCCGTCGATCTTATGCTCGTTGAAGCGCACGAGCTTGTAGTTGAGGGGGTTCAGGTCCGGGGGATTCTGATGGCTCCCGCGCTGCTTGGTGGGGACGCCCCCGAAGCCGTGCCATTCCTTGCAGGCCACCTGACAGCCCCGGCAGGCCGTGCACCGTGAAGTGTCTATGAAGATCGCCTTGGGCATATGTAGACTCCCTGCTCTGCCCGGCCCGGGGGAAGCACCCCCGGGCCGGACGGCATTAGATGGTGAGCTCGGTGACCTTGTCGGCCTTGCGGATGTTCACAAGGCTGGCCTTGTACTCGGGGATGGCCGTATTGGGGTCGCCTACGGTCGGCGTCAGCCTGTTGGTGGCGTCGCCAACTCCGGGAGTGGTCCATCCGAAGCAGAAGGGCATGCCGATCAGGTGCACGGTTTTGCCCTGCACCTTGAAGGGGGTCATGCGCACCGTGACCATGGCGATGGCCTCCACCTTGCCCCGGATGCTCTCCACGATCACCGGGTCGCCGTTGGCGATGCCCTTTTCCTTGGCCAGTTCCTGGCTGATCTCCACGTAGAGCTGGGGTTCGGCTTCCAGCAGGGCCGGGGTGTTGCGGGTGTCGCCGCCGCCGCACCAGTGTTCGGTCATGCTGTAGGTGGTGAGCACGATGGGGAAGCGCGGGTCGGCCGGGCTGGCCAACTTGTCCATGTCGCTCTTGATCCACTTGATGCAGGGATTGTTCAACTGTTTGGAGAACGGATGCGTCTTGACCGGGGTTTCGGCCGGCTCGTAGTGCTCGGGGAACGGCCCGTCCACGCGGCCGGGGCCGTAGAGCTGCCCGTGCCCTTCCGTGTGCATGATGAAGGGATACTTGCCGCCCTCCATGGCCATGGGCGGCCACGGTCCGTCGGGCACGTCGCCCACCCACCTGCCGTCCTCCCAGGCGATGACCGGCATATTGGGGTTGAAGGGCTTGCCGTTCACGTCCACGGAGGCCCGGTTGTAGATGATGCGGCGGTTGACCGGCCAGGCCCAGGAGAAGTTCGGGAACAGCCCGATCTTGGCCTGCATGGGCGTCTGGGTGTGGTCGCGGCGTTTGGCCAGGTTGCCCGCCGGGCCGTAGCAGCCGCAGTAGAGCCAGTTGAGGCTGGTGGTTGAGCCGTCGTCCATCAGCATGCCGAAGGCCGCCACCTGGTCGCCCTTCTTGTACTCCTTGTCGCCCACCTTCACGTCGCGGGTATACCAGCCGTTGATCTTCTTGGCCAAGTAGTCCGCGTCGTAGGATTCGGGCCAGTCCGCGTTCAGGATGGGCTCGGCGAACGTGCCGCCGTCCTTCTTGTACAGATCACGGATTTTCTTGAAGATTTCCACGACCATATATCCCATGGGCTTGCTCTCGCCCATGGGCTCGATGCCCTTGTGGTGCCACATGTGCCAGCGGCCGCTGTTGGAGATGGTGCCGTCCTTCTCGCCGCGCTGGCAGGAAGGCAGGACGAACATCTCGGTCTTGACGGTCTTGGGGTCCATGCCCGGGCCGCGCCAGAAGTCCGTGGTCTCGGTGTGGTGCACCTCGCCCATGACCAGCCAGTCCAGCTTGGGCAGGGCCTTCCGGATCTTGTGGGTGTTGGGCATGCTCTGGGCCGGGTTGTGGCCGAAGATGAAGCCGCCCTTGATCTTGCCCGCGTACATCCTGTCGAACAGGAACATGCTGGCGTAGCTCACGCCGGCGTCGACCTTGGGCAGCCACTCGTAACCGAAGCCGTTCTCCTTGGTGGCCTTGTCGCCGAACCAGGCCTTGAGCAGGCTGGCCGTGTACTTGGGCCTGTTCTGCCACCAGTTCACGCTCTTGGGGTCGGCGGTCTTGGGCGTGTTGGCCTTGAGGTAGTCCTCGTAGGTCGGCCAATTGGTGTTAGGCACGGGGTTGTATCCCGGCAGCGAGTCCCAGAGCAGGGCATGGTCCGTGGACCCCTGCACGTTGGGTTCGCCGCGCATGGCGTTGATGCCGCCGCCGGCCACGCCGACGTTGCCCAGCAGCAACTGGATCACGCCTGCGGCCCGGATGTTCTGCACGGCCACGCTGTGGTGGGTCCAGCCCAGGGCGTACATCATGGTCCCGGCCTTGTCCGGCGTGCCGGTGGCGGTGTAGACTTCGTAGACCTTGAGCAGGTTCTCCTTGGACACGCCCGTGATGGTGGAGACCTTGTCCAGGGTGTAGCGGTCGTAATGCTTTTTCAGGAGCTGGAACACGCAACGGGGGTTCTTGAGGGTCACGTCCCGCTTGGGCGTGCCCTTCTCGTCGCGCTCGAAGTCCCACTTCTTCTGGTCGTAGCCGGCCTTCTGCGCGTCATATCCGGAGAAGAGGCCGTCCTTGAAGTCGTAGTCCTTGCCCACGATGAACGCGGCGTTGGTGTACTGCAGCACGTAATCCTTGAAGTATTTGTCCTTCACAAGGATGTAGCGGATCATGCCGCCCAGGAGGGCGATGTCCGTGCCGCTGCGCAGCGGCACGTGCATGTCGCAGCGGGCCGACGTGCGGGAGAACTTGGGGTCGATGTGCATCACGGTGGCCCCGGCGTCCTTGGCCTTGAGCACCCACTTGAAGGCGATGGGGTGATGCTCCGCGCAGTTGCTCCCCATGATGAGAATGGCGTTAGCGTTCTTGATGTCAATCCAATGCTGGGTCATCGCACCACGTCCGAACGACTCTGCCAGAGCCGGTACAGTGGGGCTGTGTCAGACCCGTGCCTGGTGGTCGAGATGCACGACCCCCAGGCTGCGAAGCATCTGGTGGGACACCGCGCACTCTTCGTTATCCATTTGGGAGGTGCCGAGCTGGAAGATGGACTCCACCCGGTTGACCACCTGGCCCTTGTCGTTCTTCAGGACGAATTCCTTGTCGCGGGTTTCCTTCACCTTCTGGGCGATGCGGCCAAGCGTCCAGTCCCAATCCTTCTCTTCCCACTTGTCGCTGCCGGGGGCGCGGTACAGAGGCTTGGTCAGCCGGTGCTCGCTATGGTGCATCGAAAGGAAGGCCGCTCCCTTGGCGCACAAGGCGCCCTCGCTCACCGGGTAGTCCGGATCGCCTTCGGAGCTTACGAGCTTGCCGTCCTTCACAGACATGATGATATTGCATCCGCAGGAGCAGAAGCCGCAGATGGAGACGACTTCTTTCGCCCCCTCGATCTTGAGCGCCGCCGCGTGAGCCTTGACGGGAGCCAGGTTGAATCCCAGCTCGGTCAGACCCAGGCAGACGGCGCTTGCCCCCGCCAGTTTCACGAATCCACGCCGCGAAATGTCCATGCAACCTCCCTCTTCGGCAGTTAAGTGTGCCCCGCCCGCACGGAGCGGCCGGGATATCGGAAACTCCTTCATGAGGCAGCCCGCCGGCGGGCCGCTCTATCGAAACGTATCCCAGCGCCGTGCCGCTCGGACGGCAGAGGCGTTGGCGTGCCCACTCTTATGCCAAACATGACATAGCTGAGTAGAAACTGCCCCACTGCGGGTCAATGGCTCAGCAGATTGCTTTCGATTTGGCACAAGAAGTCTCCCCTCCTCAGCGCGGCACTCCGCACGCCATGATGAACTCTTCGCCCCGGCTGGAGTCGTTCAGGCGGATTGGCTGCGGCGGTGTCGGGGAATGAAAGCGTGACGTGGAAAACCGGAGCCTGCCGCATCGATTGTGTATGTCGATTTTGACACAACATATCTGGACGGGCAAGGTCCGAATGGATAAAAAGTCAATAATTTTAATGTGTTATATTTAACACATTAAACGGTCCAATAGGAATCATCGGGATTACGGGGGGATACGGACCCGGATGCCAATGCAGGGGATACGGCGTTGAGGAGGCCGCGGCCGGAAACGCCAGGACTGTTCCGAAACGTTCCGGCATCCTTGCGGAATTCCGGTTCGAGACCGATGGATCAGCTGACTACGATGGCTGCGTCGAAGAACTTTCCGATACCGTATTCCCGCCTGCGGAAGAACTTCTCCGGGTCGGGACCGATGAGCTGCATCTCGGAGTGGGAGCGCTGCACGTCGAGCGCGATGTGCATCTCCTTGGTGCACCCCGTGGAGAAGGTGGCGTCCTTGCCGATCCAGACGGGGGGGACGCTGCGGCCCATGAGCTCGAAAGCCTGCTCGATGTCCTGGGTGGTCTGGAAGCGCCACACGTTGATGAACCCGGAGCGCTGCACCCTCTCCCACATGAACATGAGGTCGTCGGCGTCCATGCCCTCCTCGAAGTGCTCGGCCGGGTTTATGATGTAGGTCCCGGCCAGCCTGCCCCGCAGGTGCTTGACGAAGGTGTGCAGAATCTTGATGGCGGTCTCGGTCTCGTGGGGGACGCTGCCCACGATGGCCGAATAGAACATGATGGTCTTGCCCGCGGCCTTTTCGGCGCGCATGCGGGCGATGATGGCGTCGGACTTGGCCACGATCTCGGGTTCGGTGAAGCTGCGCAGTCCCTGAGGCTTGGGTTTGAAGTCGGCCTGGAGCTGCCCCCCGGCCGCGCGGTGCACGCACATCACGTCGCGGGTGAACTCCGTGCGGGTCATGATGAGCCGCCTGTGGTTGAACTCGCCCTTGGCGATGACCAGGTCGCACTCCTTCCAGGCCCGGGCGAAGGTCACGCTGGTCTTGTAGAGGTTCAGGCGCTCGCGGGTGCCGTCGGAGATCACCAGGAAGGGGTTCTCCTTGAGGGCCTGGAGCAGCGCGTTCTTGCCCATGCGGCTGTCTCCCAGCAGGCGCGCGCCGAACATGGTGAGGTATTGGGCCAGGATGGGGTCCTCCTCGGCGTCCCAGACGGTGGGGCAGTCGAAGAAGAAGCCCTCCTTGAGGGCCAGGATCACCCGGTGGCCCATGCGGATGAGTGAACGGATCACCAGGATGTCGAAAAGAAGCCCGCCCGCCGAATCGGGCAGGTAGAGAATCTTCATGGACTTGGGGCGCCCGGGATCAAGGATGTGGCGCAGGGCGTCGAAGGGGCCGCAGTTGTATATCTCGCGCTCGATGTCCTCCGGGGCGAGCGCCACCTGATCCTCCTGCCAGACCATGTCCCACACCGACAGGCACAGGAGCCGGGAAATCTCCAGCATGTCCAGTTCGAAGCGCATGTCGCGGATGGTTGCGCAGTTGGTCACCACGCCGGGGCAGGTGTTCAGGGCCGCGTCCATGGCGTGGGTTTCCATGAAGAGCTTGGCCCGGCGGTTCATGGCGCGCTTGCGCTCGCGGTGGGGGTCCTCCTGCCCGGCCTGGGCCAGGAAGATCGACGTCAGGCGCTTGAGCAGGCGCGAAGGGATGAGCACCGGCGCGTTCACCGCCTGGCGGTACTTGTGGTCGCACAGCGAGAGGATCATCATCTTCTCGTACTGGCCGGGGCAGTGGTCCTCGATGAGCGTGAGCACCTGCCGCCAGACCTTGGCGTAAGCGTCCAGTAACGCGGGCTCCATGTTCTTTTCCAGCAGGTAGCCGAGCATGGCGTCGGAACAGGGCACGTAGATATGGTCCGGCCCCATGGCCACCATGAAGCGCATTTGTTCCGGAGAGGCGTTGCGGGTGGGGTCGATGCTGTACTCGATGTGGTTCTCGCTCAGAAAATGCAAAAGCCAGGCGTCGAGGAGCGGGTCCTTGCCGTAGCGCAGTTCCGAGGGCGAACCGATGGAGGGGAAGCTGACCGGGCTCATCGTTCTCTGATGAATCCTTTGTCCAGGAGTTTGTTGAAATAGGAGTGCCTGCCCACGGCCGCCAGCTTCAGCGGGTGCGGGGCGCGGCGCACGCGCACCCAATCGCCGGGTTCCAGGATGAAGGTCGCCTGGCCGTCGCAGGTGAGCACCACCTCGGCCGTGGCCTCCTCCACTCCCAGATCCAGAGGACGGTCGGTCGGAAGCACCATAGGCCTGAAATCACACAGGAACGGACAAATGGGCGTGAGCGTCAGCACTTGCAGGTCGGGGTGCACCAGCGGCCCGCCCGCGCTCATGGAGTAGGCCGTGGCCCCGGTGGGGGTGGCCACCACCATGCCGTCGGCCCGGAAGCCGCCCAGGCGCTCACCCCCGAAGACGATGCCCACCTTGATGAGCCGGGCCATGGAGCCGCGCACCACCACGTCGTTGACCGCTCCGCTGGAAAAGATCTGCCTGCCGTCACGGGCCACCTCGCAGGTGAGCATGATGAGCTGGCTCACGGCGAAGCCCTTCACCACCACCTGCTCCAGGGGCTCGCTCCAGTCCTCGCCGGTGAGCTGGGTCAGAAAGCCCAGGCGGCCCAGGTTGATGCCGACCAAGGGCACCCCCAGGAAGGACAGCTTGCGGGCCACGCTGATCATGGTGCCGTCGCCGCCCAGAACCACGGCAAGCTGGGGATGGATGCCCGACTCCACCAGGCAATAGGCGTCCACGCACCCTTCCTGGTCGGTACGGTTTTCCACTATGTGCCCCGAGGCACCGAGCGAAGAGAGCCACGACACCATCTGCCGGGCCATGACATGGGCCTGGTCGTCGCCGGACTTGACCACCACGAGAACATCGCGCACTGCTGGCTGCATTGCGGCTGTCTAAGGGAATACCGGGCGGGGTTCAAGACGTATCGGCCCCTCCGGGACATTTTACGCTGGAAGCGCCGTTATTTCGCGCCCGGCCCTAAAGTCCCCCGAGGCTACGGCCGATAGGGTCCATGACGAGTGAGGAGAATCGACAATGGCTGCCAACCCGGCATTGCTCCGCAACATGCTGCGCACCTACGGGAAGCAGATCACCACGGCCAGAAGGCTCGCGCGCTACAGGCGCACCCTCCGGTCCGCGGGGGCGGAGGACCAGGTCGAGATCTCCCGGGAGGCCAAGCGCCGCGAACTGGTGCACAAGGTGGCCGCCGAGATAGTGGAAAGCTTGATCGTCACCGGCTCGGAAAACCCCGTGGTGGTGGACATCAAGAAGGAACTGGAGACCGCGTTCAAAACAAAGTTCCACTTCGCCTACCCGCCCGAGGATCTGGACTTGCAAATCTTCAGGGTCCTGGGCGAGAACGACGCGGTGGAAGTGACCGGCCCGGAGCGGGTGCGCGTGCTGGAGAAGTTGTGGCACATTGCGCTGGAAAAGGTCGACGAAACGATGCTTTAGCGGGCCACCGGCCCGATGGCATGGACGCCGGAACGGGAAGCCGCCTGGGGAGACGGCCCTGCCCGAGCAAGGGACCGGTCCCGGCGTCCGGGCGGAAGAGATTCCGCTCAGGAGGGGAACATGGACATCAAGAAGATACTGGGAGGAGCGAGCCCCTACACGCAGTCTAAGGTGGACAAGGGCGAGAGTTCCGATGCGGCGGCAGCGGCCAAGGCGAAAGCCAAGGAGAAGGCGCAGGCTCAGGTCTCTTCCGGAGACCGGGTGTCGGTTTCCTCCGACGCCAAGCTGGTAGCCGAGGCCGCCAAGGCAGCCGAGGAAAGCCCGGATGTCCGGGTGGACAAGGTCGAAGCATTGAAGGCGCAGGTGCAGGCCGGAACCTACAATCCGGACTCGCGCCAGATCGCCCAGAAGATGGTGCAGAGCGACCTCGACTTCCTGCGGTAAAGACGACGGACAGCCGCCCCGGGGCGGAAGCGAATATCATGCGCTCGCTCGGCGCGCGGGACCTCCGCGCACCGGGCGGGCTTGTTTGCGTTCGAGAACCCGGAGAATGACGCCCGCTGGCCCGGCCACGGCCCCCACGACGGATGGATTTTTCCCGCCGCCTGGGCTAGGCCTCCCCGATGCACACGCCATCAACAGACGACCGCAACAGGACCATAGCCCGCCTGCTCATCACCTGCGCCGACCGCCCCGGAATCGTCGCCGCGGTGAGCCAGTTCATATTCTCCCACGGGGCCAACATCACCCAACTGGACCAGCACTCCACCGATCCCGAGGGCGGCACGCTGTTCATGCGCCTGGAATTCCAGACCCCGCACCTGGACCTGGGCCGGGAAGCCCTCATGGCCGCCTTCCGCACCGTGGTGGCCGAGCCGTTCCAGATGCAGTGGTCCATCCAGTACGCCTGGCCGCCCAAGCGGCTGGCGGTGATGGTGTCGCGCCACGAGCACTGCCTGATGGAACTTCTGTGGCGCTTCTCGCGCGGGGAGCTGCCCTGCGAAATCGCCATGGTGATAAGCAACCACCCGGATCTGCGCGAGGCGGTGGAACGCTTCGGCGTCGCCTTCCACCATGTGGAGGTCCCCCCCCTGGACGCCGAAGGCAAGGCCCTGGCCGAACGCCGGGCCCTGGAGCTTATGGAGGGCACGGCGGACGGGGTGGTGCTCGCCCGCTACATGCAGATTCTCTCGCCGGACTTCATCGCCAGCGCGCCCGGGCGCATCATCAACATCCACCACTCCTTCCTGCCCGCCTTCGCCGGGGCCGATCCCTACCGCCAGGCGTTCACGCGCGGGGTGAAGCTCATCGGGGCCACGGCCCACTACGTCACCGAGGAATTGGACGCAGGCCCCATCATCGCCCAGGACGTGGCCCACGTCTCCCACCGCCACGGCGTGGAGGACCTGAAGGACATGGGGCGTGACCTGGAACGGCAGGTGCTGGCCAGGGCCGTGCGCGCCCACCTGGAGGACCGGGTCATCGTGCACGGCAACAAGACGGTGGTGTTCTAGCGCGGAGCGGGGAAAATCACGCCGCGCCCTTCAGGTAGGCATCCACGTGGATGCGGCACTCCTGGTTGCTCAGGCAATCGACCACGTGGGCGGCCCTGCGCCCTCCCCGCTCCTTGAGCAGGTCGATGTCGCGCGGCGTGCAGTAGCGGTTCTTCTCGTCCAGAATCACCCGGACCTTGGGGAACAGCAGGTTCTCCTGGTTCTGCTCGATGACGATGGCCTTGCGGCCGTTGTCCAGGACCACGATGGCCCCCACCGGATAGACGCCCACGAACCGTATGAAGTGGTCCGTCAGGGCGGGCGAGAACGACTTCCCCTTCAGGCTGAATATGAGGCTGACGGCCTTGTAGGAATGCACGGCCGGCCTGTAGCACCTGTCCGACGTGACGGCGTCGTAGGTGTCCACGATGCTTATGAGCGATGACGCCTTGCCGATCCTGTCGCCCGCGATCCCCTCGGGGTAGCCCCCTCCGGCATGGTACTCGTGGTGCTCGTAGGCCGCTCGGACGACATCCGCCGGGATGTCGCGCTGCTTGAGCAGGATGTCCCGGCTGTAGACCGGGTGCTTCATCATGACCATGGCCTCCGCCTGCGTCAGCTTTCCGGGCTTCTTCAATATGCGCGCGGGGATGAGGAGCTTGCCTATGTCATGGAAGAGCCCGGACAGTCCCAGGATCATCAGGTTGTCGCGCCCGAAGCCCAGGTGCCTGCCGAAGAGCACCGAGAGCATGGAGACGTTGAGGTTGTGCGTATAGGAGTAGTCGTCGAACTGCTTGAGCTTGGAGAGGAACTGCAGGGCGCCCCCCACCTCCTCGGCCTGCTTGATCACGTCGTCGATGAAGCCTTCGCACTCCTTCATGTCGATCTCTTTCGCGACCTTCAATCCGGACATGAACTCCCTGGAATAATTCAAAAAGCCCTTGTACTGCCTTTCCGCTTCCTCAAGCGCCAGGACAACGGCGTCGAAATTCACCGTGCCGTCTACCTCGGAGGGGCTGTCCGTGGTGACGGCGGCGAAGGGATTTTCCAGCTCCTTCTTGTAGCGGGGATTCCCGGTGAAAAACGTCCCTTTCTCCGTGTCCACGAACGCATCCGCATGGTTCGCCTCGGCGATCTCCCGGATGTCGTCAACGCCCGCGAGCAGGCGCTCGGCGAGATAGATGTTGGGATTGCCTTCCTGGGACAAGCCGGGGTTGGTGACATACATCCCTGGCTTGAGATTGGATACGGAGATTTTTACTATCATGGGTTTTTCGATCTATATCATACCTTGTCTGTCGGGATCAGTTGACCCCCACCAGAAGCATCAGGCCGCAAAACCCTTCGAGTATATTGGAACAGAAGACACGCTGAGGATTTCCGCCAGTCCACCACACGAGATCAATAGCACGGCTGGAGGCGGAACGCCAGATCGTCCGCGACGACCAGGCTGCGAGGATGAAACCGGGGACGCTCACGAAACTAAGTCTCGTCCGGCAGGCGTGGAGCCGGCCCCAGCGCCGCTGAAGGGCCAGCGGCGTCCTGGCCGGCATAAATCAAAAGGCCCTCCCGGAACGCCGGGAGGGCCTGAAAAATCGTCATGACGGGCAGTTGCCTTCTGCGCAGGTTACTCGGCGTCTTCTTCCGGTTTGCCCTTTTCCGCGGTTTCCAACGGGGAGTCGCCCGGCTTGTAGTGGCTGGGATATTTGGCGTCCACCTGGGGCACCTGCAACCCCACGCGGGCCTGCATGTTGATGACCACGGGGCCGGTAAGGTTCAGCGTGGTGTTCTCGGGCTTTCCCGGCGGGATGGTCACGGTGACCAGCACCAGCACCTGGCGGATATTCTCGATGCGCAGAAGCTTCCGCTCGGCGTCGCCGACAACCACGTCATAGTCCTGGATGAAGCCGTAAGGATCGGCCACAAGAAGGCCCAGGCGGGGATCGTTCATGCTTTGCAGTATCAGGAAGGGTGAATCTTCCTTGATCTTCAGCAAGGTGAATTCCCGCTCGCTCTCGAAGCCGATAAGGCCCCTGGGGAAATGCAGCACCCTCTCAGGAGGAATGCTCAATTTCCCGAGGCGGCTCTGGATCACTCGTTCTTGCTTTTTTGCCATAACGCCGCCGCTGCGAGAACGTCTTGTTGATCGGCCTCAAGGGCCATACGGTTCTGCTCCAGCACCCGCAGGTACACTTCTTCTCTGTATACCGGCATCTCCTGGGGTACTTCCAGACCGATCTTGATCTGCTTTCCCTGCACCCCAAGAACGGTGATTTTTATTTTGTCGCCCAAGTGGATGGACTCACCTGGACGACGCGTGAGTATGAGCATTCCCGCCTCGTATCCTTCCGATGCTGGGGCACCCTAGAGCGCCGTTTGATGCTTGTCAACGCATCCTTTGCTCTACAGATAGTTCATCAGGCTCAAATTCATGATCATGGATGTGGATTTGAGCACGGACTGATAGGCCAACTGTTGCTGGGCGAGCTTGGTCATCAGCTCCGAAATGTCCACGTCTTCAGTGTTGGAGAGCTGCGTCGTCTGGTTGTCCTTGAGGTTGTCCAGCACTCCGGAGGCCACCTGCAGACGGTTCTCGCGCGCGCCCACGTCGGCGGCGTAGTTGAGGACGGTCTGGCTGGAACTGCGCAGGTCCGCCAGGGACTGCTGCACGCCGGACTGGTTGTTGGTCTCCAGGAAGCCCACCAGCTTGCCCACGGTCTCGAAGAGGTTTGTGGCGTTGGAGTAGCCTGCGATGACCACGGGCCGGGCCGCGTTGCTGGCGGGGTCCTTGTAGATGCCGCCGAAGATGTTCTTGCCGATGCCGTTGACCGCGACGCGCTCGGTGGGGGAGATGTCGAAATTGATGAGCGCCTTGCGTGGGCGCACCACGAACATATTGCCCGCGAAGAGCTGGTTGCCGCTGTTGGAATGCAGGGTGAGCACGCCGCCGGGCAGGTTCAGGCTGGCCGCGCTGGCCATGGCGTCGGGCGTCGAGCTGTTGGATTGCCGCCAGCTCACGCCGCCGTCCAGGCTGTAGGAGTAGGAAACGTTGGAGGCCAGGGTTCCGGAGCTGTCGATGCGCACGATGACGTTGTCGCCGAACACGCCCTGGGCCGAGCCGGTCACGGTGGAGCCCATGCCGCGCAGAGGGTCGACCGAGATGTTGTCCTCGTCGTCGCCCTTGTACTGGGCGGTGGGGCGCACCCACATCCAGGTGCCGGAGGTGTCGTTGTAATTGGTTGCGCTGGTGGCCACCACGCTGGTGTTCCGGTCGAGTTCCAGGGTCACGCCGCCAAGCGACAGCTGGAACCTGCTCGGCGGGCCGGGGTCGCTCACGGTCCCCTGGGTCCAGGTGGAGCCGCCGTCGGTGGAATACCGGTAGGTGCTGCCCGCGGACAGAGTCCCCGAGGTGGTGAACTGCACCAGGGATGTGGTTTCGGCGAAGCCGTCGATCTTGTAGCCCGCGTTGGAGACCACGCCCTGCTGGTTGGTGGTCAACGCGAGGGTTTCGCTGTAAGGCGGGTCCGTGATCTTCTGCCCGGCGAAGATGCTGTTGCCGTTGAACTGGGTGTTGGCCATGCCCACCAGCTGCTTGAACAGCTGGCGGGCCTCGGAGGCGATCTGGGACCGGTTGTCGGCGGAAAGCGTTCCGGTGGCCGCCTGCTCGGCCAGTTCCTTCACCCGGGTGATGACCGTGTTCACCTGCACCATGGTGCTGTCGGCCAGGTTGAGCCAGCCGTTGGCCATGGAAATGTTGGTCTTGTACTGGTCGATGGCGGCCAGGCTGCTGCGGTCGTTCAGGATGCGGGTCATGCCCACGGGATCGTCCGAGGGCCTGTTGACCTTCTTCTGGCTGGCAGCCTGCATGTTGGACTCCATCAGCTGGGTCAGCGTGGAGTTCATGTTGTTCAGGCTGTTGGTATAGATCATCTGCTGGGCGACGCGATATCCCATGACGCCCTCCTTACTGCTTGAGCCCGAGCACGGTCTGCCACATCTGGTCGGCCGTGGAGATCATCTTGGCGGCCGCCTGATAGGAGTGCTGGAATTTCACAAGGTTGGACATTTCCTCGTCCAGGTTCACGCCCGACACTTCCAACTGGCGGTTGTTCAGGTCCTTGGCCAGCGAGTTCTGGTAGTCGTAGTTGAACTTGGCGTTCTCGGTGTCCACGCCCACCACGCCCACCAGGCTGCTGTAGTAGGCCGATATGGACTGGGAGCTGGGGGCGTCGAAGGTGGTGCGGATGGTCACGGCCTTCGTGCTGAGCCCGGAGATGTTGAGCGCCGTGAGGTTGTCGCCCGAGTTGGCCTCCCCCGCCCCGTTGATGTGCCCCGCGTTCAGGTAGCCCGTGTCGGACGCGCACTTGGCGTTGAGCACCATGGTGCGGGCCGTGTCGCCGTCGAAGAAGGTGTTGACCCCGAGCGCCGCCCACAGACCCGTGGCGTCGGTGCCGAAGCCGAAGGTGTATCCGGCCTTGGCGTTGATCTGCAGCTTGTTGTTGACCACGGTGGCCGTCAGGAAGTTGCCGAAGGTGTTGTTGACGGCCCCGGCCACGTCCGAAAGGGTGTGCAGGTGGGGGTTGAAGAGCTGCAGCCCGGCCGTGGACGTGTCGAAATCCAGGAAGCTGTTGGAGACCAGCTGGCCGGTGGCGGAATTGTAGATGTACATGGAGGACGCGCCGGAGGTGAGCTTCGAGGCGAAGGTCAGCCCTGAGGAGTCCGACCCCAGGGCAATGCTGGAGGACCTGGCCTGGTAGGTGCCGGTGACGTCGGTGAACATCTTGGTGCCCGCGCCCTGGCTGTGGATGCGGTTGGTTTCCCAGATGATGGTCTTGGCCAGGGCGTCCAGGCGCTGCTTGTAGCGCCCCACGTTGTAGTCCCTGAGCTGGAACTCGCCGGCGAGGCTGCCTCCCACCACGCGGGTGGGGTTGTCCTGGCCGTTTGAATAGATCTGGGGCGTGATGTTGATGGGCGTGGACGCCGACTGATACCAGAACAGGCCGGTCTTGGGCACGATGGTGAAGGTGTCGCCCGCCTGGAGCTGGCCGGTGGGGGTCAGGTCCGAGTTGGAGAGCTGGCCGAAGTAGATCTTCAGGTTGCCCACCTGGGTGGACAGGCTCTCGGGGCGCGCGGAGAAGGTCTTGATGGCCCCGGAGTCGCTGCGCAGCCACGTCTGGCCTCCATCAAGCGAAACCTGGTACTGGGCGGCGGAAGCGCCGGAAGAGACATCGCCGCCCTGCACCACCCGCACGGTGTACTCGAAATCGTCGGAGCCGGAGAAGGAGACGTTGCCGTCGAACGCCGAGCCCGGAGTCAGGTTCTTGATGACCTTGTTGGTTTCGAGCTTGAGTTCGTAGGTGTTCACGCCGTCCACCAGGGTGTGCCCGGCCTTGTCGGTGATGGTGATGTTCTGGCCGCCGTTGTCGATCATGTTGATGTCCATGATCTGGGCCAGGGCGCGGACCTTCTGGGCGCGCTGGTCGTAGAGGCCGTTGGCGTTCTGGGAGGTCGGGTTGTCGTGGATGGCCAGCTGCTTGTTGATGCCCGCGATGTCCTGGATCAGCTGGTTGGCCTGGCCCACGTCCTGGGTGATGTAATCGTTGGCCTGCTTCTGGGCGGTGTCCAGGTCCGAGGCGGCCTGGTGGATGATGGACATGAGCGTCTGGGTGTCGGACACCACGTTCTGGCGCTGCGGGTAGTTGGACGGATCCAGGCTCAGGTTCTGCCAGTCCTGGAAAAATTTGGTCAAGGCGTCGGATATGCCGTTGGCGTTGGCTTCGTTGAAGGTGGCCTCGACGGTGCTCATCATCTGGTTGAGCATGTTGTAGCGCTCGGCCGAGGAGGCCTTTTCGTTGTAGGAGCTCTCGATGAACTTGTCGAACATCCTCTGGATTTCGGTCACCTGGACGCCGGTGCCCAACTGGCCAGGGGAGGTGTCGATGTAGATGTCGTCCGAGAAGACGACGCTCTGGCGCGAATATCCAACGGTATTGACGTTGGCCACGTTCTGGCCGGTGACCTGGATGCCTACCTGGGAGGCGTTCAGGGCCTTCTGGCCGATATTGAGCAGTGATTCGATGCCGGGCATTTACAGGGCCCCCCTCAACATGGCCGGGGCGGGCTTGGTCTTGGCGAACACGCCCTGGCGACCATAGGAGTGCTTCACCGGAGTGAGCTTATCCTTGAAGAAATCCACGTACCCGCTGGACTGGTCGTACAGGGCCAGGGCCAGGGTGTAGCTCTTCTCGGCCTGCTTGGCGCAAACCTGTTCCAGGCGGTCGATCTGATCGAGCAGCGCCTGGGCCTTGCCCCACTGTTCGCCGAAGAGTTCGGAAAGATCCGCCAGGCGGGCAGCGCCGGGGTTCACTTCGCGCACCATGCGCCGCACGTCCTGGCGCTCGACCATGAGCTGGCGCATGAGTTCGTGGATGGAGAATTCCAGCGCGCCCACGGACTGGGGCCTGAACTCCTTCAGGTGGGTAAACTCTTCCTCCTGAAGATGGTTCAACACTTTCAGGGCCTGATATTGCCGGGAAAGATTTTCCAGAATGCGCTGGGTCATGGCGATCTCCCTTAGAGGACCGGAACCGCTACTTCAGGTTCCGGGGCGGCCGCGAGCCTTGCTCCGCCTAGTTTCGACGGGTCCACCGCCCTGTCGTCCACCCGCACCTCGAAGTGCAGGTGCGGCCCGGTGGCCCTGCCCGTCTGACCGACTTGTGCAAGTACCTGACCAGCCTTCACCGCCTGCCCCACCGCAACGGCGTTGCCCTTGTTGTGGCCGTAGAAGCTGCGCGATCCGTCGGCGTGCTCCACCACCACCAGGTTGCCGTAGCCGTGCATCTGGCCGGAGAAGGCCACCGTGCCGCCCTTCCAGCAACGCACCGGAGTTCCCTCGGGCGCGGCGATGTCCAGGCCGCTGTGCCAGGCGCGCTGCCCGGTGAAAGGATCCTTGCGCCAGCCGAAATCCGAGCTGACCTCGCCGTCCACGGGCCAGTACGAGCCCTGCGCATCGGCCAGTTTGGCGTCCTCGCCGACAAGGTACTGCGCCCCGGGAGCGCCCAGATGCTGGGAAGGAGTTCCCTGGAGGGAACTCGCCTGGGTGCGGCCCGCCGCGGCCGGAGCCTGGGGATTCGCCGCTCCGGGCGTCGCGGACGGGGCTCCCCCGGAAGCCGTGCCCGGCTTGAGCGCCTCGGGGGCGGGAATGGTCTGCTGTCCGCCGGAGAGCCCCTGGGGCCTGAGCGCATTCATCAGCTTGTCGCGCAGTCCCTGGCCGAGGCGCTTGGGGTCGGCCTTGACGGCCATGCTGTCTGAGGAGGACATGCGCAAGCCCTGCTGGGAGGCCGGCCCGGCCACCCGCTGCTGGGATTTGGCCGTAGCGCTCATGGCCAGCTGGCGCTGCATGAAATCGGCCAGTCCGATGCCGCCCTGTTTGGTGAGGGTCTTGGAGAGTTCCTCGTCGAACATGGAGACGTACTGGTCTTCCTGGGAGCTGTGCAGCAGGCCGTCCTTGGGCACGGTCTTGCGCATCTCCTTGATCATTTGGCCGATGAACACGGACTCGAAGCCCTCGAAGGCTTCCCGGGCCTTTTTCTCCTCGCTGGGACCGGGGTTCATGCGCTTGTTCTGGGCCTGCACGGTGAGCGTCCTGAGGGCTTCGCCCTCCATGCCGGCCTGTTCGGCCTTTTCCGGGGTCACGGATTCGAGAATCTTGCCGAAGGCCTTGGCCGGAGCCTTCCCGGACGTCTGCGCCGCGCCCAGGCGCGAGGCCAGCCCCTGGGCCCGGGACGCGTTGCGGGCGTCCGTGGCTAGGGATGCCTGGGCGGCGATGTCCGGGGTCAGGCTCATGTTATATGACCTCCAGGTCGGCCTGCAGCGATCCGGAGGCCTTGAGGGTCTTCAGGATGCTGATCAGGTCGCGAGGGGTGGACTTGAGCACGTTCAGGCCCTCCACCAGCTCCTGCAGGGTGGCGCCTTCCACCATGCGCAGCTGGCGGTTCTCCTCGCTGGTGGACACGTTGGTCTGCGGCGTGACCACGGTCTGCGCTCCCACCGGGGCGAAGGGCAGCGGCTGGGACACGTCGGCGGATTCCGACACGGTGATCTGGAGGTTGCCGTGGGTCACGGCGGCGCGGGTGAGCTTCACGTTGAGCCCCACCACCACGGTGCCGGTCTTCTCGTCCACCACCACCTTGGCCTTGTTGTCGGTGGTGATCTCCAGGTTCTCGATGGTGGCCATGAGCGGCACCATGTTGCCCTTGAACTGTTCGGGAATCTCCAGCTTCACGGTGGAGGCGTCCACGGCGCGGGCGAGCCCGCCGCCCAGGGTCTGGTTGATCTTCTTCACCACGGACATGGCGGTGGTGAAGTCGGCGTACCCCAGGTTGATGGTCAGGTCGTGCTGGCCGTTGAAATCGAAGGGAACAGAGCGCTCGACGTTGGCCCCGCCGGGGACGGAGGCCACGGTGGTGACGTTCTTGGTGGCCGAGGCCGCCGCGCCCGACGCCTGGTAGCCGCCGACGGCCACCGGCCCCTGGGCCAGGGCGTAGATCTCGCCGTCGACGCCCTTCATGGGCGTCATGAGAAGCACGCCGCCAACCAGGCTGGAGGCGTCGCCGAGCGACGACACGGTGACGTCGATCTTGGAGCCGGGCCTGGACGTGGCGGACATCTGGCAGGTGACCATGACCGCGGCCACGTTGGCCGGGCGCAGGGTCTTCTTGTCCACGCGCACGCCCATCTTGTCGAGCATGTTCCATATGGACTGGATGGTGAAGTCGGACCCGCGCTTGTCGCCCGTACCGCCAAGGCCGACCACCAGGCCGTAGCCCACCAGCTGGTTGGTGCGCACGCCCGAGAACGAGGCCACGTCCTTGATCCTGGCCGCCCGCCCCTCCCCGGAGCCCAGGGCGGCCAGAATCAGGGCCGTCAGCAGCAGTATGGAAAATCTTCGCCTGTACATGGGATGCTCCGTAAGCCGTGGTCCCCTCCCCCGAGCGGACTAGAACGGCCAAATGTTGTCCAGAATCCTCGAGAGCCAGCCGGGTTTCTGACGGTCGGCCAGGACGCCCGTGCCGTACATGTCGATCTGGGCCTCGGCTAACGCCGAGGAACTGACGGTGTTGTCCGGACCCACGTCCATGGGGCGCAGAAGCCCGCGCACAACCATGATCTGGGTGTCGTCGTTGACGCGCACCTGGCGCGCGCCTTCCACCTGCATCACCCCGCCCGGGAGGATGTTCACCACCCGGCACCCGATGGTGTAGGTGACCGAGGACGAGCGGTCGGTTTCCCCGTCCGAGTCGAACTGGTTGTTGCGGGTGGTGCTCACCACGGGAGCGCCAGTGCCCACATAGCCCTTCATGCCGACCGCTCCGGCGATGTCGAGGCCCGTGGCCCCCTTGATCATGCTGTTGCCCGGTATGGGGGTGATGGAGTGGTTGGTGAAATAGTTGGCCACTTCCATGTCCGTGGTGTTCTTGCCGTTGGACTTGGTCTTGGACTTGTTCTTGGCGTCGGACTTCTCGATCACGTTGACCATGACGATGTCGCCGATGCGCCTGGCCCGGTTGTCCTCGTACAGATAGTTGGGCTGGGCCGCCTGGGAATAGAGCGACCCGGGGTTGCTGACCGGGGACGGAGCCTGCATCACCGGCGGCGTCAGCGAGGACATGGGGTTGGGCTGCTTCTGGGCGGGCGGCGCGCAGGCGGCGCTGGTGGCGGCCAGGGCGCACACGGCCCAGGCGGCCAGGCGCGATGTCTTGTTCGTGTTCATGTGATGGTTCCTCCGCTACCTGGCCAGGACGGTCTTGGAGTCCTGAACCATGGCGACCAGTTCCCTGCCGCTTTGCACATTGCGTACCGTTATTTGGCCGCCCTTGGCTCCGTCGGTGACGGCGGTCACGGGCATGACCAGATGGATGCTCTTGCCGTTCCACAGGCAGACCACCTGCTCGCCCTTGAGGATGGCGGGCATGGGCTCCAGGGTCTCGGAGGTGAGCGGGGTTCCCTGGTTAATGGAGCCCTTGACCCGCATGGGGGTGGGGTCCGAGGCGTTCCAGGGGGTGCCCTTCACGTAGGCCAGGTTGCGCCGCTCGAACGTCACCTTGTCCGAGCCGAGCGAGCCTTCGCGCATGTTCAGGGGACGCGAGGCCACCGGGATCACCTTCCACACGTTGACGAAGGCGTTGGCCGCGATCTGCCTGAGAACCTTGCCGTCCAGGTTGGAGATGGAAAGGCGCAGGTTCACCCGGCCGGGGACCATGTTGCCCACGCCCTCGACGGTGACGCGCTCGAGCTCGTCGTCTACGAACAGCTGCCCGGGCAGGGAGATTTCCTTCACCTCGATCTCGCCGTCCTGCCCTGTCATGTTGGTCGTCAGAAAATCGACGATCATCCGTTCCACGTCGCTTCCGGCCACCGGTTTTCCGCCGCCCTTCTTGAGCACCACCTGGTCGGGCACGTGGAAGTTGCCCTCGGCGTTGGGGAAAAGCTTGTCCAGATCGTCCAGGATCTTCTTCTTGGAGAGCGTGATCTGCCCCTCTCGGCCCGGGAAGGGCCACAGGGGAGTGGCTGCCAGGATGCGCCAGGTCTCGGGATCGATCTGGCCCACGGGCTGGGCGATCTCGCCCAGCATCACCCGGTCGCCGGAAACGGCCGCGGCCGGGGCGATCTTGAGCTTCCAGTCCATGACGCCGGCCCCGAAGGACGAACTTGCGGCCAGAAAGGCCAGCAGGGCGCAGAATCCGGCCAGGAGATAGCCCACGCGGCGTATGGGAAGGTTTTCTCGCGACATGGTCATCCCCCGCTCTTACCGCTTCAGGTTGGCCGCGGTCTGAAGCATGGCGTCCGCGGTGGAAATGCTCTTGGAGTTGGCCTCGTAGGCGCGCTGGCCCACGATCAAGCCCACCATTTCGTCCACCATCTGCACGTTGGACATCTCCAGGAATCCCTGCACCAGGGTTCCGGCGTTCTGGTCGCCGGGGATGAGCTCCTGGGCCGCGCCCGAGGCGTCGGAGATCTGGTAGACGTTTTTGCCCAGGGCCGTGAGGCCGGGAGGATTTATGAAGGTGTAGACAGGGATGTTGGCCGTGGTCAGGACGTTGCCCTGGTTGTCGGTGGCGCTCAGCACCCCCTTTTCGGTGATCACCACGTTGGTGGCCTGCTGGGGGATGGTGATGGTCGGCTGCAGGGTGTAGCCGTTGGCGTTGACGATGGTGCCGTCCTGGTTGAGCTTGAAGGAACCGGACCGGGAGTAGACGTCGTTGCCGGACGGGTCCTGGAGGCGGAAGAAGCCCTGGCCCGAGATGGCGATGTCCAGCTGGTTGCCGGTGTTCTGGAAGTCCCCCTGCTGGAAGAACTTGTGCACCGTGGTGGGGCGCACGCCCATGCCCACCTGAAGGCCGGTGGGGAGGCGCGATCCGCCGGCGTTCTCGGTTCCGGCCACGTTGAGTGTCTGGTACATCAGGTCCTCGAACTCGGCCCGGCTCTTCTTGAAGCCCAGCGTGTTCACGTTGGCCAGGTTGTTGGACATGGTGTCTATCTGAAGTTGCATGGCCACCATGCCGGTGGTTGCCGTATAGAGTGAACGCATCATGATGGAGTGTCCTCCTTACTTACCGAGTCTCGCCGACCTGGCTGGTGACTTGCTTGTCCATGTCCTGGGAACTGGAAATGATCTTGGTGTAGGCCTCGAAGCTGCGGTGGGCCTCGATCATGCCCACCATCTCCGTGACCACCTCCACGTTGGGCTTCTCGATGAAGCCCTGGTTGACCGTGGTCCTGGTGCCGTCCACGGGGCGGGTGGCGGGCTGCGCGCCATTGGCCCCGGTGAAGAAGCTCTGGCCGACCTTCTGGAGTTCCTTGGTGTTCGCCACGTCCACGATGCCGAGGGTCCCCACGACCTGGTTGTCCACCAGGATCTGGCCTCCGGCGTTGACGGACACCACCTTGCCGTCGGGAATGTTTATGGTTCCCGACTCGCCCAGCACCGGGTAGCCCTGGTTGGTCACCAGCTGCCCCTGGGCGTTGCGGTAAAATTGACCGTTGCGGGTCAAAAACTGGCCCTCGGGCGTCTGCACGCGGAAGAAACCGGGACCGGAAAGCGCCAGGTCGAAGGTGTTTCCGGTGGTCTCGAGACTGCCCTGCGTCATATCCACGGTCTGCTCGGCCAGGCGGGGCTTGGCCACGATCAGGGGGCGCGGCAGAAGGTTCTTCTGTTTGAGGTCGTTGCGGGCGTCCGGCGCGTAATCGGAGGCCATCCGCTGGAACACGTCCTGGAACGCGACCTTGTCGGCCTTGTACCCGGCAGTGTTGGCGTTCGCCAAATTATTGGCGATGATGTTGAGACGCGTTTCGTTGCTGAGTGCCCCGAATAGCGCGCTGATTGAGCTTTGCTGCATGGCGGTGCTCCTCCTCGCCGGAGGGATGAGCAGGAAGCGTGCCAGACGGTCGTTCGCCGGAAACCGACTCGCGCGGACGATCCCGGCCTCGGATTTCGTCACTTCTCTTATAAGGATGAGGATTATTTCCGGCCGGAGAGGATGGAATCCCCGCAAATCACTTGACACCCACCCCAATGTGCATAATATGAAGGACTTTGCGAGCGGGTGTAGCTCAGTTGGTAGAGTACAAGCTTCCCAAGCTTGGTGTCGCGAGTTCGAATCTCGTCGCCCGCTCCAAAAAAATCCTCATGACGTCGGGGTTGCCCCCGGCGATTACAGGGGTGGGCCAATCGGTTCGGTCCACTTTTTTTTTATTATGACCCAAGACAACGAAAAAGTGCTCACCAGGATTCGGGAATTGACCCAACCCTTCGCCGAAAGCCTCGGTCTCTCCTTGTGGGGAATCGAGATCGCCGGAGGTTCGGGGCGTCCCGTCCTGCGCATCTACATAGACGGCCCCGAGGGGGTCGACGTGGAGCAGTGCGCGAAGGTGAGCCGCCAGCTCGCAGTGGCCCTCGACGTCGAGGAGCTCATGCACGGAGCCTACGACCTGGAGGTCTCCTCCCCCGGGCTCGAACGCCGCTTCTTCGAGCTTTCCCAACTCGCTCCCTACGCGGGCCAGGAGCTGGACGTGACCCTGGCCGAGCCGCTCTCAGGCCGCAAGCGCTTCAAGGGGACCCTCGCTTCCCTGGACGGCGAGGTGCTGACCCTCGAGTGCGAGGGGGCCGTCGTCAGCTTCCCCTGGAGCGACGTGTCCAAGGCCCGGCTGGTGTATACTTTCGAGACGCCCGAGGAGTCCAAGGCGAAAGCCAGGGCCAAGGGCAAAAAGACTTTCAAGGCTGACAAACCGGCCCCGCGCGACGACGGCGCGTAGGCGGCATCCGGAGGACCTTATATGGGCATGGAGCTTCGCAAGGCCATTGACCAGATCAGCAAGGACCGCGGCATCGACCGCGACCTGCTCATCGACACCCTCGAGGAGGCCGTACGCTCCTCGGTCGCCAGAAAGTTCGGCGAGCACATGGATATCGAGGTCAGCTACAACGACGAGGCCGGCGAGATCGAGGTCTTCCAGTTCAAGATCGTGGTGGACGAGGTGGAGGATCCCCTCTCCGAAATCACCCTGGAAGAGGCCCGCGAGGTCGATCCCAACGTCCAGATGGACGACGAGCTGGGCTTCAAGCTCAAGGTCGAGGACCTGGGCCGCATCGCCGCCCAGTCGGCCAAGCAGGTGATCATCCAGCGCATGCGCGACGCCGAGCAGGAAATCATCTACGAGGAATACAAGGACCGCAAGGGCGAGATCGTCTCCGGCATCGTGCAGCGCCGCGACCGGGGCGGCTGGATCATCAACCTCGGCCGCACCGAGGCCATGCTCCCCAAAGAGGAACAGATTCCCCGCGAGCGCTACAAGCGCGGCGACCGCGTCCAGGCCTACATCATCGAGGTCCTGCCCAGCGGGCGCGGACCCCAGATCATCATTTCCCGCACCCACCCGGACTACATGGCCGCGCTCTTCAAGCGCGAGGTGCCCGAGGTGTCCGACCAGACGGTGCGCATCCTGGGAGTCGCCCGCGACCCCGGTTCGCGCGCCAAGGTGGCAGTGTCCTCCAAGGACCGCGACGTGGATCCGGTGGGCGCTTGCGTGGGCGTGCGCGGCTCGCGCATCCAGAACATCGTGCAGGAGCTGCACGGCGAGCGCATCGACATCGTGGTCTGGCATCCCGAGATCGCCAGCTACGCCGCCAACGCCCTCTCGCCAGCGCGCATCACCCGCATCATGGTGGACGAGGACGAGAAGACCCTCGAGGTGGTGGTGCCCGACGACCAGCTCACCCTGGCCATCGGCCGCAAGGGCCAGAACGTGAAGCTGGCCGCCAAGCTTTTGGGCTGGAAGATCGATATCTTCACCGACTCGCGCTACTCCGAGCTCAACGTCGCCCGCAAGGGCATGGAGCAGCTCGCCAGCGTGGCCGAGATGAACATGGAGAACTTCCTGGCCGCCGGGTTCGACACCGTGGCCATGCTGGCCGAGGCCGAAGACGACGAGCTCGATCGCATCGAGGGCATGACGCCCACCAAGCGCGACCATCTGCGCGCCGCCATCAGGCTGCTGCTGCCCGCCAAGCCCGCCGAGGAGGAGACCTCCGAGGAAGCCGGGGACGAAGAGGCGCAGGCCGGTCAGGCCGTGGAGGAATCCGTTGCGGAAGACGACAAGCCCGGAGAATAACGATTACCAGGGACCGGTGCGCAGCTGCATGGTCTGCCGCGCCCGGTTCCCCAAACATGAATTGACCCGTCACGTGTGGCGGGGTGAGTGGACGCCCGACAAGGCGTATATCCTGCCCGGAAGGGGCTACTACTGTTGCGCGGGGGAAGCATGCATTGCCAAGTTCCCCAAACGCGCCGCCACCGTGAGGAAAGGCAAGGGGGATGGCAAACGTGACGAAGCTTAGAGTCCGAGACCTCGCCAAGGAGCTGAGGGTCAGCAACAAGGACATCTATCAGGCCCTCAGGGAGCTTGATATCCGTGTGTCCAGCGACATGGCCACCCTGGAGGACGACCAGGCCGTCCAGGTACGCTCCAAGATCAAGCAGGGTCTGTCGAAATCCGAGGTGGTGCAGAGCCATTCCCAGCCGGGAGTGGTGGTGCGCCGCCGCCGCGCCAGTTCGCCCCATGCCGAGCCGGAAGCCGCAGCCGAGGCCCCGCAGGCTTCTCCCGCCTCCTCCCCCGAGGCCGTGGAAGAGCCCGCTCCCGCCCCGGAAAAGGCCGCCCAGCCCAAGCCCCGCAAGCGCATGGTGGAAACGCCTCCCGCCAGGATCATTTCCCAGCCGGAGCCCGAGGCCGAACCGGAACCCAAGCCCGAGGCCGAAGAGCTGCCCGTGGTCTACGAACACGAGTTCGCCCAGGCCGCCGCGCCCGAGGTCTCCGAGCCCGCTCCGGTGGAACCCGTGGCGTCCGCGCCCGAGGTTTCCGAACCCGCCGAGGCCCCGGCCGCCACAACGGCCGAGCCTGTCTCCGAGGAAGCCCCTGCGCCCGCGGCCGCGTCCGCTGAAGAGCCCCAGGCCGAAGCCGAGGCGCCCGCAGCGGCCGCCGAAGGCGCGGAGCCCGAGAAGCGCGTCAAGAAGCCCAAGCGCGAGGTTCCCATCGGCCCGCAGGTGCGCATCATTTCCATGCCCGAGCCCCGCGCTCCCGAACCGCCCCGCCCCGCGGGCCAGCGTCCCGCCGGCCCCGGTGGTCCTGGCGGTCCCGGCCAGCGCCCCGGCGGCCCCGGACAGCGTCCGGGCGGCCCCGGCCAGCGTCCCGGCGGCCCCGGTGGTCCCCGTCCCGGCGGCCCCGGCCAGCGCCCCGGAGGTCCCGGCGGTCCCCGACCCGGCGGCCCCGGCGGCTTCGACCGCCCGCAGCCCGCTCCCGTGCCCGAATCCGACGACCGCAAGCGCCGCAAGGACAAGCGCGTCGTGGAGTTCGGCGGCCAGCCCGCGTCTGATGACGGCGGGCGCAGAGGCGGCAAGAAGCACGTCGGCGAGATCCAGGATCGCACCGGACGCGGCGGCAAGCATCACAAGAAGAAGAAGGGCGGCGACCAGGTTGCCCAGATCATGGCCGCCCAGGCGCAATCCCAGCCCCAGAAGGCCGTCAAGCGCAAGATCCGCATGGAGGACGCCATCCGCGTCTCCGAGATGGCGCGCCAGATGAACCTGAAGGCCCAGGACCTCATGAAGGTTCTGCTGTCCATGGGCATGATGGCCACCATCAACCAGTCCCTGGACTACGAGACCGCCGTGCTGGTGGCCGCCGAGTTCGCCTACGAGGTGGAAAAGGTCGGCTTCGACGAGGATCAGTTCATCGACATCGAGGCGGCCGACTCTCCCGAGTCCTTGCAGTCGCGTCCTCCGGTCGTGACCATCATGGGCCACGTCGACCACGGCAAGACCTCGCTGCTGGACGCCATCCGCTCCACCAACGTGGTCATGGGCGAGGCCGGCGGCATCACCCAGCACATCGGCGCCTACCACGTGACCACCCCGCGCGGCGACGTGGTCTTCCTGGACACTCCCGGCCACGAAGCCTTCACCGCCATGCGCGCCCGCGGCGCCAAGGTGACGGACATCGTCGTGCTGGTGGTCGCCGCCGACGACGGCGTCATGGACCAGACCCGCGAGGCCATCAGCCACTCCAAGGCCGCAGGCGTGCCCATGGTGGTGGCGGTCAACAAGATCGACAAGCCCGGAGCCGAGCCGGACCGCGTGAAGCGCGAGCTGGCCGATCTGGGCCTGGTGCCCGAAGAATGGGGCGGCGAGACCATCTTCGCCTACGTGTCCGCCAAGCAGCGCCTTGGCCTGGACGAACTGCTGGAGATGATCATCCTGCAGGCCGAAGTGCTGGACCTCAAGTCCAACCCGGACAAGCGCGCCAAGGGCCACATCATCGAGGCCAAGCTCGACAAGGGCCGGGGCCCCGTGGCCACCGTGCTCATCGAGGAAGGCACGTTGCGCCAGGGCGACGCCTTCGTGTGCGGCCTGTTCTCGGGCCGCGTGCGGGCCATGTTCGACGACCAGGGCCGCAAGATCAAGGACGCCGGACCGGCCATGCCCGTCGAGGTGCAGGGCTTTGAAGGCGTTCCCGAAGCGGGCGAGACCTTCAGCTGCGTCGAGGACGAGAAGGTCGCCCGGCGCATCGCCGAGACCCGCCTGGCCAAGCAGCGTGAACGCGAGCTGGGCAAGGCCACCAAGCTCACCCTGGAGACCTTCCTGGCGTCGCGCGGCGAAGCCGAGGCCCAGGAACTCAAGCTGGTGGTCAAGGCCGACGTGCAGGGCTCCCAGGAGGCCATCACCGAGGCCCTCAACAAGCTCTCGGGCGAGAAGGTCAAGATCCGCATCATCCACGCGGGCACTGGCGCCATCACCGAATCCGACGTCATCCTGGCCAGCGCCTCCGAGGCCGTCGTCATCGGCTTCAACATCCGCCCGTCCGTGAAGGTGAAAGAGATCGCCGAGCGCGAGAACGTGGACCTTCGCTTCTACGACATCATCTACAAGCTGGTGGACGAGATCCGCGCGGCCATGTCCGGCATGCTGGCTCCGGTGTTCAAGGAGCAGTACCTGGGCCAGGCCGAGGTGCGCCAGACCTTCAGCGTGCCCAAGATCGGCCTGGTGGCCGGCTGCGGCGTCCTGGACGGCAAGATCACCCGCAACGCCCAGGTGCGCCTGCTGCGCGACGGCGTGGTGGTCTACACCGGCAAGCTCGCCAGCCTCAAGCGCTTCAAGGACGACGTGAAGGAAGTGACCAAGGGCTACGAGTGCGGCATGGGCTTGGAGAACTTCAACGACGTGAAGGTCGGCGACGTGATCGAAGCCTTCGAAACCGTCGAAGAGAAAGACACCCTCGATTAATACCACCGGGCCTTTGGGGAGTCCGCCCGCAAAGCGGACTCCCCAAAGGCCCTGAATTTTTTATCGGCCCTGCGGCCCGCGTCCGAGCGCAACCATGGTCATCGGCGTGCTCTCCCTGGAATTCCGCCTGCACGGCAACGACTCCCTCAAAGGGAAGCGGTCGGTGGCGCAACGCCTGAAGATGAAATTGCGCAACAAGTTCAACGTGGCCGTAAGCGAAATCGCCCATCACGACGTGCTCGATTCCCTGGCGCTGGGCGTTGTCACGGTGAGCCCGGACGCCAAGCACGCCCAGGGGTTGTTGCAGAAGGCGCTCAACATGGTGGTTGCCGCCGACGAAGCGGAACTTATATACGACGACATCGAGCTCATCGGGCAATGACGCCCGCACAGGATATTTCATGCCGAGCCAGAAAGAAGGCCCTTCCCGCCGCTCCATCCGCATGTCGGACCAGATCATGCGCGAGCTGGCGCTCATGCTCACCGAGGAAATCCAGGACCCGCGCCTGGAACTGGTGACCATAAGCGGCGTGCGCCTCAATTCCGACCTCTCCGTGGCCACCGTGCTCTTCACCATGCACGGCGACGCCGCGCGCATAAAGGCCGCCAAGGACGCGCTCTACCACTCCAAGGGCTTCTTCCGCTCCAACCTGGGACGGCGGATCAAGACCAAGTTCGTCCCCGACCTGCGCTTCGAGCACGACGACTTCCTGGAGACCATGGTCTATGGGCAGCCCCATGCGTGACCTCGCCGCCGCCATCGCGGCCGGATCGCGCTTCCTGGTGGCCTCCCACGCCAGCCCCGACGGCGACGCCATCGGGTCCATGGCGGCCATGGGGCACCTGCTGGGGGCGCTTGGCAAAGAGGCCGTGCTCTACAACATTTCCGGCATGCCCGAGCACCTCTCCTGGGTGGACATGCCCTCGGCCATCCTGACCGAACTGCCGCAGGACGGCTTCGACTGGATCATCGCCCTGGACTGCGGCGACGACCGCCGGGGGGGCAAGGCCCTTCAGGACGCCATGGCCTCGCACCCGACCATGGTCATCGACCACCACGTCGCCAACCCCTGCTGGGGCGCGCTCAATTGGGTGGAAATGGACCGCTCCTCCACTTGCGAGATGGTGGCGGCCCTGGCCCGGGAACTGGGCCAGGAACTCACCGGCCCCCTGGGCGAGGCCGTATACCTGGGCCTGGTCACGGACACCGGGCATTTCAGCTTCAACAACACCAGCCCCCGCTGCATGGAGATGGCCGCGCACATCATAAGCCTGGGCCTGGACCAGGCGAAGATGAACGAGCTCATCGAGAACCAGTGGTCCCTGGGCCGCTTTAAGCTCTGGAGCGAGGTTCTGGGCTCCCTGGCCCTTCATTTCAATGGACAGCTCGGGGTGATTCGCATAACCAGCGAGCAGCTTTCCCGTCTCGGGGCCACCGCCGAGGACTGTGACGGCCTGACCAACTTCGTGCTGCGCATCAAGGGCTGCAAGGCTGCCCAGTCGCTGCGCGAGGACAAGGCGGGCTCGCTCAAGCTGTCCCTGCGTTCGGTTTCGTCCGTGAACATCCAGCCCGTGGCCGCCGCGTTCGGCGGCGGCGGGCACAAGTGCGCGGCCGGGGCCAACCTTTCGGGCTCCTTCGACGAGATGGAACCGCAGCTCATCAAAGCCTTGGGCAAGGTCCTCGCGGCCTAGCCGGGCAAAATTTTTCGTTCAGGACAATTGCCTCAGCCAGGCGTTGCCCCGGACACGGCATCAAGGTATTTCGTGAACGAGACGCACAAGGACCAAGCCCCCCGCCCGCCCCAGATGCACGGCGTGCTGGTGCTGGACAAGCCGAACGGGCCCACGTCGGCGCGCTGCCTGGAAATGGTGAAGCGCCGCCTGGGTCAGCGCAAGATCGGCCACGCCGGCACCCTGGACCCCATGGCCACGGGCGTGCTCGTCGTGCTCCTGGGCGAAGCCACCAAGATCGCGGGCTTCGTGACCGAGGGGCAGAAAGTCTATACGGGCCAGCTGCTCCTGGGCCAGAACACCGACACCTTCGACGCCGAAGGCACGGTGACGGCCGAGGCCCCCTGGGAGCACATCACTCCCGAGATGGCCCGCGAGGCGGTGGACTCCTGGAAGGCCATGACCACCCAGGACATACCGCCCTACTCCGCCGTGAAGGTGAACGGCCAGCCTCTTTACAAGAAGGCCCGCAAGGGCGAAGAGGTTCCTGTCGTCACCAAGCCGGTGACAGTTTTCGAAGCGGAAACGCTCTCCTTGGAGCTTCCGCTGATAAATTTCCGGGTGAGGGTGAGTCCCGGCGCCTATGTACGCTCCCTGGTCCACAGCCTGGGGACGCGACTTGGGTCCGGAGCGCACCTGACACAACTCATCCGGGAGTGCAGCCATCCCTTCGGGATCGCCGAGGCCGTCCAGTTGGACGAGCTTCTGGAAAACCCCGAACGGCTGGCCCAACGGGTCATCCCGCTGGCAGACGCCCTTCCTCACTGGCCGAGGCTCGCCCTCTCGCCCGAACAGGCGAAAAAGGTCAGGGACGGCAAATGGCTCTCGCTTGCGGAACTGCCCGGACCGGAGACGCGGGTCATGCTCGCCGATCCCATGGGTCAACCGGTGGCCCTGGCCGAACCCCAGGACCGGGATGGCGCGAGGCGCTGGGCGATCATCCGGGGACTCAACACCCCCGCCTGAACGCTCGCGGCAATCGTGCCCCAAACAAGACAAAACGGAGGATACCGCTGTGGTCATGACTGCTGAAACGAAGCTCAAGGTCATTGATGAGTACAAAACCCACGAGGGAGACACCGGCTCCCCCGAGGTTCAGGTGGCGCTGCTCACCAGCCGCATCAACTACCTGACCGAACACTTCAAGGCCCACGCCAAGGACTTCCACTCCCGCACGGGCCTGCTCAAGCTGGTCGGACAGCGTCGCAAGCTGCTCAACTACTTGAAGAACAAGGACGTTAGCCGTTACCGTACGCTGATCGCACGGCTCGGCATCCGCAAGTAACGTGCCTTACCGGCCGGTCCGGCTTGCCCGGACCGGCCGTTTTCACGACGTAATCGGCCGACCCCGAACGTTATCCGCGCGCCAGCGCCCGGGAGCTGCAGTTCCCGGCCCCTTGCGCGCATATCACGTTCCGGGAAGGCCTCTGTTAAACACTAACAAAGAGGTATCATATGGGTCTTCTCGACAAAGCCACCAGGCTCGAACGAACAGTAGGACAAAATCCCATCATCATGGAAACGGGGCTCATGGCCAACCAGGCCGACGGCGCCGTGTGGGTGCAGTGCGGCGGTACCGTGGTGCTCGTCACCGTCTGCTCCCAGTCCCTTGAATTCGACAAGGGCTTCTTCCCCCTCACCGTCGAATACCAGGAAAAGCTCTACGCCGCCGGACGCATCCCCGGCTCCTACTTCCGCCGCGAAGTGGGCCGCCCCTCCGAGCGCGAGGTCACCGTGGCCCGCCTGATCGACCGCCCCCACCGTCCGCTGTTCCCCAAGGGCTACCGCGACGAGGTGCAGATCATCGCCACCGTGCTCTCCGCCGACGGCTACAACGATCCCGACGTGCTGGCGGTCAACGGCGCCTCCGCCGCGCTGCACATCTCAAGCGTGCCCTTCCTGGGCCCCATCGCCGCCGGGCGCGTGGGCTACATGGATGGCCAGTTCGTGCTGAACCCGCCCTACCAGGTCACCGCCGACCAGACCGAGCTGAACATCTTCTTCGCGGCCAGCCGCGACGCCGTGGTCATGGTTGAAGGCGGCGGCAACTTCGTCTCCGAGGAGCTCATCGCCGACGCCCTGGAATGGGGCCACCAGCAGGTGATGCCGCTCATCGAGATGCAGGAGGAACTGCGCGAGAAGGCCGGTAAGGCCAAGCAGATCTTCACCGCCCCGGTGGAGAGCGAGGAGCTCAAGGCCGTGGTCACCCAGGCCATCGGCGACGAGCTGGCCAAGGCCCTGACCATCGTGGACAAGATGGAGCGCCGCGCGGCCCGCAAGGTCCTGCGCTCCAAGGTGGTCGAGGCCGCCAAGGCCGCCTTCCCCGAGGAAGCCACCATCGGCGCCAAGGCTTCCGAGATGCTCGAAGGCATGGAAAAGAAGTTCATGCGCTCGCGCATCAAGGAAACCGGCACCCGCATCGACGGCCGCGACACCAAGACCGTGCGCCCCATCGAGATCATGGTGGGCCTGCTTCCCCGCACCCACGGCTCCTGCCTGTTCGCGCGCGGCGAGACCAAGGGCCTGTGCGTGGCCACGCTGGGCTCCACCGGCGACGAGCAGCGCATCGAGACCCTGGCGGGCGAGTCCTCCAAGCGGTTCATGCTGCACTACAACTTCCCGCCCTACTGCGTGGGCGAGGTGAAGCCCCTGCGCGGCCCGTCCCGGCGCGAGATCGGCCACGGCATGCTGGCCGAGCGCTCCATCACCCCGGTGCTGCCCGCCCCCGGCGATTTCCCCTTCACCCTGCGCATCATCTCCGAGATCATGGAGTCCAACGGCTCCTCCTCCATGGCCACCGTGTGCGGCGGCTCGCTTGCCCTCATGGACGCGGGCGTGCCCATCAAGGCCCCCGTGGCCGGCGTGGCCATGGGCCTGATCAAGGAAGACGACCAGTTCGTGGTGCTCACCGACATCCTCGGCGACGAGGACGCCATGGGCGACATGGACTTCAAGGTCGCCGGCACTGCCGAAGGCGTCACCGGCATCCAGATGGACATCAAGATCACCGGCATCCCCAAGGAAGTCATGCGCCAGGCCCTGCAGCAGGCCCGCGACGCCCGCCTGCACATCCTTGGCAAGATGAACGGCACCCTGTCCTCGCCCCGCACCGAGCTGTCGCCCTACGCGCCGCAGCTCACCGTGGTGGAAATCAACCCGGAAAAGATCCGCGAGGTGATCGGACCCGGAGGCAAGGTCATCAAGGCCATCACCGCCTCCACCGGCGCCTCCATCGACATCGACGACTCCGGCAAGATCTCCATCTTCGCCCCCACCCAGGACGCCATGGAGCGCGCCAAGGAAATGGTGCTCTTCTACGACCAGAAGGCCGACGTGGGCCGCAACTACCAGGGCAAGGTCAAGAAGATCATCGACTGCGGCGCGGTCGTTGAAATCCTGCCCGGCCTGGAAGGACTGGTGCACGTCTCGCAGCTGGACATCGGCCGCGTGGAGAACGTCACCGACGCCGTGGCCATGGGACAGGACCTGGAAGTGAAGGTCATCGCCGTGGAGCCCAACGGCCGCGTGCGCCTGTCGCGCAAGGCCGTGCTGCTCGAGGAGCAGGGCGAGACCATCGACCTGGCCGACTTCGCGGCCCCCTCGCGCCCGCGCGGCGACCGTGACCGTGACCGCGGCGGCGACCGTCGCGGCGGCGATCGCGGCGGACGCGGCGGCGACCGTGGCGGACGCCGCTAGGACCGCCTGGCGGAGTGAATGACCAAGGGGGGCTTCGGCCCCCCTTTTTTATTTGCCTGACGGGGCTTCGCCCCGAACCCCACCGGGCTCCGCCCTGGACCCGCCAGGGGGATGATCCCCCGGGACCCTCCAATAGCTTCGCGGGCTTTACCGGCATGCCGGTAAAG
>NZ_JAKZFS010000004.1:300000-426526 GCF_022808915.1 Fundidesulfovibrio terrae
ATTCCGAGGCCCTCAAGCTCGGCGCGGACGTGGTCATCATGGTGCACCCCGACTACCAGTATACTCCTCTGATTATCCCGGCCATGGCCAACCTGGCCACGTCCGGGCTCTACGACGCGGTGCTCGCGTCGCGCATCCTGGGCGGCACCGCCCTGGCTGGCGGCATGCCCGGATACAAGTACGTGTCCAACCGCGTGCTGACCCTGTCCCAGAACCTGCTCATGGGGGCCAAGCTCTCGGAGTACCACACCGGCTACCGCGCCTTCACCCGCGAAGTGCTCGAGACGCTGCCCCTGTGGGAGAACTCCGACGACTTCGTCTTCGACAACCAGATGCTGGCCCAGACCCTGTTCTTCGGGTTCAAGATCGGCGAGGTGAGCTGCCCCACCAAGTATTTCGACGAGGCCAGCTCCATCAACTTCAAGCGCAGCTGCATCTACGGCCTTGGCTGCCTGAAGACCGCCTGGCAGTTCCGCATGCAGAAGATGGGCAAGGGCGACTACAAGATCTTCGACCCCAAGGGCCGGGGGTTGAAGCATTCCGATTCCGACTACTACACCGACCAGACCGTCACCTGCGAATAGCGGGCGCGGTCCCGACAGGACTTGACGAGCCCCCCGGCCCCGCGGCCGGGGGGCTTTTTTGTGCGCCGGGTGCCGTTGCGCGCGGGGGGGGGGGGAATTGTTGTGGTTCGAACGCCACGGGCGCAAAACATCTGCCGCCATCGGCCCAGGCCATGGATATTGCTGCGTCCGCCCCATACCAGACCGCCAGGACAGGGTATGCTGATCCGAGAAACGTCCTTGCTCTTTGCGTCAAAACGATGCAAATTTCGCCGCTTGTTAAAAAAATCCCAAATGACGGATATAAACGGGGCGACATTCGGAGCGCCTGAACGACCGGAGGAATGGGCATGTTCAAGTTCATGGACCGGGTACGGTTGCAGACAAAGTTGCAACTTGCTGTGATGATGATTGTTTTTGTCGCGGTGACCCTCTCGGCGGGACTGTCCATCTACAATATTTATTCGAAGGCCCTGAAGCTGGGCCAGTCACTGGCGGAAACGTCGGCAAGCGGCGTGGCGGAAGTGCTCGACCTCTACCACAGGGCAAGCAAGTACCGCCTTGAGGCGGTGCTGGACATCCTGGAATCCCAGGTGGATATTGAGTCCTTCTCGCCGTCCTTCGACAAGGACAACGCCGTCGTGGACCGCATGCGCGAGCGCTACGACACCAGTGCGACCTATTTTTATTTCACGGACAAGGGCTTCGAGCGCATCTCCACCAACCTCGTGCAGGACGGCAAGCGCATGACGGGCACGGCCATCGACTCCGGCCCGGTTTTCGAGGCCCTCAAGGCCGGACGCCCCCACCAGGGCGTTTCCATGCTGGGGGGGATCTACCGCATCGTGGAGTACCGGCCCCTCAAGAAGAACGGGCAGGTGGTGGGGGCGGTGTTCGCGGGCAAGCGCATCTTCAGCCAGGATTTCATTGACTACCTGAAAACCGTGACCGTGAACGGAAAAGGCTATCCCTTCATTCTCGACGGCCAGGGCAACTTCGCCTACCACCCCGACCCCGGGTTCAACGGCAAGCCGTCCAGCCAGGTCTCGACGGTGGCCGACCAGCTGATGTCCAACAAGGAGAAGTTCCTTACCTACGAGACCCGGGGGCAGCACAAGGTGGCGGCCATGGAGGAGTTTCCCGAGTACGGCTGGAAGATTTATTTCGGCATGACCCGGGACGAAACCCTGCACGGCCTGGACTGGGTGGTCTACAAATCCTCCCTGCTGGGCCTGGGGCTGGCCATGGTGGGCTCCTTCCTGAGCCTGGTGCTGCTGGTGTCGCGGGTGCTGCTCGATCCGGTGAAGCGCATCGCCCACGCCTCGGAACAGATCGCCAAGGGCGAGTACGACGTCTCCATCGACTACGAGGCCCCGGACGCCCTGGGCGAGACCGCCGACAGCGTACGGCGCCTGGCGTTGACCGTGAAGGAGAAGATCGGCTTCATCCAGGGGGTGCTCGATTCCATCAAGTCCCCCAACATCATCTGCGACACGGCGGGCAAGGTCCTCCAGATCAACCGGGAGATGGTCGAATTCCTAGGCGCGGGGGGAACGCCCGAGAGCTGGAAGGGGCGCACGGCCGGGGATCTCATCTTCGGCGACCCGAACCGCAAGGCCGTAATCCAGCAGGTGATCGAGGAGCGCACGGCCCGTATCGGCTACCAGTCCGACGTGACCTCGCGCTCGGGCGAGGTCAGGCACGTGCGCATCGACGCCGTGCCCCTCTACGACCTGGACGGACACCTGATCGGCGGCTGCTCGGTGTGGACGGACATGACCGAAGTGGTGCGCAGCCACCGCGAGGCCGAGGACAACCAGAAGCGGCTCCTGGACGTGGCCCGGGACATCGACGCCTTCACCCAGCACGTGGCGGCGGCCTCCGATCAACTGGCCGCCCAGATCGAACAGGCTTCTCGCGGCACGGAAAACCAGCGCGACCGCACCGCCTCCACGGCCACCGCCATGGAGGAGATGAACGCCACGGTGATGGAGGTGGCCCGCCACGCATCCGAGGCGGCGGACGGCGCCAGGGACGTGCAGGAGAAATCCGCCCACGGTGCCCAGGTAGTGCAGGAGGTGGTCTCGGCCATGGGCCGGGTGAGCACCATGTCGCGCGAGCTCTCCGGCGAGATCAACGAACTGGGACGCCAGGCCGCGGACATCACCTCCATCATCAACGTGATCCAGGACATCGCCGACCAGACCAACCTGCTGGCCCTGAACGCGGCCATCGAGGCGGCCCGGGCCGGAGAAGCCGGGCGCGGCTTCGCCGTGGTGGCCGACGAGGTGCGAAAGCTCGCCGAGCGGACCATGTCCGCCACCTCTGAAGTGACCGGCTCCATCCAGGCCATCACCGGAACCGTGGACAAAAACGTGCGCAGCGTGAACCAGGCAGTGTCGGCCATCGAAGAGTCCAACCGCTTGGCCTCCCAGGCCGGGGACTCCCTGGAGGAGATACTGGGCATCGCGGGCAAGGCCGTGGACCAGATCACCTCCATCGCCACGGCCGCCGAGCAGCAGTCGGCCACCTCGGAGGAGATCAACCGCAGCGTGGACGAGATCAACGCCATCGCCTCGGAAACGGCCGAGGGCATGAACCACTCCGCCCAGGCCGTCTCGGACCTGGCCCGGCAGGTGACCGACCTCAAGGGGCTGGTGGAACGCATGGGCGCGCCCGGGCGGAAAGAGCTGGCGCAGGCCGGATTGGCCCGGCCGTAGCCTGGCCCCGGTCGGGGATGTGAAAAGAGGCGTCCCGGGCCCGACAGGCCCGTAGCGGCGGACGCCGGGCAGTCCGCCTAGGCGTCCCGGGTCTGGCCCGGGCTGGGGGGGGAGATGGCCCTGGTCTCCACCATGGCCACGCGCAGGTCCCCGTTTTCCTGCAAGAGCCTGCGAACGGTCAGGTTCAGTTCGCGGTTCTCCTGCCGGAGTTCCTTGTGCTCTTGGCGCAGCTCTTGGGTTTCCTTCCTGAGGTCCGTGGCCTCCCGGCGCAGCGCGGCCAGCTCCTGTTCCAGGGCCGTTTCGGAAAGCGCGGCCCGGATGTCCGTGGCCAAATCGTCGGAGGCGTACTCCTGCGAGCGCATGACCCCTTCACCCAGAAGAAGCCAGCGGGGCTCGATACCAAAGATGGTGCAGAGGGCCCTGGCGATGCCGGTGTCGGGCTCGGTGACGCCCCGTTCGTAGCGCCCCAGGGTGTTCTGGTGCACCCCGAGGCGCTTCGCGAATTCGGCCTGGGACAGGTCTCCGCGGATGATTTTCAACCGTTGCGCGGTCGTAGTGGCTGTGCCCAATGAGTTCCCCGAAAAATATATGTCTGATGTTGGACACGTCGCGAGCGTCTGGTCGAATGTAACACAGGACCACCAAAACAATTTTTAGTCACGGCTACCAATAACGGTTGACCATGAACCAAAAACAGGTTTATTAACGTCTCGCGGACAGTAGATAGCTCGACATCCCATGAACACTTCTACTTGTCCCGTAAACAGGGGTCAACGTCCGAAAGGCGTATTGGCTTGGGCGTTGGACTCGCCCTGTGCTATATCGCCCATGCGAAAACACGGAGCCGGTCCCGGGTCATGCGTCTCTTTCACGGCCAGCCGGGCGTTCAGGGCGTTGCGCTGCGCGTTCAAGGAATATGCGGTCACGCGCTTGTTGATAGTTCGGCATGTTTTGGAAAAGCTTTAGTGTCTTGCCGCCCACAGGCGAGGCGTTTGCTTGCCGGTCAGTGATCGTCTTTCGGACCGGGGCCGGTAGTGTGGAGCAATGGCATGACGTTTATGCGTTTGCGCCTGGAGATTGACGGCAAGCCGGACCTCCACGCCGATATTCAGGTGGGCTCGCCGGGCCCTTCCGGCGCGTGCCGTTTTTTCTCCCAAGGATGTTACGACGCCCGGGAAGCTGGCCCCGAAGCCGGCGCCAGCCCAGACTTCCCCGGGGGCTGCAAAGCCATCGCGGCATGCTCCGAAGTTTTCTCCTTCTTCACGCAGGTCGTTTCCTACGAGAAGGCCAGTGCCGTCCTGCACGGCATGGGAAGTCCGGCCGCGTTCAACGGTTCGGCGCAGTGCGTGGCGGCGTTTTCGCTGCTGTGCTGCCTGGTGCATTCCGGGTGTGGGTACCTGGGGGAATACGCCTTCCTGCTGCGAAGTCTCTGTCAGTTGCAGGGGCAGGCCGAAGCGGTGGAGGCGCTGGGCGCTCCCATGAGCTCCGGCCGCTTCGCGGGCAAGGCCAAGAAGAATTGGTACGCGAGGTTCATCGAGCGCCTCGGCAGCCGTACCGGGGTGCTGCTGGACGAGCTGGACAGGCAGGGCGGCAACGACACCCTGCGCAACGCCTGTCAGATACTCTATTCCGTGGGCAGCCTGGCCCTGTCCCAGGAGGACGGCCAGGACGGCTGACGCTCACACCGGTCTCCCGGCCCGGCTATCTGAAATCGAAGGCCGCCTTCATGGATCCGCTCCCGGCCTTGTCGAAGGCGGATTGAAACGCGCGCTTCCAGTCCTCTATCCTGTAGAGTCCGGTCAGAAGCCCCTGCGTGGGGTAGGCGCCCGAGGCCAGAAGGTCCAGGCACGCCTGGTAGGTGCGCACGCGCCCGTCCTTCCACGGGGCCGTGGCGTAGCTGGCCGAACCCGTCACCCGCAGTTGCCTGAACCACAGGCTGGACACGTCGGCCTTTCCTATCTCCGAAGCCGTGCCGATCATGACGTAGCGGCCCCTGGCCCGAAGCGCCAGCAGGGACTCCTGGAAGGTCCCGGACGAGGCCACGCAGTCGTAGACCACGTCCGCTCCGCCCTCAACGTTGCCGCCGCCCATGGTGGTGGGCACGAAACGGCCCCCGCAGGCTTTCGCCAGCTCCTGGCGCGAGGGCGAGCGCAGCACCGTGTCGGCTCCCCCTGCCTCGGCCATGTCCGCCTGGAAGCCGTGCCGGGCCACGGCCACGATGCGCCCGGCAAAGCCCATGGCCCGCAGGCAGCGCACCGCGTGCTGGCCGAGCACCCCGGCCCCCCAGACCACGGCCGTGTCGCCTGGTTCGGGGAAGTTCTCCAGGATGGGCTGCATCACCGAAGCCATGGAGTCGACCAGCACCGCGTCCTCGTCGCTCACGCTGTCCGGCACGTGCAGCACCTTGGAGGGATGGGCGGCTGTGGTCTCGGCCATGCCCCCCGAGGCTTTCGCGTTGAACCCCAGGAAAGACCCCGGCGGCAGCGCGCCGTCCAGGAAATTCTCGCACAGGTTGTATTCGCCCTTGGCGCAGAAGCGGCACGGGGGCAGCTCCCGGCAGGCGCAGTCCAGCACCGGTTCCACCAGCACGCGCTGCCCGGGCGCGAGGTCCGAGCCCGCGGGGGCGGACTCGACCGTGCCCAGCACCTCGTGGCCGATGACCATGGGCAGGGAGGCGTAGGGCTCGAGCAGCATGGACTCTGCGCCCTTGAGCAGGTTCACGTCCGAGCCGCAGATGCCGCACAGGCGGGTCTTGATGGTCACCCAGCCGGGACGGGCGGGCGTAAAGGGCACGTCCTCCAGTTTGAGGGGCGTCACCAGATGGTGGAAGCGCTTGCGCTGCAACTTGGTGAAGAAGGCCGAGAGCAGGTACCGGGGGATGGAGCGGTGGTAGACGAGGGCTTTCATGGCCGGGGTTCTGCGGCAGGCCCGGCGGCCCTGTCAAGGCCGCTTCGGCCGAGGTTGACTCCCGCATTGGCCGGGAGTAAGGAGCAGCGTCCCACTTGGGTTGAAAAAAACCCTCGGGATATCGACAATTCCGCCGGTTCGAACGTGTCCGGCCCGCGAGGTACCATGTCCAAACGCTCCAGCATCGCCCTGGGAACCATCCTCAAGAATTTCGCCCGGGTTTCCCGCCATCCGTGGATCGCATCCCGGCTCGTCGCCCTCGAAAAGGAAAAGATGCTTTTCAAGTGGCTGAATCCCAAGGCACACGAAGGCGTTGCCCGCTCCATCCGTCAGGTGTCCATCCGCATCACCGACCTGTGCAACCTGCGCTGCCACACCTGCGGCCAGTGGGGCGACCAGGGCTTCATGCACTGCGCCGACCTGAAGTCGCTCAAGAAGGCCGAGGTCAGCCCCGAACGCTACCACCTGCTGCTGGCCGACTTGGCCACCCACGGCCATTTCCCCTCGGTGTACCTGTGGGGCGGCGAGCCCACCATGTACAAGGGCTGGCTCGAGATCATCGAGCACGCCACCGTGCTTGGCATGCCCACCTCCATCGCCACAAACGCCACGGGCCTGGCCAAGGCCGCCGAGCGCCTGGTGGCCGCGCCCATGTTCCTGCTCCAGATGTCCATCGACGGCCCCGACCCGGACACCCACAACGCCGCGCGCCCCTCGGCCGGCGGCGGGAACAACTTCCAGGACATCCTGGACGCCCTGGAGGCGGTGAACGAAGAGAAGCGCCGCACCGGCAAGAAGTTGCCCCTGACGGCCTCGCTCACCACCATCTCCCAGGCCAACGCCCACCGCCTGGTGGACATCTACGAAACCTTCAAGGACAAGGTGGACCTGTTCGTCTTCTACCTCTCCTGGTGGATCGACGAGAAGTCCGCCGACGCCCACGAGGTGGACTTCAACAACCGCTTCGGCTTCGCCCCCAAGCTGCACCGCGGTTGGGTGGGCGACTGGACCATCAAGGACTACGCCACGCTGGACGCCCAGCTGAAGGAAGTGCTGCGCCGCTCCAAGAGCCTGAATTCCCCGGCGGTGAACATCATCCCCAACATCACCGGCGTGGACAACCTGCGCGAGTACTACACCGACCACTCCACCACCTACGGCTACGACCAGTGCATTTCCATCTACCAGGCGGTGGAGATCGACTCCAACGGCGACATGTCTCCCTGCCGCGACTACCACGACTACGTGGTGGGCAACGTCAAGAAGAACACCATCACCGAGATCTGGAACAACGAGGCCTACCGGAAGTTCCGCTCGAGCCTCACCACCGAGGGGCTCATGCCCGCCTGCACCCGCTGCTGCGGGCTGATGGGATATTAATGGCCGCGAGGCGGACGGTCCTGCTGCTGCAGGACCTCCTCTTCGGGGGCACCCAGCGCCACGCCCTGGAGCTGGCCCGGCGCATCGACCGCAGGCGCTTCGCTCCGGAATTCTGGATGCTCTCCTCGGGGGCGGACTTCGCCCCCCAGGCCCGCGAGGCGGACGTGCCCATGCGGTGGCTGTCCGATAAGCGCGCGGTCACTCCAGGGGCGATTCTCTCACTTCGGCGAGAGCTTGCGCGAAGCCGCCCGGACATCCTCATGCCCCTTACCGCCGTGCCCAACATCTGGGGGCGCGTTTTCGGACGCCTCTCGGGAGTGCCCGCCGTGCTGGCCACCTGCCGGGGCGGGGGAAACATCACGCGCCAGCACGAGCGCTTCCTGGCCCGCCTGGCCCACCACCACATCGCCAACACCCGCGCCCTCAAGGACGCCTTGGTGGCCCTGGGGCGGCGCGAGGACCAGGTCACGGTCATCCCCAACGGCGTCGACACGGACTTCTTCACCCCGGACCCCGACGGCGTGGGCCCGGTGCGCCAGGTGATCCTCTGCGTGGCCCGCTTCGTGGAGGACAAGGACCACCAGACCCTGCTGGCCGCCTTCGACATGGCCTGGGCCAAGGTGCCCGGGGCCGAACTCTGGCTGGTGGGCGACGGGCCGCTCAAGGGCCGCGTGGAGTTCTCCGCGCGCCGCCTGGCCAGCCATGAGCGCATCAAGTTCTTCCCCGGCGGCTCGGACCTGCGCCCCTTCTACCGCCAGGCCGCGGTGCTCACCCTCTCCAGCCTGCGCGAGGGGCTGCCCAATGTCATCCTTGAAGGAATGGCCTCGGGAGCGCCCATCGCCGCCACGGCCGTGGGCGGCATACCCGAGGTGGTGGAGGAGGGCGTGACCGGGCTTCTCTCCCCGGTTCGCGACGCCTCCCGCCTGGCCGGGAGCTTCGTGCGCCTGCTCTCGGACGAGGACGCCCGCGCCCGCATGGCCCGCGAGGCCAGGGCTGTGGCGGTGCGCGACTACTCCATGGCGGCCATGGTGGCCCGCCACGAGGAGCTTCTGGACCGCCTCGCATCCGCCCCGATTGGGGCTGGTCAAGCGGGTCCGCGCAGACTATAAGCCCCTTGTCCGCGAGGGATTCCGAGCACATCCCGTAACTTTTCCCCGCCGGAAAGCGACCAGGGATGGAGGCGGCCACGCCCAGGCCGGCGCGGGCAAGCCCCGCCACCGGCCTGAACCAGATCATCATGCCCGGCCCGGACACCACCCGGGCCGCCGGAGAATACCGTGAGAGCTTTTCTTCTTGCCATAGCCATGCTCCTCGTGGCACTGACCCCCGCCCTCGCCCAGGCGGACGTCACAGGCCTTTGGGTGGCCGAATTCTTCGGCAACAAGGTTGAGTGCAACCTGGAACAGCGCGGCCAGTTCCTCTACGGAGTGGCCACCGTCACCACCAGGACCGGCGAGAGCAACACCTACCACCTGGCCGGGTTAGTCGACGGGAAGCATATTCGCGCCCTGCACGGCAGCGGCAACTACTTCGAAGGCGAGATTCAGGGAGAGGACAAGGCGTCGGGGACGTTCTTCTTGATCAAGAGCGGCCAGTCCATCGCCATGCAGGCCGAGAGGACCAAGCGCGGCCAGACCGTTCCCGGCGGCCTCCAGTGGCCGCCCGGCTATCCTCCCTCCAACTGAGTCTCGCAAGGATGTGTTCGTGAAAACAGTCTTCGTGCTGACCGCTCTGGCGGAAATAGCCATGCTCCTGGCCCTGTACCTGGCCGGGCGCAAACACGTGCTCGGCGGGCTCAAGCGCCCCTACGCCGGACCACGCCCCCTGGAGAACGCCCCCCGCACGGCCATGATCGTGCCCATCACCGGTGACACACCGGCCGTGCGCGCCGGGCTCGAAAGCCTGCTGGCCCAGGACTACCCCAACCTGCGCTACGTGCTGGTCACCCGCGACGAGGCCGACCCGGCCACCGCCGTGGCCCGCGCCCTGGTCCGGGGACGGGACGACGCCGAGCACCTGCTCAGTGGCCCGTCCGCCGCCTGCGGCCAGAAGAACCACAACCTCCTGGCCGGAGTGGCCGCCGTGCGCGACTGGGCCGAGGTCTACGTCTTCTGCGATTCCACCCATGTGGCCCGGCCCGACCTGGCCCGCCTGCTGGTCGATCCCATCGCCCAGGGCAAGGCCCCAATCTCCGGCGGCTTCCACCGCGTCGTGCCCCTGGACGCCTCCGTGCCCACCCTGGGCATGCTCAACGTCTGCCTGTTCCTGCACAGCCTCCAGCCCATCCGGGCCATCACCCAGCCCTGGGGCGGGGCCATGGCTGTCACGCGCCAGCTCTTCGAGGAGCACGGCATCGCCCAGGTGTGGGAGAAAAACATCGTGGACGATTTCTCCCTCGGACCCCACCTGGCCAAGCGCGGCATCCGCTCCTGGCCCGTGGCCGAGGCCTGCCTGGATACGCCGCTGAAAAGCGTGCCGTACTCCATCTGGGAGGACTGGCTCACCCGGCAGCTCCTGTACCTCAAGTTCTGCACGCCCGAGATGTGGATAGGCTCCCTGGCCGTGGTCTGGATGTTCTCCGTGCCGCCGCTCCTGGCGGTGTTCGGCCTGCTCGGGGCGGTGACCGGCTCCGCTGACGCTTCCTGGTGGGTAGGGGCGGTCGCCTGCTACGCTGCCGGCTTCGCCGCGGTTGGGCTGGTCTTCAGGACGCTTTCGCCCAGGCCCATCGGATTCTGGGACTGGACCAAGGGATTCTTCGCCTCGCCCATCATCACCGTCTGGTGCTACCTGCGCACCTGGACCACCTTCACCATGCGCTGGCGCGGCATCGCGTACAAGGTGACGTGGGGTGGACGGGTCGTGGAGGTCATACGGGGGTAAGAGCAAGAGGGGAGGAGGACGCCTCCGGCGGCCAAGGGGACTGTGTCCCCTTGGAATCCCCAACGGCTTCGCGCGATTCGAGAGGCACGATTCAGAGAAATGTGAAAGGCGGGATGCGCACACAACTGCGCATCCCGTCTTTTGGTTTGTGAAGCGACGAGGGGCGTCGCCTAAGCCGCGTGGAGCCGGGCTAGGCCGCCTTCGGCAAGGCCTGGGCTTTCATCTCCCTCCACCACTTGTACCCGAGCACCCCGAACGGGGCCAGCCCGCCCGCTTCGGCGATTTCGCGGATTCCCAGAAGGCCGAGGCCGAAGTAGAGGCCGGCGCCGAGAAGCGTGGCCGTCAGCACCGGCCGCACCGCCCGCCATTTGATCAGCCCCATCTCCCGCTGGCAGGAGTACGTGGTGCAGCAGCACACCACGCCCTTGGTGATCACGATGGCCAGCCCCGCGCCGAGAAGCGGCATCTTGGGGATGAGCAGGGCGCACATCACGATGTTCAGGGCCAGGCCGCCGGCGTAGATCCAGAACAGGGCGTTCTGGCGGTGCTGGCTCATCATCAGGTAGGCCGCCAGGTTGTGCACGAAGCTGAACATCACCGACGGCACCAGCCATTTCTGCAGCCACATGGCGTCCACGTAGCTCTTGCCGTAGATGAGCCCGATGATGCGGTCGGACTCCACGAACAAAAAGAACATCACCGGGATGGACGCGCCCAGAAGCCACTTGACCGAGTTGTCCTTGAGGCGGTCGAAGCCCTCCTTGTCGTGGCGCCACAGCCCCACGAACAGGGGGAACAGCACGCTCTTCATGAGCAGGCTGGAGATGGGTATCTGGATGGCGTCCACCACCTCCCAGGTGGCCGAATACTGCGCCACAGCGTAGGGGCCGGAGAACTTCTGCAAAAAGAACAGGTTGGCCTTGTTGTACAGGATGGAGAAGAAGGCCAGCAGCACAAACACCAGCCCGCCCTTGGCCGTGTTCCAGGTGCGGGCCAGGGCTTTGCCCTTGAGGGCCAGGCTCTGGATGTCGGTCTTGTTCACCGCCACCCAGGCCCCGCCGACCAGCGAGATGCCGTTCTCGATCAGCTTGAAGAGCGCGATCCAGTGGGGCGCGAACCCCAGCGCCAGGGTGCCCAGCGCCCAGCCGTAGCCGCACACGGCGGCGACCGACCTGATGCGCGCCTCCAGATCCTGCCTGCCCTGCACCCGGCAGGCCACGAAGAAGCTCGAGGCCAGGGCCTCCAGGCCCACGCCCGCCGTGATCACCTGGATCAGGTTGGTGAGTCCGGCCGTGTAGCGCTGCTGGGTGATGAACACCCACACCCCGAGCCACCCCAGCACCAGGATGAGCCCCTTGATGAGGGTGTACTGGGCCAGGATGTCGCCCTTGTTGCCGTATTTCTTGGAAAGCGACGACACCAGCGGCTGGTTCAGGCCGAATTCGCCCAGAAACAGCACGATCATGGCCGTGTTGAAGGCCAGCTGGAACTCGCCATAATGGCTCTGGTCCACGCGGGCCAGATAGATGAAGAAGCACGTGTGCAGGACGTCCCGGATGGTCTGGGCGGACGCCAGATGCAGGAACTTGCCGATGATGCCGTGAGAGGCTGTGCCCGCCTGGGGGGTGCCGGGGGATTGAGTCATGCGGGCGGGTGGTTCCCTGTATAACGCGTTAAGGGCGGGCTCGAGGCCCGCCCTGGATGTTACTTCTTGCCTTTGGCCTTTGACGCCTTGGGCTTGCCTGACTTGGATTTCGCCGCCGATTTCGGCTTGGCGGCCGGGGGGGCCGGCGCTTGTGGCGCGGCTGCGGGCATCTCGATGGGAGCGGCCGGGGCTTCCTCCTTCACGGCGGGAGCCTTGACCTCCTGCTTGACCGCCGGGGCGCTGGCCTCCGGCTTCACGGCCAGGGGCGCTTCGGGCTTGGCCGCGGGCAGGGTCCCGGCGGCTTCGGCGGGCAGGTTGGCCCCGCTCTCGGCAGGCGTAGCCTGGGTGGCTGTGCCGCAGCATCCGCCGCGCGGGGTGCAGGTGATGAACGTGCCATACTTCACCAGTTCATCCACGCGGCAGCTCCAGACCATGCGGCCCTTGTGCAGGATGGCGTCGGGGCAGCCGTCGCACATGTTCTGGCGGCCGTCCTCGAACACGTCGCAGGGCTGGATGATCATGATGGACTGGATGTGCAGGCAATCGGTCCACTTCCCGGGCTCCTTGAGCCACTTGAGGAACACCTTGCGGATGCTCTTGCTGAAAAGGGCCAGGGGGAACAGGGCCTGGGCGGTGCGGACCAGCCAGGGCCTGGTGTAGGCCAGATAGGTGCCCCAGAAGAAGTGGTGGAACACCTGCACCAGTTCGGCGAACCTGGGGCCCAGGTAGCCGAGCGTGCGGTCCTTGTCGCCCACCTTGAGGGTGAGCAGCCACTTCATGGAGCGCGGGTCCTCGGTGCCGTTCAAGAACGCGCAGGGCTCGAAGTCGGGATCGATCTCACGGATCTTGTCGGCCACGTCCTGGGCCAGGATGTCCTTGTGGGTCTCCATGTGGTCCAGGTGGTAGACCAGCTGTCCCACGTCCACGGGCTTGCCCCCGGCGTGGCAGTCGAATCCGGCCTGGGCCTTCACCGAGCGGAACAGGATGAAGACCATGGTCTGCACCCGGTCCATGTGCGCCTGGGCCCAGCGGGTGAGCATGGGGATGTCGTCCAGGGTGTCGCGGTAGATGGTGGCGTTGAAGGCGCAGGCCACGGTGCCGCCGCTATGCTCGTAGATCATGTTGGCGAGCTTCTCGCGCAGCTCGCACAGCTCGAGCTCGGTCTTGCCGATCCAGCCCGGGCGTTTCTGGTGGGAGTCCACGTGCATGGTGAAGCCCACGAGCCCGGCCTTGGTCAGGTCGCGCACCAGCGCGGGCGTGAGCGCCTGCCCGTTGGAGTTGATGATGGGCTTCCAGCCCTGCGCGGCCACGTAGCGCACCAACTCCACGATGTGCGGATAGATGAGCGGTTCGCCGCCGGCGATGGAGATGCCGTCGGTCCGGCGCAGCTTGCGCACGGTCTCCAGCTCCCGGATCACGTCCGCGAGCGGTCTGTGACCATCGGGGTCGTTCTCGCGGTAGCAGCCCTCGCAGTACAGATTGCACTTGGTGGTGGGCTCGAGCCACGTGATGGAGTTGTCGGCGAGGTTCCAGGGGAGGCGGTAGTACGTCTCAGGCGTAAGAGGGCGTCTAGGATTCATGGCAGTCCGGGTTAGGGGGTTGTTCCAGAACAGCTTGATCCACTTCAATTTAGCGTACAAGTCGGCGGTTGGCAACGCCGGGCAAATTGCCCTGGCGGATGAAGCGCTCAACCAGCGAAAAGGCGAATTCGTTGCCCTTGAAGTCCACGGCCCGCACCCGCTCGCGGCAGGCTTCCACCTGGGATTCGAATCCGGCCACGGCGGCCTCGTCCAGGTGGTGCATGTCCAGGTGCAGCCCGTAGCCGAGCTTCTGGAGATAATGGGCGTTCAGCCACTGCTCGAAGGCTCCCTTCACCGGAAGCGAGATGATGGGCTTGCCGTAGCACAGGGCCTCGCTCATGAGGGTGTGCCCGCCGCCGCAGATGACGAAGTTGCAGGAGGCCATGTCGGAAAGCAGGCCGTCCTCGCTGAACTTCTTGAAGCTGAGGTTGCCGTCGGTTGCGTCCTTGCCGTAGCCGTAAACGATCACCGGACGGCCCAGGGTCTTGAGCAGCGGCACGAAGTTCTCGCAGATGGAGCAGCTTTGGTAGACCAGGATGTGGTCGCCCACCGTGGCCTCGTGCTCGAAGACCTTCTCCCGGTGAATGGGGGGGGAGATGGCCCTGCGGGGGCCGGGTTTGAGCGGCGGCTGGTAGAAGGAGATGACCAGGTGGTCGGTGGAGTTGGAGAAGAGGTTGTTCACCGAGAACGACGTGGAGGTGAGGTCCCACCAGACTTTTCCCGGAAGATCGTGCTCGCACAGGGTGATGACGTGCTGGTGGTCCAGGGAGAGGCAGGGGACCCCTGCTCTTTTTGCGGCTATGGGCACGAAGTATTCGTAGTCGGAGAGGCACACGTCCGGCTTGAAGCGCTCGATGACCTTGCCGATGCGGGTAAGCTCGCGGCCGCGGTGGATGAAGGTCTTGGCGGCCAGCTTGACCGTGGCGGGCAGGTCCAGGGCGTAGTTCTTGTAGCGGGTGCCGGGGTTGAGGGCGGTCTCCACCGGGTAGTGGCCGCGCAGGATCCCGGCGGCCTCCTCGCTGGTGACGAAGAGGAACTCGTGCTCGGAAAAGCGGCGCGCCAGGGTCAGGGCGCGGATGGCGTGGCCGTGCTGGGAGCCGTGAACGCCGTAGAGGATGCGGGCCATGGTGTATCCACGTTATAAATGAAATCGGGAGTCCAGAGGGCGCGAGCCCTTTGGCCGCCGGAGGCTCTAACCGTACATCTACCCGATGCTCGGATTATTGTGCCTGAGCCACAACTGGAGCACCAAAAGCGTCCACAATTCTTTTCTTCTGTCCACACGCCCCGAGTCGTGCTCGTTAATGAGCGCCCGCACCACCTTCGGATCGAAAAGCCCTTGCTGGCGCAGGTGCGCCTCGCCCAGGAGCTCCTCCACCAGGGGCTTCAGCTTGTCGCGCAGCCACCTGGCCACGGGGATCAGGAACCCGCGCTTGTTGCGCGTCAGGATTTCCTTGGGCAGCACGTCGGCCATGGCCTTTTTCAGCAGGTACTTGCGGGTGAGGCCGCGCAGCTTCAGGTTCGCCGGCAGGCGGGAGGCGAATTCGGCGAAGTCCCGGTCCAGGAAGGGGGCGCGGGCCTCCAGCGAGTGCATCATGGTGCAGCGGTCCACCTTGACCAGGATGTAGTCCAGCATGAACTGGCGCGCGTAGGCGTGGAAGGCGCGCTCGAAGTCGGTCTTGGCGCTGGATCGCTCGAAGCAGTGCAGGGTGGAGGCGTACAGGTTCTCGCGGATGAGGTGCGTGCGGTTCAGGTTCAGCCAGAGATGGTTCTGCAGCTCCGGGTGCAGGGCGGTGAGCCAGGTCTGGATGCGCAGCCATCCGGGCTGGCGGGCTCCGGCCAGGAAGGTGGCCGCCCCCAGGCGCAGGTTCACGTAGCCGTCCGAGGCGGGCAGCACGGCGCAGATGGGGTCGACGACGCCCCGGCGCAGGAGAGCGGGCAGGGCGTTGTACCACCCGGCGGCCTTGAGCCCGATGAAATGCTCGTAGCCCGCGAAGAGTTCGTCGGCGCCGTCCCCGCCCAGGGCCACGGTGACCTTCTCGCGCGTCACCTTGGAGAGCAGGTACGTGGGGGCGATGGAGGGGTCGGCCATGGGCTCGTCGAAGCGGGTGACGATCTCGGGCAGCAGGTCGGCGCAGTCCTCGGCGGCCAGGATGCGCTCGTGATGGTCGGTGTTCCAGCGCTTGGCCACCAGGCGGGCGAAGTTCGATTCGTCGTAACTGGCTTCCTTGAAGCCGATGGAGAAGGTCTTGATGCGCGGGGCGAGTTGCGCCATGAGCCCGGCCACGATGGAGGAGTCGATGCCGCCGGAGAGGAACACCCCCAGGGGCACGTCGGAGATCATGCGCCGCTTCACGGCCTGGGTGAGCAGACGGCGGAGCTCCTCGCAGAGTTCCTCCTCGGAGGCGCGCTGGGGCTCGGGCGCGGGCAGGTCCCAGTAGCGGCCCAGGCTGATCTCGCCCTCACGCAGGATCAGCGAGTGCGACGGCGGGAGCTTCCGCGCCTCGCGATAGATGCTGTCCGGGGTGGGCACGTACTCGTAGGCCAGGAAGCGGGCCAGGCAGGCCGGGTCCACCGTGAGCGACAGGCCGGGCAGCTTGGCCAGGGCCGAGAGCTCCGAGGCGAAGGCGAACACGCCGTTTTGCAGCGTGTAGAAGAAGGGCTTCTTGCCGAAGCGGTCCCGGGCGCAAAACAGGGTGCGGGTGGGGCGATCCCACAGGGCGAAGGCGAACATGCCCTCGAAGCGCTCCAGGCAGGCGGGCCCCCATTCCAGCCACCCGGCCAGAATGATCTCGGTGTCGGAGTGGGTCGTGAAGGTGTGGCCCTTGGCTTCGAGCTCGGCCTTGACGTCCTGGAAGTTGTAGATCTCGCCGTTGAAGGTGACCGCGCAGCGTCCGGAGTGGTGCTCCATGGGCTGCCCGCCCGTGGACAGGTCGATGATGGACAGGCGGCGGTGCCCCAGGGCTACGGGGCCTTCCACCAGGTGCCCGTCGCCGTCGGGGCCGCGGTGGGCCATGCACCCGGTCATGGCGGCGAGCCACGCCGGGGCCTGCGCGGACAGGGGCTCGCCGGATGTCCGGACGAATCCCGCGATGCCGCACATGATCCTTAGGCCTCTTCCCCGGACGGCGCCACGAGATGGCGCTTGAAGAGTTCGAACAATCTCGCGCCGTTGGCCTGGGGATCGAACATCTCCTTGACCAGGTCGCGGCCGCGCGCGGCCATGTCCACGGCTCGGGCCCTGTCGGAGGCCATGTCCATGATGGCGTCGGCCAGGGCCTTGGGGTCCTTCTGGGGGGCGATGAGGCCGGTCTCGCCGTGGCGGATGACCTCGGTGATGCCGCACACGTCGGTGGCCACCACGGGCAGGCGGTGGGACAGGGCCTCCATGATCACGTTGGGGATGCCGTCGCGGTCCCCGGAGGAATGCACAACGCTCGGCACCACCAGCATGTCGTGGGTCTTGAGCAGATGGGTGAGCTGATCGTGGGGGAGGAATCCCGGCATGTCCACGCAGCGCGCAAGGTCAAGGCGGCGGTGCAGGTTCTTGAGGTGCGGCCCCTGGAAGCCGGAACCCACCAGGGTGAGCTTGAAGTCAAAGCCCCTGTCCATCATGACCCTGCAGGCCTTGAGCAGCACGTCGAAACCCTTGGTGCGGGCGAAACGGCCCACGGCCAGGAGCTTCACGGGCGGCGTCATGTTCACGTCGCTCTCGCCGTTCTCGCGCAGGGTGAGGCTGTTGTAGACCAGGTTGATCTTGGAGGCGTGGGCCGGCGCCTGGGAGGACAGGTAGTCCACGTTGGCCCGGTTGTTCACGCGCACGAACAGGCTGTCGCGGATCTTTTCGGCCAGGGCTCCGTCGGGCGGGTAGATGTCGCCCGCGCGTCCGGCCAGGGAAAAGGGGATGCCCGTCAGGCGCGAGGCCACCCAGGCGGCGGTGGCCGGTCCTCCGGCCCAAGGGGCGTGGATGTGGCCCGCGCCGTCGCGCTCAAGCAGGCGCGCCAGCCGGAAGCCGGCCAAAAAGGCCCACCAGCTCTCACCCGTGACCTCCAGGCTGCACCAGCGCCTCAGGAGCACCTCTTTGGCCAGGGCCTTGAAGCAGCCGGGATTCTTCCTGTTCCAGTACAGGATGTCGCGGATGATGAAGGGCACGGCGAAGAGCCCCATGCGGCGCACGCCGTAGGAGAAGTCCAGCATCTCCGGCGAGCAGTTCCTGAGCTTCTTGCCGTACAGGCTGTATACCTGCACGTTCAGGCCCTGGCGGCGCAGGGCCTGGACTTCGCGGAAGATAAAGGTCTCCGAGGAAAGCGGAAACCAGAGGAGTACGTATGCGGTCTTGGGAAGGTTCAACTGTCGGCCTCGAATGTGGTGCCGCCGCTTGGCGTGATGCGCTATCTAGTCCAGGGCGGGCGTCGTGTAAAGCGCGCCGGGCGAAGGGCCGTCGTCTTGGAGGAAAAACTTGACAATCAATTGATTGTAACACATCCGAATGAACATGTTGGTCGAAAAGGTGTAGCCCGCCAATCACTTCCCGACGCATCCAGGAATCCGCATGAGCCAGACAAACATCCTTCTTGAATCCGGCACGAACGAGCTCGAAATCGTCGAGTTCTACATCGATGAAGAAACCGATGACGGCGGCATCTACCGGAGCTACTTCGGGGTGAACGTGGCCAAGGTGCTGGAGATCATCCGCAAGCCCAAAGTCACGGAGATGCCGAGCACCCCGCATCCGGCGGTGAAGGGCACCTTCAACCTGCGCTCGCGCATCATTCCGCTCATCGACCTGTCCATCTGGCTGGGCAAGCGCATGGTGCAGACCGAGGCCCCCAAGGTCATCGTGAGCGAGTTCAACAACATCACCAACGCCTTCCTGGTGTCCGGCGTCACCCGCATCCACCGCCTGAGCTGGGAGCAGGTGGAGCCCCCCAGCGGATACGTGGCCAGCTTCTCGGGCAACAGCTTCACCGGCGTAGTCAAGTTCGAGGACCGCATCGTGCTGCTCCTGGACATGGAAAAGATCATCTGGGACTTGAACCCCAGCCTGGCCATGCACGAGGACCCCGACAAGGTGACCAAGGTGCAGGCCACGGACGAGATCTTCTACCGCGCCCTGGTGGTGGACGACTCGGCCTCCATCCGCAAGCTCATCGTCAGCACGCTCCTGCGCGACGGCTACGAGGTGGAGCAGGACATCAACGGCCAGAAGGCCTGGGAGCGGCTCGTCGAGATCAAGCAGCGATCCGTCGACGAGGGCCGGGACGTGCTGGAGATCGTGAACCTGGTGGTGTCCGACATCGAGATGCCCGCCATGGACGGACACAACCTCTGCAAACGCATCAAGGACGACCCCGTGCTGCGCGACATTCCGGTGATCCTCTTCTCGTCGCTCATCAACGACAAGCTCTACCACAAGGGCGAGGCCGTGGGAGCGGACGACCAGATCACCAAGCCGGAAATATCCACGCTGACCCAGCGGGCCAAGGCCCTGATCGAGCAGAAGGGCCGCCCCCGCCGGAAATAGCGCCCTGAAACAACGCGACGGCCGCGCCACCCGGCGCTTGCCCGGAGAGCGGAGCGCGTGTAGACACAATCTCCCCGGCGCGGAGGGATGGCCGAGCGGTTTAAGGCGATGGTCTTGAAAACCATTGACGGGGTAACTCGTCCCAGGGTTCGAATCCCTGTCCCTCCGCCAAACGACGACCCAGGGCAGTCCGAAAAAGTTCACAAGGCCCTGAAAATACTAGAAGCCGAGCCAGAGATGGTCCGGCTTCTTCCATTTGGGGCCGTCGACATCCGGACAACAGCCGGAGCCGCGCGGCAACCCGTCGCAGAGGACCATTGCGCGGCAGACGGCGTGGAGCATCCGGGCCGTTGAAAGTAGGATACGCGGGCTCAAGAAAAGAGGAATCATCGCCGGGAGGCGGAGAGGTGCGGCTTGTTCTGCTCTTTCTTGCCTTGAGCGTCCGGAGGGTGCTCCGCTCATTCAGGAATGGCAGCGGTTCCAGGAGGGCGTCAGCCCTAAAAAGGAATGACGAGGCTTGGGCCGGTGGCCCCCATTTTTAAGTAATACAGCAACAACAACGCTGCTCCTACGATTAGACAAATCCAAAACGTCCAATCTTCATGGAATACGTTCTTGAGCATTTGTTGCCCTGCCGCTTTGAAAAAAAGTCCGTGTTTATGCTTCTCCACCACATGGACGTGGTCCCGGTGCATCATTATCACCCATATGCATCACTCGCAGGCGCGTCAAACAGCAACTCCTCAATCCGTCAGATAGAGCGCCAATGCTTCCACAAGATAGTCGCGATATCACGGTCCCCTGAGGTCTGGGCCTGGGGCCGAACTTTCGGCCAACGAGCTTCATCGGGCTCTTTAGGGGGCTCGGAGATGATCTGCCCTGCAGAGTTCCAGCATGTGAGACAGCTCAAGCAGGTGAAGATTGTAGGACGTCCGTCCTGGCGGCGGTGCTCGTTACTGGCCACGCATTTGAATTCGCCTGGGCCGCATTTGGGGCAGTGTTGGTTCATGTCTGCAAGATTCCCCTGTTTGGCTATGGTGGACGGCCGCTCGGGACAGACAAAACTCACAAGCGTTCCAGTGCTCAACTCGGCAACCATTCCAGTTTATTGCTTATCCTCATCTTTCTCAAGCAGGAAGCCAGGACGCCAATATACCTTGAACCCGGCGCGGTGCTCCTTACGGGGTAACAGGCCCGTATTCCGGGCGGGCAGGGAATCCGGGGCCATTTGTTGTGGACGAGGACCTGCCGGGACAATATACAAAAAGGACGACTCGGTACTGGAGGTTTCATGCTTCGCTCCAGATCGCCGCTCGCGGCGGTGTTTCTCTGCGCCCTCGCCTTTTTCTGCTGCGTTGGCGCCGCCGCAGCCTCTCCGGAGGCGAAGACCATCACCATCACCTACGTCAAGCATCCCCTGAACGCCCCCCTGGTCATCGCCAAGGTCCTGGGGTTGTACGAGAAGGCGTTCGAGCCGGAGGGGTTCACCGTCCGCTGGACCGACCTGCTCACCGGCGCGGCTCAGGCCCAGGCCCTGAGCGAGGGCTCCGTGCAGTTCGCCAGCGTGATCGGCTGGGACGCAGTGCTCTCGGCCAGGGCCAAGGGCGATCCGGTCAGGGCCATTGCGGTGTTCGCCAGGGCCCCGCGGTCCTTCTGCATCATGAGCAAGAACCCCTCGATCAAGACCGTGGCGGACCTCAAAGGACGAACCGTTGCCGGTCCCAAGGGGGCGCAGTTGTACCTGCTTCTGCTCATGGCCCTGGAGCGTGCCGGGCTTACGGCCTCGGACGTCACCTTCGTGGACATGCAGTTGCAGCCCGCCCTCACCACCTTGCTCTCGGGCGGCGTGGACGCCGCCGTGCTTGCGGGCGCGGGCAAGACCAGGGCCCAATCCCAGGGAGCCAGGGCCGTGGCCTGCGGCGACGGGCTGACCATCGGGCTCATGTTCACGGCCGTGAACGAGGACTTCCTGCGGGCAAACCCGGACCTGGCCCGGCGCTACGTCTCGGTGCACGCGCAGGCCCTGGCCTTTCTCAAGGCCAACCCGGAGCGAGCCCGGGCGATTCTCGCCAAGGAGACGGGCCTTTCCCCGGCCGACGTGGAGCGCCTGCTTCCGGAATACGATTTCAGTCCCGAAGTGACCGGGCCGGACAAGCGCTATCTTGCCGAGGCCCAGGACTTTCTTCTCCGTCACGGTCTCATCCCCCGTCCCGCCGATCTGGACGGGTTGTTCTGGCCCTAGGCTCCGGGTGGTCGACGCATGCGGTGGCGTAAACCGGGACTCCAGAAATTCATGCCTGAAACGCTGCGCGGTCAGGGCGCGCGACGCATGGTCCTGGCCTCCCTGGCCATGCTGCTCGTGGCCAGCCTGGCCGGACAGGCGGCCTACGACGCGGTGCTGGCCAAGTCGGCCCGCTACGAGGCCAAGACCGTGGAGACCTTCTACGCGGGCAAGCTTCTGGAATGGGATGAGGACTGGCAAAGCCAGGCCGAGCACCAGAAGGCCCGCCTGGCTTTCCTGGGGCTGGCGGAGAATCCCGCCGCGCGCCGGGAGAGACTTCACGCCTATTACCTCGCGCAGGGCGAGGACCCGAAGTTCAGCCATGTCTTCCTGATGACGGCCGATGGAACTCCGTTGTTCTGGTACGGCCCAGAAGCCAAGCGCATGGCCGCCCTGACGGCCCGGTCCCCAGGCGCGAACTGGCTCCACGACGAATCGTCCGGCCTTCTCTACCGCGTCTACAGCCAGCCTTTCTGGCTCGGGCCCGAGGGCATGGGGCGGATAGTCATGCTGCGCGTGCTGGACAACGCCCTGCTCTATCAGAACACCTCCACCCGAACCGATCTGCGTCTGGTCTGGCAGGGCCGGGTGGTGGCTTCCTCCCTGCGCTCCACGGACCCGGACGCACCCGCCGGAGAAGCCAGGCGGGTGGAGGTGGAGCTCCCCTGGCCGGGTGGCGGCTCCCCGGCGCCGGTGCTTCGCCTGTCGCACTACGTGGACGCTCCGGTGAGCGGCCTGGAGGTCGCTGCGGCCGTGGCCTGCCTGCTGGCCTTGCAGGCGCTGTGCATCTGGGGGGTGCTTGGGCGCTGGCTGGTGCGCATCGCCCGGCGGCTGGCCCTGCTCGGCGGCGCCTCCCGGGAGCAGGCCAGGGGCTGGGCCAGCGGCCGGCCGGCGCCGCTCGACCTGGACGAGGAGATGCTCGACCGGGATGACGAAATCGCCACGGTGGCCCTGTCGCTCAAAAGCCTGACCCAGGCCGTGGCCCACCACGATGCCCAGCGCCTGGCAGGACAGGAGGAGCTGGGGCGGCTGCGCAACCTTTTGTCCGAGATCATCGACTCCATGCCATCGGCGCTGATCACCGTGGACCTTCAGGGCCGGATAACCCGGTGCAACCGGCTGGCGCTGGAATCATCCGGATTCGAGGAGCACGAGGCCGAGGGCATGCGCATCGAGGAGGTCTTTCCCCGGCTCGCGGCCGAACTCGCGCCGCTGCACGAGGCCATGCGGGGCGGCGTGACCTGGACCGGACACAAGATTCCCCGGCGCGTGGCCGGCGACATCCTGTACGAGGACGTAACCATCTACCCCCTGGCCAACAGTCTGGGCGTCGAAGGCGCGGTCATCCGGCTCGACGACGTCACCAAGCGCCACCAGATGGAGCTCATGATGGTCCAGTCGGAAAAGATGCTCTCCGTGGGCGGGCTGGCCGCGGGCATGGCCCACGAGATCAACAACCCGCTGGGGGGGATCCTCCAGAGCGCCCAGGTCATGCGGCGGCGGATCACGGACGACCTGCCCCAGAACCTCAGGATGGCCGCCGGGCTGGGCTGCCCCATGGAGACTATCCGGGCTTACATGGAGGGGCGGGGAGTTCTGGACATGCTGGCCGGCATCACGGAGTCGGCCCAGCGCGCGGCCAAGATCGTGCGTGGAATGCTGGAGTTCAGCCGCAGGGGCGATTCCCCCTTCGAGCCGGTGGACATCCGGGGCATTCTGGAAAAGGCCCTGGAGCTCTGCTCCAAGGACTACGACTTCACGAAGCACCGCGACTTCAGAAGGATACGGATCGAACGCGACTACGACCCGGACCTGCCCCCGGTGCCCTGCTCGGCCACCCAGATCGAGCAGGTGGTCATGAACCTCCTGCGCAACGCGGCCCAGGCCATGACGGCCAACCCGGAGCACAGGCCCCCGGCGATCATCCTGCGGACCCGGCGGGAGGACGGACAGGCGCTCATCACCGTGGAGGACAACGGCCCCGGCCTTTCCGACGCGGCCCGCAAGCGCATCTTCGAGCCCTTCTACACCACGAAGCCGCCCGGCATGGGGACCGGCCTCGGGCTGTCGGTGTCCTACTTCATCGTCACCGAAAACCACGGAGGGAGCATGAGCGCGCACTCCGAGCCCGGCCGGTGGACCAGGATCAGCGTGCGCCTGCCGCTTGCGGTCAAGGAGCTCCGAGGGGCGGGCGGCCGGGATCCCGGCCCGGGTTAAAGCCCTTCGAGCACGGTCATGAGCAAGGCGAAGAGGATATAGGCGAAGGCCAGCACTTCCGCCGTGAGTGTGAGTGCGCGCTCCATGTCGCTCCCCCCGCGTGACGCCGCAGTATCGATAGTCATACGGTGAAGTCGCTTGGAGGCATGCCTCGGGTTACACGCGCCGGGGCGGACGGGCATCTCCGGCGCCGCCGCGCGTGACAATCGGCCCGAGGAGCCGTATGCTGGAAGGCAAACGGCTTGAAATTCCGAACATTCCGGGACCGCCCACTATGGCCGAGAAGTCCATCCTCTCCATGCTGCCCCATCTGACCATACGTCAGAAGGTTCTGGCCGGGACTGTCATCCCGGTGGTCCTCTTTTCCGTTCTGGGAGTGGCCTCCTACAACTACCTGGTGCGCCTGGAGGCTTCGCTCACCCACATGGAGATGGCCGACGATTTGGCCAACACCATCCTGGAAGTGCGGCGCTATGAGAAGAACTTCCTGCTCTACGCCCACGACGAGGACTACGACGAGGCCCAACGGTTCATGGACCTGGCCCGGTCGTCGCTTCGGGCCATGGCCGATCTCTCGCCGCAGCCGCGCGCCCGCAAGATGCTTGACGAAAGCCTTTCCAAGAACCTGGACGCCTACCAGGAGTTCACCCTGCGCCTGCGCTCCCAGGCCGAGCCGCCGGGTTCCGAGGCCAGCGCCCGGGTGCGCGATGCCCTGCGCCAGGCGGGCAAGGACATGGTGGACACGTCGCTGGCCATCAAGAACTCCGAGCGTGAGCGCATCCTGCGCCTGGTGTCCTCGCTCATGCGCCAGTTGGTGATCACCGGCGTGCTGTTGCTCAGTTTCGGCACGGCCATGGCCATGCTGCTCGGGCGCAAGATCCTGCGCGCCCTGAACACCATCGCCAATGCCACCGCCGAGATCGGCCAGGGCCGCTTCAAGACCTTGGACGTCCCCCGCACCAACGACGAAACCCAGCGCGTGCTGGAGGCCTTCAACCGCATGACCCGCGAACTGGAGCGCCGCCAGGACCAGCTCATCCAAGAGAAGAAGCTCTCCTCGCTTGGCGTCCTCACCTCGGGCATAGCCCACCAGCTCAACAATCCGCTCAACAACATCTCCACCTCCTGCCAGATCCTCCAAGAGGAGCAGGGCGAGTGCGACCCCGAATTCGCGGCCCGCATGCTCGGCAACATCCAGCAGGAGGTGCTGCGCGCCCGGGACATCGTGAAGGGCCTGCTGGAGTTCTCCCGGGCCAAGGATTTCAGCCTGAAGCGCGTCTCGCTCGACGAGGTCGCGGCCAAGGCCTTCCGCCTGGTCTCCAGCCAGGTGCCCTCGGGCATCGCGCTCATCAAGGACATACCCCCGGACCTCGCCCTGGACCTGGACGCAGCCCGCATCCAGGAGGCCTTCATCAACCTGCTCCTGAACGCCGCCCAGGCCATCCCGGACCCCACCGGCTCCATCACCGTGTCCGCTCGGGTGGACGAGAAGACCCATGAGGCGGTCATCGCCGTGGAGGACACCGGCACCGGCATCCCCGACGAGGACCTGGGCAAGATATTCGACCCCTTCTACACCACCAAGGAGGTGGGCAAAGGCACGGGGCTCGGGCTGTCCATCGTGTTCGGCATCATCGAGAAGCACAAGGGCTCCATCATCGCCGAGCGCACCGGCGGCAAGGGCGCGCGCTTCGTCATCCGCCTGCCCCTGACGCAAGAGCCGGAGGGACCGGCGTGACCGGCGCGTCCGTGCTGATCGTTGACGACGAGCCCATCGCCGTCGAGAACCTGGCCCACATCCTGCGCCGCGAAGGCTACCGCACCCTGAGCGCCTCAAGCGGCGAGGAGGCCGTGGAGACCCTGGCGGCCAACGAGTTCGACCTGGTGCTCACGGACCTGCGCATGAAGGGCATGGACGGGCTGGCCGTGCTGGCCGAGTCCAAGCGGCTCTGGCCGGACACCGAGGTGGTGGTCATGACCGGCCACGCCACCGTGACCACGGCCGTGGAGGCCATGCGCCTGGGGGCCTGCCATTACCTCACCAAGCCCTACGGCCTGGAGGAGGTGCGGGCCACCGTGGCCGAGGCCATGGACAAGCGCCGCCTGCGCCAGGAGGTGGCCCGGCTCTCGCGCCAGGTGGCCGACCTGGGGGCCACGCCGCTCATCATCGGGGAGAGCCCGGCCGTCCAGGCGCTGCGCGACAACATCCACCATATCGCCCCCACGGATTCCACCGTGCTCATCCTGGGCGAGACCGGCACCGGCAAGGAGCTGGTGGCCCGGGCCATCCACGAATCGAGCTCGCGCAACGCCAAGCGCTTCCTGGCCATCAACTGCGGAGCCTTCAACGAGGACCTGCTGGCCAACGAACTCTTCGGCCACGAAAAGGGGGCCTTTTCCGGGGCGCTGGCGCTCAAGAAGGGGCTCATGGAGGTGGCCGGGGACGGGACGATCTTCCTGGACGAGATCGGCGAGATGTCGCTCACCATGCAGGTGCGCCTGCTGCGCGTGCTGCAGGAGCGCAAGTTCTTCCGCGTGGGCGGCACCCAGGAGATCGACGTCACGGCGCGCATCCTGGCCGCCACCAACAAGAACCTCAGGGCCGAGGTGGACCTGGGGCTTTTCAGGGCCGACCTGTACTACCGCCTGAACGTGATCACCCTGCGGGTGCCGCCGCTTTCAGAGCGCAGGCAGGACATCCCCATCCTGGCCGGGTATTTCATCTCGAAGTATTCGCCGGGGGTGGGCAAGAAGCTGGAGGGCGTGTCGGCCGAGGCGGTGCGGCTTTTGATGGCCTACGATTATCCGGGCAACATCCGGGAGCTTGAGAACATCGTGCAGCGGGCCGTGATCATGGCCACGGGCAGGCTCATCGAACCGGCGGATTTGCCGCAGGATCTGCGCGGCGACGCCCCCTCGCTGGTGAAGCACGCCGCCCCGGAGATGATCACCCTGGAGGAACTGGAGCGCCGCCACATCGAGGCGGTGCTGGAGCACTGCGAGGGCAACAGGACCAAGGCCGCCGAAGTGCTGGGGATCGACAGGGTGTCGCTGTGGCGGAAGCTCAAGCGCTACGGCATGGCGGAGTAGCGCCCGTCACGCCAGCGCCAGCGGCAGCGCCTCGAACACCGTCTTCACGAACGACACCTCGACGTCCGCAAGGTCCTCCCCGCTCATGGCGTCCACCTCGGGCCGGTTGTCGTCGGGCAGGATCACCCGCGTGGCCCCGGCGCGGGCAGCCGCCAGAATCTTCTCCCGCACTCCACCCACCGGCAGCACCTGCCCCGTGAGCGTGATCTCGCCGGTCATGGCCACGTCGCGCCTGAGCGCCTTGCCCGTATAGAGCGAGGCCAGGGCCAGCGCCAGCGTCAGCCCCGCCGAGCTCCCTTCCTTGGGGATGGAACCGCCCGGGATGTGCACGTGCAGGTCCTCCTGCTGGAACGCCCCGGGATCGATCCCGAGCTCCCCGGCCCGCGAGCGCACGAGGCTCAAGGCCGTGCGGGCCGACTCGCACAGCACCTCTCCCAGCGACCCGGTCAGGGTGATGTTGCCCGCCCCCTGCATGCGGATGGCCTCCACGAAAATGATCTCCCCGCCGAACCCGGCATACACGAGCCCCGTGGCCACGCCCACGCGCGGCTCGCCCTCGGCGGCTTCGCGGATGTGCTTGCGCGGGCCGAGCAGGGCCGGGATCATGGCCGCGTCCACCTCGATGGGGGCGGCGGGCTGTCCGCCCTCGAGCCGCAGCCGGGCAAGCTTGCGGCAGGCCTGGCCCAGTTCCCGGTCCAGGTTCCTGACGCCGGCCTCGCGCGTGTAGCCGTCCACCACCGTCGCCAGGGCCTCGGGAGTGAAGCTGGGGAAGGGGTGGGTCAGGCCGTGCTCCTTGAGCTGGCGCGGCAGCAGGTGGCGCGCGGCGATGTTGACCTTTTCGCGCGCCGTGTAGCCCTGGAAGGGCACCATCTCCAGGCGGTCGGCCAGGGGGCCGGACAGCTCGCGCACGTCGTTGACCGTGGCGATGAACAGCACCTGGGAGAGGTCGAAGGGCACCTCCAGGTAGTTGTCCACGAATTGCGAGTTCTGCTCCGGGTCGAGCATTTCCAGGAACACCGCCGCCGGGTCGCCCCGGAAGTCCTTGCCGATCTTGTCCAGCTCGTCGAGCATGAACACCGGGTTGCGCACGCCCAGGCGGCTTATGGACTGCATCACCCGTCCCGGCAGGGCCCCGACATAGGTGCGCCGGTGGCCGCGCAACTCGGCCTCGTCGCGCAGGCCCGCCAGGGACATGCGGTGGAACTTGCGGCCCAAAGCCTCGGCGATGGCCTGTCCTACCGAGGTCTTGCCCGTGCCCGGAGGGCCGGAGAAGCACAGCACGGGGCTGCGGAACGCCGTGGGCGGGGCCTTGTCGCGCATGAGCCGGGCCACGGTGGCCCTGAGCTCGTCCAGGTTCACCGGCTTGGCCAGGTAGTAGGCCGCGCCCTGGCGCATGGCCTGCACGGCCGTGTCCACCGTGGCGAAGCCCGTGACCATCATCACCTGGGTGGCCGGGGAGAGCTTGCGGGCCTCCTCCAGGAGCTGCATGCCGTCCATCTTCTCCATCTTGAGGTCGGTGACGATGAGGTCGAACTCCCAGCGCCGCACCTCCTCCAGGGCGGCCAGGCCGTTGGCCGCGCCGCGCACCCGGTAGCCTTCCTTCTTCAGCACGTGCTCCAGGTTGGCCCGGGCGATGTCCTCGTCGTCCACCACCAGGATGTGGAAATCGGAGGACGCCCGGAGCGCCCGCGAGGCCAGATATTCGAGCACCCGCTCCTTCACCTGCCCCAGGCCGTAGTGGCGGCCCGAGAGCACCTCTTCGGCGCGCGCAAGGTCCAGGCGGTCTTGGGTGGCGGCGTTCCAGGGCAGGCCCAGCAGGAAGTCCAGATAGCCCAGGCCCACGGAATACTCGGCCACGGACGGGTCGGTCTTGGCCAGGCGCTCGAGTTCGCGCAGGGCGGCCTCCCTGGCGTGGGGCGGCAGGTCCGGGGCGTTGGCCCGGCCCGTAAGTTCCGCCAGGTCGCTGGTGGGCGGTTCGGGCGTTTTCCGGTCGGTGCGCTTCTGGAAGAAGATCATGGGCTCCTCCGCTGGTTTCCCGGCACGCTACGTCCTTTCTCCCCTTCCCTGCAACAGCCAGTCGCACGAGTGTTTCGAAACGCAACAGCTGTTGTGATGTGCAACACACGAACCATCGTCCTGGAGGGCGAAGTGTTGCAACCCGCAACGAAAGAATTTTTCGAGGGTTTGGCAGTGTGAATAATTTCAACATGTTATCTGTGGCACGGTTCTTGGGTAAGGGGAAGCAAAGCGCACTGAGGAGGACACGCGGATGGCAACCATCAAAGAACGCATCGAGGCAGTGTTCGCCGCCCAGGCATTCGCCGAGCGGAACCTGGACCAGGAAGCCCTGGAGATCCTGGGCGAGGCCCGGTCCGAGACCAAGACCGTGGCCGTGGCGGGCAAGCGTACCGACACCCGTCCGAGGCTCCGGGCCTAGGGAAGCACATGGCCGCACGTATGCGCCAAAAGCCGGAAGACGGATTCCGCCTCAAGCGGCCCAGCCGCCTCAGGGAATTCCTTGAGGATGTGGGACAGGCCGCGGCCCTGGCGGAATCCGGTTTTTCCGGCAAGGACCTGGGTGTGTCCGCCCCGGGAGTCGAGAACAAGAAGATCGTGGTGGTGTCCACCGACGCCGAATTCTCGCCCGCCCTTGTGCGCCACGCCCTGAGCGTGGCCGGCAGGCTCGGCACCGAAGTGGTGGCCCTGAGCATCGGCAGCCTGGCTCCGGCCGGGGACGATCATGCCCGGAAGGCGCGCGAGCTCTTCGAGATGCGCGCGCTCCGTTCCGGAGAGAATTTCAGCCTCCAGGCCAGCCAGGCCGGTGTGTCGTTCAGGCACGTGGTGCGCTTCGGCAAGGCGGCGGAGGTGGTCGAGGGCGAGTGCGGGCGTCTGCGCAGAGTGGAGTTCGTGCTGGCGTGCAAGGAGCAGCGGGGCAGGGACGGCCTGCATGTGAGCATGCCCCTGTTCGAGGTGGTGGGGTAAGGACCGCCTCGGCGCGTCCCTGTTTGTGAAATTTTTAGCAACTAGGAGAACACCATGGAAGCCAGGAAGAGCAAACCCATAGGCAAGCTCGTCGCGTACGGAATCGGCAGCGTCGGCCTCTACACCGCCGTGTACCTCTGCCAGGACCTGATCATGGACAACTTCGCCAAGGGCGGCCTCTACACGGCCCTGCCCATCGCCACCGTGTTCCTGTTCTCCTGGATTCACGGCACGTTCGCGGGCACGCTCTGGCAGGTGCTCGGCATCGACGCCGTGAAGAAGGCCCCGGCCCAGGCTACGGTTTCGGCCCCCGCCCGCAAGGACTCCCGTCCCCGCGCCACCGTCAGCGCCTAACCGGACCAACCGCGCAAGGAGATTTGAAATGGATATGCTCAGCGAAGCCACCAAGTTCATCACCCTCGATCCCGCCGGGATCGGGTTTCTGTTCATTGTGGGATTCATCGGCGGCCTGGTCAGCGGGTTCATCGGGTCCGGCGGCGCCTTCGTGCTCACCCCCGGCATGATGAGCCTGGGCGTTCCCGGCACCGTGGCCGTGGCCAGCAACATGTGCCACAAGTTCCCCAAGGCCCTGGTCGGGTCCATCAAGCGCTACCGCTACGGCCAGGTGGACATCAAGCTGGGCCTGTACATGGCCGCCTTCGCGGGCGTCGGCGTGCAGGTGGGCATCAAGATACAGAACTACATCCTGGGATTGTGGGGCCAGGCCGGTTCCGACCTGTACGTGAGCGTGTCCTTCGTGGCCGTGCTGGTCATCGTGGGCGGGTTCGTCATGCTGGACGCGATCAAGTCCTCCAAGAATTCCTGCGCCACCGAGCAGACCTGCTCCCTGGCCCTTCGCCTGCAGAAGATCGAGCTGTGGCCCATGATCAACTTTAAAAGGGCCAACCTGCGCATCTCCATGTGGTTCCTGCTGCCCGTGGGCTTCGCCACCGGCCTGCTGGCCGCCACCATCGCCGTGGGCGGCTTCATCGGCGTGCCCGGCATGATCTACATCCTGGGCGCTTCCGGCCTGGTGGCCTCGGCCACCGAGCTGGTCATCGCCTTCGTCATGGGCCTGGCCGGGTCCATCAACTGGGCCATGCACGGCATGGTGGACATCCGCCTCACCCTGATCATCCTGGCCGGTTCGCTTCTGGGCGTGCAGCTCGGCGCCATCGGCACCACCTTCGTGCGCGAACACATGATCAAGGTCGTCATGGGCACCATCATGCTGATCGTCGCCGTGTCGCGCGGATTCGCCATGCCCAAGTACCTGGCCAAGCTCGGCCTCATGGAAGTCAGTGACTCCACCGTGGCCATCCTGGAAAAGGCGAGCTTCGCCTTCATGGTGGTCTCTCTGGTGGTGGGCGCGGTGATCATCCTGGGCAGCATGGTCAAGGGCCGCAAGGCATTGGCTCCCCAGGGGCAGGAGGCGTAAGCAAATGCCGCTCAAGCGCCTCCTGGTCTGCGTGGACGAGTCCGACGCCAGCCGCCACGCCTTGAACGCGGCCCTGGACCTGGCCGGGACGCATGGGGCCTCCCTCACGGCGGTGGCCGTGGCCCCGCCCTACCAGGGTGACCTGAGGCTCGTGGGCATAAGCGACATCGCAAGCGTGCTCAGGCAGCCCTGCGACAAGGCTCTGCAATTCGCCAAAGGGGAGGCCGCCAAGCGCGGCCTCCCCCTGGCCACCCTCTGCGAGGAGGGCGAACCCGCCCAGGTCATCGCGGACCTGGCGGACTCCATGCGGGCGAGCCTGGTGGTGATGGGGCGGCGAAACACCTCCACCATGGGCAAGCTCCTGCTGGGCAGCGTCACGGGCCGGACCATCGGCTTCTGCAACTGCGACGTGCTCATCGTGCCCACCGGCGCGGCGGTGAACCTGCGCAGGCTGGTGCTGGCCACCGACGGCTCCCGCTTCTCGGCGGCGGCCGCGGACAAGGCCCTGGCTTTGGGCCGCGAGCTCGATTCGCTGGTCGAGGTGGTCTCGGTCATGGACGTGCCCAACGAATATCTGGCCCTGGCCCCCAGGGCTGCCACTGAGCTGGCCGCCGCCACCAAGGGCTTCATCAACGAAGTGCTGGACAAGGCCAAGGCCATGGGCGTCGCCGCCAAGGGCAAGCTCCTGGAAGGCAACGCCCCCGAGGAGATCCTCAAGTTCGCGGAGGAGGGCGGCACCGGCACCATCGTCATCGCGTCCCACGGGCGCACCGGGCTTCGCCGCCTGCTCATGGGCGGCGTGGTGGAGTGGATCGTGGCCCACTCTAGCCTGCCGATCTGGATCACCAAGGGATAGCAGGAATCCGCACGCGGTTGGGCTCCCTGGCTAGCCGCTGGGAGTCTCCCGGCCGGAGGATTCCGGCGGGGTTCGCAGAAATCCTGGCATTCGCCACAGTCTTGAATCACGGCGCGCCCCTTCTGGGGCGCGCTTGTTTTTTGGGCGTCTCACCCGTGACCCCCTGTATTGTTTGAGACTTCCTTGGACAGACATTTTTCGTGCGCCAAATGCATATGTTCTCGTCGAAAACGTCGTGCTCCAGAGGTGACGGACCACTTTCCGGTCTGAGATGCAGGGCGGTGTTCCCGGGAATGTTCATAAAAATAATCATAATTTTAGCGTGTTAATATGTTTATGAACAAGATGTCGTCTCCTTGCGCGGAAAAAGCGGTGTGCAACCCTCAGTGACATTTTTGAATTCCTCGTTGACATTTTTGATTTACACTTTCATTGTCGGAAAACTAAAAGTTCATACGAAATACACCCGGCCGCAACTTTTGGGCCGCCAGGAGGCAAATGTATGGTTGGCGTCGACGACAACGAAAGCCAGCTTCTCTCTCGGGTTGCCTGGCTGTATTTCAACGAAGAGCTCACCCAGGCCGAAATCGGCGACCGGCTGGGCATCACCCGCCTCAAGGTCAACCGCCTGCTCCAGATGGGGCGCGAGATGGGCCTCATCCGGGTGATCATCAACACCCCCTTCAAGGATTGCGTGGCTCTGGAAGGCCAGCTGACACGCGAATTCGGCCTGGTCCGGGCCATCGTGGTCCCCACGCCGGAGCGTGGCGACCGCCATCTCTACGACGCCATCGGCCGCCCGGCGGGCGAATACGTCTCTCAGGTGCTTGAGGACGGCCAGTCCCTGGGCGTGGGCTGGGGCAAGACCATCCGGGCGGCAATCAACGGCCTCACCGTACGCAGCTTCCGGGGCATCACCGTCACCTCCCTCTACGGCGGCGTGCCCAAAAGCCCGGTGAACCCCTTCGACTCCACGGCCATGTTCGCCCGCCAGCTGCGGGCCGAGGTGTGCAACCACCTGGCCGCGCCCATGTTCGTGTCCTCTCCCGAGGTGCGCGCCACCATCGCCAGCCAGGACATCTTCCGCACCTACTACCAGGACGCCCTCCAGGTGGACATGATCCTGACCGCCGTGGGCGACATGACCGCCCAGGCCACCAACATCGCCCTGGGGGCCGTGACCCACGAGCAGCGCCGCGACCTGGCCCGGGCCGGGGCCGTGGGCGAATTCTTCGGACGCTTCCTGGACGAGGACGGCAACGTGCTGGACCACCCGGTCAATCACTGCGGCATGTCCCCGGATTTCGAGGGCCTGTGCAAGGTGCCCCACACCGTGCTGGTGTCGGGCGGCATGGCCAAGGTGCCCATCCTCAAAACCGTGCTCAAGCGCGGCTACGTACACGTCTTCGTGACCGACGCGACCACGGCGACGAACCTGCTCAAACCCTAACAAGGCTTTCTTATGGACAGACAGCATCTTCTGCGCCGCCTCAAGGATGGCGGCGAATTCGACCTCCTGGTGATCGGCGGCGGGGCCACAGGCTGCGGCGCGGCCCTGGACGCGGCCACCCGGGGCCTGGATGTGGCCCTGGTGGAAAAGGGGGACTTCTCCCAAGGCACCAGCAGCAAGAGCACCAAGCTGGTGCACGGCGGCGTGCGCTACCTGGAGAAGGCCATCCTGAAGCTCGACCGCGAGCAGTTCGGGCTGGTGCGCGAGGGCCTGCGCGAGCGCGGTTACCTATTGCGCAACGCCCCCCACCTGGCCCACCCCATCCAGCTCATGACCCCGGTCGCGACCTGGTTTCAGGCCGCTTACATCTTCGCGGGCCTGGTGCTCTACGACCTGCTGGCCGGACGCCTGTCGCTCGGGCGCAGCAGGCTGGTGGGCCGGGCAAAGGCCAAGCGGCTCTTCCCCCAGCTGAACCTGGACGGCTACGTGGCAGCCGTCATCTACTACGACGGCCAGTTCAACGACGCCCGCATGGCAGTCACCCTGGCCCGCACCGCCAACGCCCATGGCGCCACCTGCGTCAACCACGTTGAGGTGGTGGAGCTGGTCAAGGAGTGCAACCAGGTGCGCGGAGCCGTGGTGCGCGACACAGTCACCGGCGAAACCTGGACCATTCGGGCCAAGGGCGTCATCAACGCCACCGGCCCCTTCGCAGACGCCATCCGGCGCATGGACGATCCCCATGCCGGCGACATGCTCAAGGTGAGCTCCGGCATCCACATCCTGCTCGACGCTAAGCACACCCCCCCGGACATGTCGCTCATGATCCCCAGCACCGAGGACGGGCGCGTGCTCTTCATGATCCCCTGGATGGGCCACGTGCTCTTCGGCACCACCGACGAGCCCGCCCGGGTGGAGCACGATCCCGTGCCCGAGGAGAAGGACGTTGACTACCTGCTGCGCTACGCCAGCAAGTACCTGCGCCAGCCCCTGACCAGGGACGACGTGCTGGCCGTGTGGAGCGGGCTTCGCCCCCTGGTGTTCTCGCCCGGCAAGGGCAGCACCCAGGAGCTGGCCCGCACCCATGTCCTGGATGTGAGCGCCTCGGGGCTTCTGACCATGACCGGCGGCAAGTGGACCAGCTACCGCAGCATGGCCGAGGACGCCGTGGACGCCGCCTGCGTCCGCTTCGGCCTGTGCCGGGGGCGCAAGAGCGCCACGCGTACCATGCGCCTCCTGGGCTCCTGCGGGCACGTGCCTGGTTCCTGGGAGGAGCTGGCCCGGCGCGAGGGCATCGAGCCCGCCGTGGCCCGGTCGCTGTATTCCCTCTACGGCGACGAGGCCAGGCGCGTGCTGGCCGTGGCCCGCGAGCCGGGCCTCATGGAGCGCATCCACCCGGGCCACCCGTACATCGGGGCCGAGGTGGCCTACGCCGTGCGCCAGGAGATGGCCGCCCACGTGGCCGACGTGCTCATCCGGCGTCTGCCCCTGGGGCTCCTGGACATGATCCACGCCCAGGAGGCCGCTCCCGTGGTGGCGGGCATCATGGCCCGCGAACTCGGCTGGGATGAGGCCCGCGTAAACGAAGAGATCGAATCCGCGCGTGCGCTGCTGGCGTCCTGGTTCACGGGGCAGCCGGCCGGCGCGTAGCGCGCGTCGAAGGCATCCGTCGGCAGAGGCAGGCATGGCAGGAACCGTCCGGCCGGAGGCAACCGGCCGGAGAAAGGCTGTACTGGAGGAAGCATGAGCGAGTCGTCGTTAGGCAAGGAGATGTTGTCCGAATTCATGGGGACCATGATCCTCATCATTTTCGGAGCGGGCAACGTGGCCATGGTGGTGCTCTTCGGCAAGGCGATCAACACCACGTGGACCAACATCACCCTGGGATGGGGGCTCGCCGTGCTCTTCGGCGTGCTGGCCAGCCTGCGCTCTGGTGCGCACATCAATCCGGCCGTGAGCCTGGCCCTGGCCTGCACCGGCCGCTTCCCCTGGCGCAAGGTGCTGCCGTACTCCATCGCCCAGACCGCGGGCGGCTGCGCGGGCGCGGCCATCGTGTTCCTGGACTTCCACGCCAAGTGGCTGCTGGTCGACCCCCAGCTGGCCAGCGCGGGCGTGTTCTGCACCTTTCCGGCCGTGCCCGGCTTCTGGCCCGGCTTCATCGACCAGGTCATCGGCACCGCCGTCCTGCTCTTCGGCGTGCTCTCCATCGGCGACTTCGCCTCCAAGAACAACGCGGGCTGGCTGGGACCCTTCGCCGTGGCCGCGCTGGTCATGGTCATCGGCATGGCCCTGGGCGCCATGAACGGCTACGCCATCAACCCGGCCCGCGACTTCGGTCCCCGCTTCTTCACCCTGATGGCGGGCTTCTCCACGCCCAACCTCATGGACCCGAGCGTGGTGCTGGTGCCCATCCTCGGCCCCCTGGTCGGCGGCCCCCTGGGCGCGTTCATCTACGACCGCACCACCGGCATGCTCAACAAGGCCTAGAAGACCCAACCAACCCGCAAGGCCCAACCGGGACACAGCCCTGGAGGATCATGATGAGCAAGTACGTTCTGTCTCTCGACCAAGGAACCACCAGCTCCCGCGCCATTCTTTTCAGCCGCGAGGGCGACATCAAGCAGATTTCCCAGAAGGAATTCACCCAGATCTACCCCCAGCCGGGCTGGGTTGAGCACAACGCCAACGAGATATTCGACACCCAGGCCTGGGTCATGCGCGAATGCCTGTTGCACGCCAAGGTGGACGCCTCCGACGTGGTGGCCGTGGGCATCACCAACCAGCGCGAGACCACCGTGGTCTGGGACAAGGCCACCGGCGCGCCCATCCACAACGCCATCGTCTGGCAGGACCGCCGCACCGCCGGGTTCTGCGACGAGCTGAAAAGCCGGGGCCTGGCCGAGACCTTCCGCAAGAAGACCGGCCTGGTGCTGGACGCCTACTTCTCGGGCACCAAGGTCCGCTGGATCCTGGAAAACGTGCCCGGAGCCAGGACTAAGGCCGAGAACGGCGACCTGCTCTTCGGCACCATCGACACCTGGCTCATCTGGAATCTCACCAAAGGCGCGGTCCACGCCACCGACGAATCCAACGCCAGCCGCACCCTGATGTTCAACATCAACACCGGGGCCTGGGACGACGAGCTGTTGAAGATCCTCGAAGTGCCCAAGGCCATGCTGCCCAAGGTGACCAAGTCCTCCGAGGTGGTGGGCGAGATGCACCCCGAGTTCCTGGGCAGCCCCCTGCCCATCGCGGGCAACGCCGGCGACCAGCAGGCCGCCACCTACGGCAACGCCTGCCTCAAGGCGGGCATGGCCAAGAACACCTACGGCACCGGCTGCTTCATGCTCATGAACACCGGCAAGGAAGTGCGCGAGAGCAAGAACAACCTGCTCACCACCATGGCCTGGGCCACCCCGTCCGGACGCTTCTTCGCCCTGGAGGGCAGCGTGTTCATCGCCGGAGCCGTGGTGCAGTGGCTGCGCGACGGCTTAGGCATCATCAAGCACGCCCCCGAAGTGGAGCAGCTGGCCCTCTCCGTGCCCGACAACGGCGGCGTGTACCTAGTGCCCGCCTTCGCCGGCCTGGGCGCGCCCCACTGGGACCAGTACGCCCGCGGCACCATGGTCGGCATCACCCGCGGCGCCACCAAGGCCCACATCGCCCGCGCCGCCCTGGAGTCCATCGCCCTGCAGACCCTGGACATCATGGACTGCATGCAGAAGGACTCCGGCATCAAGCTGGCCACCCTGCGGGCCGACGGCGGCGCCACCCGCAACAACCTGCTCATGCAGTTCCAGGCCGACGTGCTGGGCGTGCCGGTGGAGCGGCCCATGGTCACCGAGACCACGGCCCTGGGCGCTGCCTACCTGGCGGGCTTAGCCGTGGGCTTCTGGAAGAGCGAGGAGGAGATCGCGGCCATGTGGCAGCTGGACCGCCGCTTCGAGCCCAACATGGACCAGGGCAAGCGCGAGAAGCTGCTGCACGAATGGCAGCGCGCCGTGGAGCGCTCCAAGGCCTGGGCGCAGGACTAGCCCGTCAGGCGAGACGTGAAATGAAGCGCCGCGCACCGGATACAGGCCGGGGCGCGGCGTTTTTCGTTTGGGTGGCGGCTCACGCCGCCGGGCCGGGCCCTGGGCCTTGCCGTCAGGGCTTGGGCGGGCCGTAGTCGAAATACAAACGGCAATACTTGATGCACCAGTCCGTGGCGCTGCCGATGGCCCCCTCGCAGCCGCGCAGGGTGTTCTGCCGGTATTCCACCATCTGCAGATCGTTGCACCCCTTGATGCACTCCTCCTTGTTGCTGGTGGCCTGCGGCTGGGCCAGGTACGCCTGGTAGTCCCGGCAGAGCGAATCGTCTGAGCAGTTGGTGTCGATCTGGGCAGGCCAGCAGAAACCGTAGAACTCCTCCAGGGTCATGGGCTGTTGGGCTCCGGCGCAACCGGCCAGATTCAGGGCAAGAGCCGACGCCAGGACCACGAAAACGAACGCCTTGTGCATGGGGTCACCTCGGCTTTTCGTATCTACGCCCCGCTTTCTGCTTGAACCAAGTCAGGGGGACGCATAGTCTCGCTTAACTCTCTCCATCCGGAAAAACCAGGGAAGACCCGGGGCAATGATGCACATGCCGCGCATTCGATCCTGCCTGTGAGACGGCCATGACCCGATTCGAACTCGTGACCGAGTGGCGCATCGGCTCCTCGCTTGACGAGGTGTGGGAGGCCATCTCCCATTGCGAATGCTGGCCGCAGTGGTGGCGCGGGCTTTCAAACGTCGTCGAGGTCAGCGCAGGCGGCCGGGATGGAGTCGGCACGCTGTTTCGTTTCAGCTGGAAGGGGGTTCTTCCGTATCATCTCGTTTTCGACATCCGGACCACCCGCGTCGAGCGTCTGCGGATCATCGAGGGGGTGGCCAGCGGCGACGTGTCCGGCGTCGGAATCTGGCGGTTCGCCCGGGAGGACGGCGTGACCGTGGTGCGCTACGAGTGGACGGTGCGCATGGCGGCTCCCCGGATGAAGGTCCTGGCCTGGGTCGCCGGGCCCCTTCTTCGCTGGAACCACAACAAGGTCATGGAATGGGGGGGCAGGGGGCTGGCCAGGCACCTGCGGTCCGATCTGTGCGTGGTCCAGACCGGAGCGCCAAGTGTGGCGCCTACGAAATAAATATCTATTTATTTCGTAGGCAATAATTTAAAATGATTATTTTTATTGTCAAAAACATGTTCATGTTTTTGAGCACGCGACACTAGGGCCTGAAGAAGGCGTCATCGAGCTGGACGTCGGTCTCCAGGTCGTCCATGAGGACCTCTTCCCGCAGGTTCCCGGCTAGGTCGTAGGACCTGGTTTTCAGCGGGAGCCACGTCGTTTCGTCCAGATTGAGCAGGAAACGGTGGGTGCCGTCCAGGGCGAAGTCCTTCTCCCCCTCGACACTGACCAGAAAGGTCTTTCTCTGCCCCACCGCCTCTTCTCCGAGGATCTCGGCCTTGCCGTGCTGCTGGAGGGTGTTCGCCCTTCCCAGGAGCGTCCCGATGTCGGACTGGTCCACCCGGTGGCCTTGGGCGCTTTTCACCAGCGCGTTGTCCGGATTCAGGGTGAGGGTCAGGGCGGTGGCGAAGCCGAAGGGCCTCAGCCGGATTTTTTTCGTGGCCGGGTCGTAGATGATGAGCGCCCCTTTGTGGGGTCGTATGAAGTCCATCCGGATCAGCCCGGGCTTCTTGTAGGAATAGCGGATGATTTCGGCGGAATCCCCGCGCCCGGAACGAAGCGTCACCTGGTACGTCCCAAGCCGCGCGTAGCTTTCCATGGCCGCGACAAGCGGGTCACTGGGCGGCGACGCCAGGCTGAGCAGCAAGATGAGTGTGGGCAGCATATGGTCCGATCGTCCTCGCCGAGTTGGTGCGCGCGGGAGGGTGTGCGCGAAACGCCATCCGGCTCTACGCCTATTCGAGGGAAGTGCGGTCCGCCGGAAAGAACACGTCGTGCAAGCAACCCCGAGGGGAAAGCCTATTTCCCCACTTAAAAAGAATAATCCCGGCGATTGGAGCGTGTCAACACGCGCCAAACGCCTCCCGCCAACAGAAACGGGCTCCCTTCGCGACAGATTCCGCCCATTGGGGGATGGCCCAAGGCGTCCGTCATGCTGCAGGTTTGAAAAAACAAGACAGTGTGGTACGGAGAGCGTTCTGTCGCAATCAGGTTGCGTGCGGTTGGTTCACCGGGACTGGTTTGCGTCCGTGGCGCTCGCCAAAGCCCAGGAGTCGATCCTCGCGCCATGCGTGGAAGGGGGCCTCCTCATGAAGACGCCTTTCAGATTCAAGCCCTGGCTGCTGGCCGGAGCGTACGCGGGCGTGATTGCCGCCCCTCCCGCAGTGGCCATGCTCTCGGGGCAGTGGGGCGACGGGGAGAGTCCCGTCTACCAGCTGGGCCGGTGCTGCGCCCTTTCGGCCTTCATGATCCTGTGCCTACAGGTGGCGCTGACCGGGAGGTACAAAGCGGTGGAGCGCCCCTTCGGCCTGGACGTGCTGGCGCGTTTCCACCGGCGCATGGCCATGGCCGGGGGCGTCCTGCTCCTGTGCCATCCTGTCCTTTTGGCCCTGGGCGGATTGGGATGGAGGATGTTCTTCACCCTGGATGTGCCCTGGTACATCTGGGCGGCCAAGACGGCCGCGGCCCTCTTGGCGATGAACCTGCTCGTGAGCCTGTTCCAGAGACGCCTGGGGCTGGGCTTCGAGGGCTGGCGGCGGCTCCACGGGCTTCTGGCGCCAGGCATCGTGGCCCTGGCCTTCACGCACAGCTGGTTCGTGAAATCCGGTTTCCCGGGCACGGCGTTGGCCTTGGCCTGGCCGGCCTTCGCCTTGGGGTCCCTGGCCCTCATGGCCTGGCACAGGATCCTGCGCCCGCTGCTGGCCGCCAGGAAGCCCTACACGGTGACGGCCGTGCGCCAGGAGGTTCCAGGCGTCTGGACCCTGGAGCTCGTTCCCCCCCAGGGGGAGGAGGCCTACGGATACCTGCCCGGCCAGTTCCACTTCCTGACCTTGCGCCGCGCGCCGGGCCTGCCCGTGGAGGAGCACCACTTCACCATCTCCTCAAGTCCCGCCCAGCGCGGATACGTCAGCTCCACCATCAAGGAATCCGGGGACTTCACGGCCACCATCGGCCGGACCGCGCCCGGCGACACCGCCGTGGTCCAGGCGGCCTTCGGACACTTCTCCTACCTGCTCCACCCTGAGGACACGGACATGGTGTTCCTGGCCGGAGGCATCGGCGTCACACCGCTCATGAGCATGCTGCGCCACATGCGCGACACGGCCTCGGACAACGCCGTGACCTTCCTCTACGCCAACCGCTCCCAGGCGGACATCGTCTTCGGCGAGGAGCTGGCCCGGATCGAGGCCGGGGGACATCCCCGCCTCACGGTGAAGCACATCCTCAGCCGTCCGGACCCGGGCTGGGAGGGTGAGACGGGGCATCTGGACGAGGAGAAGGTCCTGCGCCTTTGCGGGGGGAGCCTCGCGGGAAAGGCGTTCTACCTGTGCGGGCCGCCCGGGCTCGTGGCCGCGAGCCTGGAAGTCCTGAAGCGGCTTGGAATCCCCTCCCGGCGCATCCGCCGGGAGGTGTTCTCCTTCCTGGATTGAGCCGGTTCGTTCTCAGACCAACGCCGCCTCCAGGATGGCCGAAAGCTCGCCGGCGGTGAGCTCAACGGGGTTGCCTTTCATGCTGCTTGCCCGGGACGCCTTCTCCACGACCAGGGGGATGTCCGCCCGGGTCACGCCCAGGCGGGAGAGCGACGGGGTATCGAAACTGGCGCAGAGTTCTTCTATCCAGGCGGCGCAGTCTTGCGCGGTGGCCGACTGCTTGCCGGTCAGTATCCGGGCGGCCTCGGCATAGGCGGCCAGGGCCGGGCTTTGCGGCGTGCGTTCGCCCAACGCCGCGATGTTGGCCCGCACCACGAAGGGGAGCAGGCTGGCGCAGACCTGGCCGTGGGGCGCGTCGAAGAGTCCGCCCAGCGGGGCCGCGAATCCGTGCACCGCTCCGAGCTTGGCGTTGGCCAGGGCCATGCCCGAGAAAAGGCTGGCCAGGGCCATGTCTTCTCGGGCCGCGGCGTTCGAGCCGTCATCGAACGCCCGGCGCAGCGACCGGGCGGCGCGCGAAAGCCCCTCACGGCACAGGGCGCTGGTCAGGGGGTTGGCTTTGTTCGAGGTGAAGGCTTCCAGCAGCTGGGTCAGGGCGTCCAGGCCCGTGGCCGCCGTGACCTGCGGCGGAACGGTGAGCGTGAGCAGCGGGTCCACCAGGGCAATCGTCGGCAGCATCCTGGGCGAGCGCAGGCTCACTTTCACGCGTTGCGCTTTTGCGGTGAGCACCGCGTTGGCCGTGGCCTCGGCCCCGGTGCCCGCCGTGGTGGGCGCGGCGATGTGCGGCGCCGGGCGGTTTTCCAGGGGGCGGGCCTTGCCCACCACCTCCAGGTATTCGTAGATGTCGTCCGTGTTGGCCATGAGCGCCGCGACCGCCTTTCCTGCGTCCAGCGCTCCGCCGCCGCCGATGCTCACCACCAGGTCGCACCCGTTCTCGCGGGCCAGGGCCGCTCCGGACGCGGCCACCTCCACCGAGGGTTCGCCCGCCACCGGGAAGGTCACGGGCGGGAGACCCGCGTCGGCCAGGGCGGCGAGCGCCGCCGCGTGGCGCTCCGGGGTGCCCCCGGTCACCACCAGGGGGGTGCGGCCAAGCCCGGCGGCCAGCCCGGGAAGCCGGGAAATGGAACCGGGGCCGAAAACGATCCTTCCCGGAGCGGCGAATTCGAAATCCATGGCTACCTCGATGTTGGCGGGGCGCGCGCACGCGTTCTTTCAGGCTACCCCGGGCGCGGCGGTCAGGGCAAGGGCGACCGGATGGTCGGCTTCCGGATAATCTTTCGCCCTCATTGTTAGGCGTCTCGTAACCGGATCGCCCGTAGAGCCGACACACCCTTGTCCGGTCCCGTTCATCCTCGGCCGCGCGGCTCGCCCCCTCCCCCCGCCCTTACGTGTCGTGAAGCCGTAAGCGCCTTGTGATGGCGGTCGTTAGCGGATAGAAACGGGGGGGAATACCCACCGGAATGAACCGTTCTCCTTTGGGCAGGTAAACGTAAAATGTCTCTCGATTCATCCGACAATCTCCGCGACCAGCCTCGGCGCCCGGGGCGCATGATCGTCATCCTTGTGGTCCTCCTGGCCCTGGCCGGGGGGGTGTACTTCTTCCGGGGAAAATCCGCCGAATCGCCGCGCCAGGGCGGGCCGGGCAAGAGTTTCAAGCTTCCCGTGACCGTAACCGCGGTCGCCCGGAAGGACGTGGACCTGTACCTCTCGGGACTGGGCTCGGTGGTTCCCCTCCACACCGTGAACGTCAAGAGCCGCGTGGACGGGCACCTCATGGAGGTCTTTTTCAAGGAAGGGCAGACGGTCAAGGCCGGAGACCTCTTGGCGGTGATCGATTCGCGCCCCTTCCAGGCCCAGCTCGAGCAGGCCCAGGGCCAGATGGCCCGGGACAAGGCCCAGCTGGACAACGCCCGCAAGGACCTCAAGCGCTACGAAGACCTCATCACCACCGGGGCCATCGCCAAGCAGCAGCTGGACACCCAGGACGCCCTGGTGCGCCAGTACGAGGGCGCCACCAAGACCGACCAGGGCCAGATCGACAACGCCAAGCTCCAGATCACATACAGCCGCGTCACCGCGCCCATCACCGGGCGGGTGGGCCTCAGGCAGGTGGACCCGGGCAACATGATCCAGGCGTCCAACCAGACCCTTCTGGTCATTACCCAGATGGAGCCCATTTCCGTTGTGTTCACCATCCCCGAGGACAGCCTGCCCAGGGTTCTCGCGCGCATGAAGGCGGGCGGGGCCGTTCCCGTGGAGGCCTACGACCGCGAGCAGAAGCACAGGCTGGCCCAGGGCGTGCTTTTGACCGTGGACAACCAGATCGATCCCTCCACGGGCACGGTGAAGCTCAAGGCCCAATTCGACAACAGCGACTGGAGCCTTTTCCCCAACCAGTTCGTCAACGCCCGCATCCAGGTGGACACCCTGGCCGGGGCGCTGGTGGTTCCCGCTCCCGCAGTGCAGCGCGGACCGCAGGGGGCCACGGCCTTCGTGCTCAAGCAGGGCGGCACCGTCGAGGCCCGGCGCGTGGAGCCGGCAGAGACCGTGGAAGGCATGACCGTGATCCGCTCCGGGCTCGCGGCCGGTGAGCAGGTGGTGGTCGATGGCACCGAGCGGCTGCGCGACGGAGCCCCGGTGGAGGTGAAAGCGGAGGCCGGCGGGGAACGCCAGGGCGGCTGATGAACATTTCCAGCCCCTTCATCCGGCGTCCCGTGGCCACCACGCTCCTCATGGTGGCGGTGCTGCTGGCCGGGGCCATGGCCTACAGGCAGCTCCCCGTGGCCGCGCTGCCCCAGGTGGACTATCCCACCATCCAGGTGCGCACCTTCTATCCCGGAGCCAGCCCCGAGGTCATGGCCTCGTCCGTGACCGCGCCCCTGGAGCGCCAGTTCGGCCAGATGCCGGGCCTCACTCAGATGACGTCGAACAGCTCCAGCGGCTGTTCGGTGGTCACGCTGCAGTTCTCCCTCGACTTAAGCCTTGATGTGGCCGAACAGCAGGTTCAGGCGGCCATCAACGCCTCCTTCAACTTCCTGCCCAAGGACCTGCCCAACCCGCCGGTCTACAGCAAGGTCAACCCGGCCGACGCGCCCATTTTGACCCTGGCGCTGACTTCGGCCACGGTGCCCTTGCCCAAGGTGGAGGACCTGGCCGACACCCGCTTCGCCCAGAAGATATCCCAGCTGCCGGGCGTGGGCCTGGTGAGCCTGTCCGGCGGGCAGCGCCCGGCCGTGCGGGTGCACGCCAACCCGGCTGCCCTGGCCTCCTACGGCCTGACGCTCGAGGATTTGCGCGCGGCCATCGGCGCGGCCAACGTGGACCTGGCAAAGGGCAGCTTCGACGGCCCCAAGCAGGCCTCCATCATCGGAGCCAACGACCAGCTCTACACCAGCGAGGAGTACAAGCCCCTCATCATCGCCTACCGTAACGGCGCGCCGGTGAAGGTCTCGGACGTGGCCGACGTGGAGGACGGAGCCGAGGACGAGCGCCAGGCCGCCTGGGCCGACGCCTCGCCCGCGGTCATCGTCAACATCCAGCGCCAGCCCGGGGCCAACGTCATCGAGGTGGTGGACCGGGTCAAGCGGCTTATGCCCCAGCTCAAGGGCAGCCTGCCTCCCGGCGTGGACGTATCCGTGCTGACGGACCGCACCACCACCATCCGGGCCTCGGTGGAAGACGTGCAGTACGAGCTCATGCTGGCCGTGGCCCTGGTGGTCATGGTCATCTACCTGTTCCTGCGCAACCTCCCGGCCACCGCCATCCCGAGCGTGGCCGTGCCGCTCTCCCTGGTGGGCACCTTCGGGGCCATGTACCTGATGGGGTTCAGCCTGAACAACCTCTCGCTCATGGCCCTGACCATCTCCACGGGCTTCGTGGTGGACGACGCCATCGTCATGATCGAGAACGTGGCCCGATACGTGGAGCAGGGGGAGAACCCCTTCGAGGCGGCGCTCAAGGGATCGAAGCAGATCGGTTTCACCATCCTGTCGCTCACGGTGTCGCTCATCGCGGTGCTCATCCCGCTTCTGTTCATGAGCGACGTGGTGGGCAGGCTGTTTCGCGAGTTCGCCATCACCCTGGGGGTGTCCATCCTCATTTCGGCGGCGGTGTCGCTGACGCTGACCCCCATGATGTGCGCCAAGCTCCTGCGCCACATCCCCCCGGAGAAGGAGGGGCGCATCCACCAGTTCACCCAGCGCGGCTTCGACTGGGTGATCGAGCGCTACGGCGCAAGCCTCAAGTGGGTGCTGCGCCACCAGCCCATGGTCCTGCTGGTGGCCGTGGGCACCCTGGCGCTCACAGTAGCCCTGTACGTGTGGTCGCCCAAGGGCTTCTTCCCGGTGCAGGACACCGGGCTCATCGTGGGCATCTCCGAGGCCCCCCAGTCCATCTCCTTCCCGGCCATGGCCGAGCGCCAGCGCGAGCTTGCCGCCGTGATCCTCAAGGATCCGGCCGTTGAGAGCCTGTCGTCCTTCATCGGCGTGGACGGAACCAACGCGTCGCTTTCCAGCGGGCGCATCCAGATCAACCTGAAGCCCCTGGCCGAGCGCAAGTTGAGCGCCACCAAGGTCATCGAGCGCCTGCGGCCCCAGGTGGCCAAGGTCGGGGGCATCACCCTGCACCTGCAGCCCTCGCAGGACCTCACCGTGGACGTGCGCGTCTCCCGCACCCAGTTCCAGTACACTCTGGAAACCCCGGACGCAGCCGACCTCACACTGTGGGTCCCCCGCCTCGTGGACGCCTTGAAGCAGCGCCCGGAGCTTACGAGCGTGTCCTCCGACCTGCAGGACCGCGCCCCCCGGACCATGGTCACCATCGACCGGGCCACGGCCTCGCGCCTGGGGATCACCCCGCAGCAGATCGACGACACCCTCTATGACGCTTTCGGGCAGCGCCAGGTGTCCACCATCTACACCGAGCTCAACCAATACCGGGTGGTGCTGGCCGCCAAGCCCGGCATGCGCCGCGACGCATCGGACCTGGGAGCCATCTACCTGCGCTCCCAGGACGGCAGGCAGGTGCCGCTGACGGCCATCGCCCGGGTGGGCGATTCCTCCGGCCCCCTGGTGATAAACCGCCTGGCGCAGTTCCCGGTGGCCACGGTTTCCTTCGACGCCTCGCCCGGCAATTCGCTCGGCGACGCAGTGCGCGCCGTGGAGGAGGCGTCCGCCGGACTGAACATGCCGGCCAGCATACAGCGCGACTTCCAGGGCACGGCCAAGGCGTTCATGGCTTCGCTCTCCAACGAGGCATTGCTCATCCTGGCCGCCCTGGTCACCGTGTATATCGTGCTGGGCGTGCTCTACGAGAGCTACATCCACCCCGTGACCATCCTGTCCACGCTGCCCTCGGCCGGGGTCGGGGCGCTTCTGGCGCTTATGGTCTTCGGCATGGACCTGGACGTGCTGGCCATCATCGGCATCATCCTGCTCATCGGCATCGTGAAGAAGAACGGCATCATGATGGTGGACTTCGCCCTGGAGGCCGAGCGCGAGGAGGGCATGGCCCCCGAGGAGGCCATCTACCAGGCGTGCCTCCTGCGATTCCGCCCCATCATGATGACCACCATGGCGGCGCTCCTCGGCGCGCTGCCCCTGGCCATCGGCGGGGGCGTGGGCTCGGAGCTGAGGCGGCCGCTGGGCATCTGCATCATCGGCGGCCTGGTCATCAGCCAGCTTCTGACCCTCTACACCACGCCGGTGATCTACCTGGCCTTCGACAGGCTGTCGCGGCGCATGCGCGGCGTGCGGCCTGCAGAGGCCGGCCAGACCGGAGAGTTCGGAGCCTAGGGCCATGAACATCCCCGGAGTGTTCATCAAACGCCCGGTTGCCACAACGCTCCTGACCCTGGGGCTGGTGCTGGCCGGGATCATCAGCTTCCGGCTGCTGCCGGTCTCGCCCCTGCCCAGGGTGGACTTCCCCACCATCTCCGTGTCCGCCGGGCTGCCCGGGGCCGACCCCGAGACCATGGCCACCTCCGTGGCCGCGCCCCTGGAACGCCAGTTCGGTCGCATCGCGGGCGTCACCGAGATGACCTCCACCTGCTACCGGGGCTCGGCCAACATCACCCTGCAGTTCGACCTCAACCGGAACATCGACGGCGCGGCCCGCGACGTGCAAGCCGCCATCAACGCCGCCCGCAGCCAGCTGCCGTCCAACCTCCCCAACAACCCCACCTACCGCAAGGTCAACCCGGCCGACGCGCCCATCCTCATCCTGTCGCTCACCTCGGAAACCGTGAGCCGCGCGCGCATGTACGACGCGGCCACCACCATCCTGCAGCAGAAGCTCTCCCAGGTGGACGGGGTGGGGCAGGTGTTCGTGGGCGGCGGCGCGCTGCCCTCGGTGCGCGTGGAGCTCAACCCCGCGGCGCTGGCGCGCTACAACGTCAGCATGGAGGACGTGCGCGGGGTGCTGGCCGCCACCAACGCCAACCGGCCCAAGGGACAGCTGGCCGACGAGGCCACCTCCCGCGAGATCGACACCAACGACCAGCTCTCCAAGGCGTCGGAATATGAGCCGGTCATCGTGGCCTTCCGCTCGGGTTCGGCCGTCAAGCTCTCGGATGTGGCCGAGGTGAAGGACTCGGTGGAGGACGTGCGCACCCTGGGACTGGTGAACGCCACCCCGGCGGTGATGATCATCGTCTTCCGGCAGCCCGGGGCCAACATCATCGAGACCGTGGACAACGTGCGCGCCCTCATGCCCATGCTTGAGGCCAACCTGCCCGAGGGAGTGAAATTCTCGGCCGTGCTGGACCGCAGCCCGCCCATCCGGGCCTCGCTCGCCGAGGTGGAGCTGTCGCTGGTCATCTCGTGCCTGCTGGTGGTGCTGGTGGTGTTCGTGTTCCTGCGCACGCTCCGGGCCACGGTGATTCCCGGCGTGGCCGTGGTGGCCTCGCTCATAGGCACCTTCGGGGTGATGTACCTGGTGGGCTACAGCCTGGACAACCTCTCGCTCATGGCCCTGACCATCGCCACGGGCTTCGTGGTGGACGACGCCATCGTGGTGCTGGAAAACATCACCAGCCACCTGGAGCGCGGCCGGACGCCCTTCGAGGCGGCCATGCTCGGGGCCAAGGAGATCAGCTTCACCGTGGTCTCCATGAGCCTGTCGCTGGTGGCGGTGTTCATCCCCATCCTGCTCATGGGCGGCATCGTGGGCAGGCTCTTCCGGGAATTCGCCGTGACCCTGTCGGCGGCCATATTCATCTCCATGATCCTGTCGCTGACCACCACGCCCATGATGTGCGCGGCGCTGCTGCGGCACGGCGGCCAGGAGGGGATGGGGCGCTTCCAGCGGGCCAGCTCGCGCGTGTTCGACTCCCTGCACGCCCTCTACGAGAGGAGCCTGCGCTGGGCCATCCGCAGGAGGCGGCTCATGCTCGGGCTCACCATCGCCGCCGTGGCGCTGAACGTGGTGCTCTATTCGGCCGTGCCCAAGGGCTTCTTCCCCCAGCAGGACACCGGCAGGCTGGCCGGGGGCATCCAGGCCGCCCAGGACGTGTCTTTCCAGGACATGGCCAAGAAGCTAACGGCGGTGGTGGAGGTCATCAAGAAGGACCCCGACGTGGAGTACGTCATGGGCTTCACCGGCGGCGGGGGGCCGGGCGGGGCCACCACCAACACCGCGCGGATGTTCATCGCGCTCAAGCCCTTCGGCCAGCGCAAGGCCACCGCCGAGCAGGTGGTGGGCAGGCTCCGGGGCCGGCTTTCCCAGGTGCCGGGCGCTCCGGTGTTCCTGCAGCCCGTGCAGGAGTTGCGCGTGGGCGGCAGGCAAAGCAACGCCCTCTACCAGTACACCCTGCAGGGGGAGAGCTTCCAGGACGTGGGTGTGGCCGCCCCCCTGATGATGGCCAAGATGCGCGACATGCCCCTGGTCACGGACGTCAACAGCGACCAGCAGGACAAGGGCCTGCAGACCAGGCTGGTCATCGACCGGGCCACGGCCTCGCGCCTGGGCATAAACGCCCGGCTGGTGGACAACATCCTCTACGACGCCTTCGGCCAGCGCCAGGTGTCGGTCAACTACACGCTGCTCAACCAGTACCACGTGGTCATGGAGGTGGACCCCAGGTTCTGGCAGAGCCCGGAGAGCCTGAAGGACATCTACGTGCCCTCGTCCACGGGGACCATGGTGCCCCTGTCGGCTTTCGCGCGTTTCGAGCCGTCCTCCACCACGCTCGCCGTGAACCACCAGGGGCAGTTCCCCTCCACCACCATCTCCTTCAACCTGGCCCCGGGCGTGGCCCTGGGGCAGGCCGTGGCGGCCATCCAGGACGCGGCGGACAAGGCCGGTCTTCCTGCCGGGGTGCGCGGCACGTTCCAGGGCACGGCCCAGGCTTTCAAGGACGCCCTGGGCAACCAGCCGCTGCTTATCCTGGCGGCCCTGGCGGCGGTGTACATCGTGCTCGGCATGCTCTACGAGAGCTACGTCCACCCCGTGACCATCCTGTCCACGCTGCCCTCGGCCGGGGTGGGCGCGGTGACGGCGCTCATGATCACCGGCATCGACTTCTCGGTAATCGCCATCATCGGCGTCATCCTGCTCATCGGCATCGTGAAGAAGAACGGCATCATGATGGTGGATTTCGCCCTGGAGGCCCAGCGCGGCGAGGGCCTTCCCCCGGACGAGGCCATCTTCCAGGCGTGCCTCAAGCGCTTCCGGCCCATCATGATGACCACCATGGCCGCGCTTCTGGGCGCCCTGCCCCTGGCGCTCTCCTCGGGAGCGGGTTCGGAGCTGCGGCGGCCGCTGGGCGTCTCCATCATCGGCGGGCTGGTGGTCAGCCAGATGCTCACCCTGTACACCACCCCGGTGGTCTATCTGTACATGGACCGCTTCCGGGCCTTCGTGGCCAGGCTTCGCGGCAGGCAGCCCGCCGCGCGCGCGTAAGACTCGGGGCTTGCGCGCGGCCCCGGCATGGAATAACCCGGCCCGGCCGCAGCCACACAGCAACTTAAACAGGATCGATCCCGCATGACCTGGTTTCAGAACATTCTTTTCGCCCTGGTGCAGGGCGTGTCCGAGCTGTTCCCGGTGAGCAGCGTGGCCCACGGGGTGCTCACTCCCTGGTTCTTCGGCTGGGACTTGAGCCCCGTGTTCCTCAAGGAGCATTTCCTGCCCTACGTCGTCATGCTGCACCTGGGCACGTGCCTCGCGCTGCTGCTCTATTTCCTGGAGGACTGGAAGCGCATCGCGTCGTCCTTGTGGAACAAGGACGGCAAACGCGAGCTTCTGCTGGTGGTGGCCGGAACCGTGCCTCCCGCCGTGCTGGGTTTCGCCTTCGAGAAATCCCTGCGGCGCATCTTCGCCAGCGTCACCAGCGCGGCGGTGTTCCTCATCGTCAACGGAGTGCTGCTGTTCGTGGGGGAGCGGCTCAAGGCGCGGGGCAGCAAGCGCCTGGAGGACCTGTCCATGCCCCAGGCCCTGACCGTGGGGTTCTTCCAGTCTTTGGCCCTGATCCCCGGATTCTCGCGCTCCGGAGCCAGCATGGTGGGGGGATTCCTCTTCGGGCTCACCCATGAGGAGGCGGTGCGCTATTCGATGCTGCTGGCCACGCCTATCATCATGGGGGCCACCATCCTGGAAGCCCCCAAGCTCCTGGCGGCCGACGTGGGGGACCTTCTTTCCCAGTCCCTGGCCGGCGGGGCGGTGGCCGGAGCGGCGGCCTTCGCCAGCGTGTGGCTCATGATCCGGTGGTTCAGGAGGCACGAGGTCAACGCCATGTGGCCGTTTTCGCTCTACTGCCTGGCCCTGGGCTCGGTGGTGCTTCTGTCTCGGGCGTTGTAACCGTCGGCGGGCCGCATTTTCGCGCCGGAAAGGAACGCGCGGCGCGTGACTTAGGTGTCCGCCGGCATCTTCTCGCAGTAGTTCAGGAACTTCCGGGCCTCGTTGAATCCCGGATTGAGGGCCAGCGCCTGGCTCAGGCGCAGCTTGCAGTTCGGAATATCCTTCTTGTCGAAGTACACCCGGGCCAGGTTGAACAGAACGTGGTCGTCGCCTGGGTTGATCTCCAGGGCCTTTTCCAGAAAAGCGATGGCCTGGTCGAAGTGGCCGTTTTTGCGCAGGCGCACCCCGAAGGAGTTGAGCCGCTCGCGGTGCTCGATGGCGAAGGCGTCCTCCAGGCCCATGAGAACCCGGAGCACCTTGAGCAGTTTCTCAAACTCGTTTTTCTCCGTGTAGACCTCTCCCAGGCCGTAGTTGGCCTCCACGTTGTTTTCGTCGATCATCAGGGCCTTGACGAATTCCCTCTCGGCGGCGTCGAGCTGGCCGTCCTGGAGGTATTCCTCGCCCTTGGAGATCTTTTCGTAGAGCGACTTGAGCGCCGGGACAGTGTTGGCCTGGTAGTATCCGGGCTCGGGAGTGTATTCGGCCAGGAACTTGTCGCTCTTGATGAAGTCCCGCAATCCGGACGGCACGTGGTAGATGTTGAGGGGCTGGATGTCGAAGTTCTCGTCGCTCAACTGGCGGGCGAACCAATAGGTGAGCTTCTGGTGCTGCGTGCGCGTGGTCCCGGTCCCCACTTCGGTGAGGACGCGGTGGGAGTAGACCCCCAGGACGATCGGATATTCGGGCATTGTGCGGCGAACCTTCCCTGTGTGATGAATGTCGAGTTGCATGCCGATAGCGCGGAATACTCGCGCTGTACATCCATTTGTGCGCACGGCGGGCCTGGCCTGCACGCGGCATGCAGCCTGGAAGAAACGCCTGGGCGATTTCATTGCGCCGGGTCTTTCGGATTATCCGTGTTGGGGGTATTGCTACCGGAAATGTGGTGACGCATTCCGGAAACGCCCCCAGGAGAGGTCTGCACGATGCAACGCAAATCCATAACGCTCATGATGGTTGCCGCGGCCGCGACGCTTGTTTCGGGTGTCCTGGGCCTTTGGCTCGGCAGCGCCCAGGCGCTCTGGACAGGAGGCATGGCGGTAGGGGCGTGCTTCGCGGCCGCGCTGGCCGCCGGAATTGTCGCGGCGGGCTCCGCCGGGGCTTCGGACCGTGTGGAGGCGTTCCTGCGCCGCGTGGCCGGGGGCGACTACAAGGTGTCCCTGGATGGCGGCGGGGAGAGCGCCCTGGAGACGGCCGCGCGCGGCGCTGTGGGGCGTCTGAAGAATGACCTGGGATTCTCGCGCGGCGTGCTCATGGGCATGGCCACCCCCTGCGTTGTGGTGGACAACGACGAAGTGTTGCGCTTCACCAACAGGAACCTTTTGCGCATCCTGGAGCAGGACGGCGCTCCCGAGGATTATTACGGGCAGAACGTGGCCCACTTCTTCTACGGGGACTCCACCCGCCAGACCGTGCTCGGCGTGGCCATGCGCGAACGCCGGGAGATCACCAAGGAGGTGGAGCTCACCGGCCGCAAGGGCGGCAAGCGCAACATCCGCATCGACGCATCCCCCCTCTACGACCTGGACGGTCGGCTGATGGGCTCGCTCTGCGTCTATGCCGACCTCACCGACCTGCGCGTCCAGGAGGCCGTGCTCGTCGGCGTCAACCAGGCCATCGCCCGGACCGCCGAGCAGGCGGACGCGAGCGGCGGCCAGGTGGCCCAGGCGGTCCAGGAGCTGTCCGGGCTGGTGAGCCGCTCCCGCGACGGGGCCGAGAAGCAGCGCAGCCGCATGGGCGAGACCGCCGGGGCCGTGGAAGAGATGAGCGTCACGGTGACGGAAATGGCGCAAAGCGCCTCCCTGGCCGCCGACACTTCGGGCAACGCCCGGCGCAAGGCGCAGGAGGGCGCGGCCATCGTGGGCCAGGTGGTGGCGGGCATCGGGGATGTGGAATCCCAGGCGCGCGCCCTCAAGGCCGACATGGACGCGCTGGGCAGGCGGGCGGCGGGCATCGGACAGGTGCTGGGCGTCATCTCGGACATCGCCGACCAGACCAACCTCCTGGCGCTCAACGCGGCCATCGAGGCGGCACGGGCGGGCGAGGCCGGACGCGGCTTCGCCGTGGTGGCCGACGAGGTGCGCAAGCTGGCCGAGAAGACCCAGAACGCCACCAAGGAAGTGGAGACGGCCATCCGGGGCATCCAGGAGGAGACCGGCAAGAACGTGGACAACGTGGACCGGGCCGTGAAGACCATCGAGCAGGCCACGCTCCAGGCCGCCCGGAGCGGCGAGGCCCTGAGCGAGATCGTGGGGCTCATCGACGAGGCATCCGGGCAGGTGCGTTCCATCGCCACCGCGTCCGAACGCGAGTCGGCCTCTGCGGATGCCGTCCGGCGATCCGTGGAGGATGTCAGCGCCATCTCGTCCGAAACAGCGCAGGCCATGACCCAGGCGTCGCGGGCCGTAGCCGGGCTGGCGGACCAGGCCCAGGTGCTGCTCGGCCTCATCAGGCGGATGCGGGAAGATGGAGGGGGCCAAGCCGCCCTGACCTAGGGTGGGAGCGTCAGGACCCTAAAAACATATTCTATGGTTTTCAGGGACGCGGCACTAGGCGGACTGCGGCGGCGTCAGCGGCAGGCGGATGGTGAAGGTGGAGCCTTGTCCGGGCTTGGACTCCACCTGGATCGTGCCCTTGTGGTTGGACGTGACGATGAAATAGGACACCGAAAGCCCAAGCCCCGTGCCTTCGCCGGGCGGCTTGGTGCTGAAGAAGGGTTCGAAGACGCGGTGGCACACGTCCTCGGGGATGCCCGGCCCGTTGTCCTCCACCTCCACCCTGGCCATTGACCCCTCCCTGCGGGTGCGCAGGGTGATCCTCGGCGGCGGGCCGTCCTTGCCGCGCCCGCGCATGGCCTGGGCGGCGTTGCGCAGCAGGTTCAGGAAAACCTGCTCGATTTGGGTGGCCGCGCAGGGCACCAGGGGCAGGTCCGGGTCGTAGTCCGTGACGATTTCTATCTTGCGGAAATCATACTTCTTCTTGAGGTCGTAATCCGTGGAACTGAGCTCCACGGATTTGTCCAACAGGACGCTCAGGTCCGTGGGGGCCTGGAGGGATTCGCCCTTGCGGCTGAAATCGAGCATGCTCGCGACGATGTGGGCGGCCCGCACCGCCGACTCCCGCACCCCGGCGATAAGGGGGATGATCTCGCGGCGGTTCAGGTAGTCGAGCATGGCCTTGAAATCGATTCCCGCCTTGGCCGCGGCTTCCTGGTTGACCTTGGGGAGCGGGTCGAGGCGGCGCAGGATGACCTGCACCCCCTGCACGATGCCCCCGAGCGGATTGTTGATCTCGTGGGCCATGCCCGCGGCCAGGCCGCCAACGCTCATCATCTTCTCGGTCTGCACCATGATCCCCTCAAGCCTGACGCGCTCGGTGACGTCCTCGATGATGAGCACCACATGGCCGGGGCCCGGGGCTTCGAGCGGGTACACCAGCACGTCCGCCAGGCGCAGGCCCTCAGTGGACGGCAGGGGGATCTTCTCCAGCTTCAGGGTCCTGTTCCCGGCGCGCACGGCCTCCAGTTCCTCCCGCCTGACCGGCAGGCGCGGCAAAACCTCCAGGATATCCAGCCCGGAAACCTCCAGGGAGCGTTTCCCGAAGAAGTCCTGGGCTTTGCGGTTGAAGTGGGTGATGCGGCCCAGGCCGTCGGCCCCGATGACCGCGGCGGGCAGGGAGTCGATGATGTTGGTGATGAGCCTGTGCGAACTTTCCAGCTGGGCTTCCACCCGCTTGTGCTCGCTGATGTCGGCGATGATGCCCACCAGCCCCAGGAAAGTCCCGTCCTGCGCCTCGAGCCGCTGCCCGGAGAGGTGTCCCCAGAATTCGCTCCCATCGGCCCGGATGTAGCGACGCTCCAGGGTCACGTGGTCCAATTCCCCGGTCAGGAGCCTTCGCATGTTCTCCCCGCCCTGGGCGCGCTGGTCGGGATGGACGAGTTCAGAATATTGCTTGCCGAGAACACCGCCGGGTGGATAGCCGAAAAGTTCGGACGTCCTGTTGTTGGCCAGCACCACCGTCCCGCCATGGTCCACCTGGAAAATGGCCGAGGGCGAGGTCTCGAAGATGACCCGCAGGCGCCCTTCGTTCTCGCGCAGGGCCTTTTCGGCGTTCTTGCGTTCGGTGATGTCCCGGAAGATGCCCTCCACACCCAGGATGTTCCCCTGTGCGTCGCGGTGGTAGCCGCTGCTGGTGGAGACCACCACCGGCGAGCCGTCCTTGCGCTTGAGAACAACCTCGAAGTCGCGCACGGAGCCGTTTTTCTCGATCAGCTTCATGAATTGCTCGCGTTCGGCGGGCTTGTTCCAGAAGCTTTCGTTGGGGCGCCCCTGCATCTCGTCCAGGGAGTCGTAACCCAATACGGCCAGGGCCGAGGGGCTGACCATGACCAGCCTGCCGTCCTTGTCGGTCTGGTAGTAGACGTCGGAGATGTTCTCGATGACCGTGCGGTAGCGGGCCTCGCTTTCCTCCAGAGCGGACAACTGGGTGCGGGTCTTGTGGTCGTGGCGCCTGAAGGCCCCATAGAGCAGGAGCGCGGTGACGCTGATGAAGACCCAACCCTTGATGGTCTGGACCCACGCCAGCAGCTCCGGCCTGGCCGAGAACAGGGCGTCGGCGGCGGCGTCGGAGAAGAGAATCCAGCACGCGCCCGCCGCGGCGTACGCGGCGCTGACCTTGGCGGCCTTTGAGAGAGTCATGAAACTGCCTCGAACATATGATGGCATTAGCTTTTGCCACGTGTTTGCACAACCCGTATTCCGTTATTTGAGCAAATGTCCACCGGGCGGCTCTCCGGCGAAAGCCGCAAAATTGCGTCCCAAGCGTTGACAAACAGGCCGGGGATTGAATATTTGAACCCCATGACTGCGGTCACACGTCCTTTCGCCTCCTTCCTCCTGCTGCTACTGCCCCTCGCGGGCAAATAATCGTTTTTTTCCTTTCTCCATCGGTAATCCATCGTCCGCCCGCCCAAGGCGGGATCAGCATACGTACATTCGAGCAGGAGACAGCCACATGCAGCCAGGCGTTTCAGGTAAGTACCGTCCTTTCCCCACCGTGCCCCTCAAGGATCGAACCTGGCCGGACAAGACCATCACTCGCGCCCCGGCCTGGCTCTCCACGGACCTGCGCGACGGCAACCAGGCCCTGTTCGAGCCCCTGGACCCGGCAGGCAAGCTCAAGCTCTTCCGGATGCTCACGGACATCGGGTTCAAGGAGATCGAGGTGGCCTTCCCCTCGGCCTCCCAGACCGATTTCGACTTCGTGCGCGAGCTGATCGAGAAGGGGCACATCCCGGCCGACGTGACCATCTGCGCGCTCAGCCAGTGTCGGGAGCACCTCATCCGGCGCACCATGGAGTCCCTGGTCGGCGCGCGCCGGGCCATCGTGCACATCTACGCCGCCGTGTCCCCGGTCTACATGGAGAAAATCTTCGCCAAGACCCCGGCCGAGGTGGTGGAGATGGCCGTTTCGTCCACGAAACTCATCCGAGAGCTGGCCGCCGCGCAGCCTGACACCGAGTGGGTGCTGGAATTCAGCCCCGAGCACTTTTTCGCCTCGGAGCTGCCCTTCGCCCGAGAGATCTGCGACGCCGTGGCCGAGGCCTGGGGGGCCACGCCGGAGAGAAAGCTCATCGTCAACCTGCCCGGCACCGTGGAGATGACCACCCCCAACGTGTTCGCCGACCGCATCGAGTGGATGTGCCGCAACCTGAAGCACCGCGAGTCCATGGTCATAAGCGTGCATACCCACAACGACCGGGGCACCGCCGTGGCCGCCGCGGAGCTTGCCCTCATGGCCGGGGCCGAGCGCGTGGAGGGCTGCCTCTTCGGCAACGGCGAGCGCACCGGCAACGCCGACCTGATGACCCTGGCGCTCAACCTCTACACCCAGGGCGTGGCCTCGGGCCTGAACTTCTCGGAGCTGGACAAGATCGCCCGGGCCAACGAGGAGCTCACCGGCCTGCCCGTGCACCCGCGCCACCCCTACGCGGGCGACCTGGTGTTCACGGCGTTCTCCGGCTCCCACCAGGACGCCATCAAGAAGGGCATGGCCGGGCGCGGCGGAGCCGACGCCTGGGAGGTGCCCTACCTGCCCGTGGACCCCGAGGACCTGGGCCGGGGGTACGACTCCATCGTGCGGGTGAACAGCCAGTCCGGCAAGGGAGGCGTGGCCTACCTCATGGAGACCGCCCATGGGCTGGTCATGCCGAGAAGGCTGCAGGTGGAGTTCTCCGGAGCGGTGCAGCGCCACGCGGACGCCAAGGGCGGCGAGATCACCCCCCACGCCCTGTGGGAGCTCTTCTCGGCCGAATACCTGAAGCTCAGAAAGCCCGTGCTCTATGCCGGGCACCATCTCATCGAGCGGGCCAAGGGGCAGGGGATCAGCCTCACGGTGAGCGTGGACAAGAAGACCATCGGGCTGTCCGGCAAGGGCAACGGCCCTATCGACGCGGCGGTGCACGCCCTGGGCATGCCCATCTCCCTGCACTCCTACGAGGAGCGGGCCGTGAGCCAGGGCGCCGACTCCAAGGCCGTGGCCTTCGTGGAGGTGTCCATGGAGGGGGTCAAGGGCATGACCTTCGGGGTGGGCATCCACGAGAACATTGTGACCGCCTCCATCAAGGCCGTGGTGAGCGCGGTGAACCGGCTTTTGACCATGGCACCCAAGGAGTTGCGGACAAGCCTGCTGGAAGGGCTCGTGGAAGACTGAGCCCGGAAGGACACTCCCCGCATCCGGAGCGCGCGAGCGCGCTCCGGGCGCGGAGGTCTCGAAAACGCGGCGCTAGTTGAGCCAGGGCTCGAAGAGTTTGTGCACCTCGCGCATCTCGGCCTCCATCTCGGCGAAGGACGGCTTCTGCACGGGGTGGCGGGTGATGATGGTCTGGCGGACGATCATGGCGAACTCGTCCCAGCGGGCCAGGCCGTAGACCTCGGACAGCAGGAAGAACGCCTCCTTGCGGACCTCGGGATCGTTCAGATCCTTTCTTTCGCCCGCGAAGAAGCTTTTGACCTTTTCAATCCATTCCATTGCAAACCTCCTGCGGATCGTTGCGTGGGCGCTCGCCGCCAGGGCGGGCGCTGAAACGGCCGGCTATTGGGGATAGGCCGTGCGGCAATACCGCTGGCACCAATCGCGGGCGGCGTCGGCCGCGCCCGCGCAGTCGGAGCCGATGTACTGCCAGGTCTGCGGGCCGTGGATGGCCTCGCATTCAGCCCTGCATTTCTCCTGCGACTCCTGCTTCGTGTTCATGACCACCGTATAGGGATCGCACACGGAGATGGTGTCGCACGAGCCGTTCCTGCCTTCGCCGTATTGGTAGCAGAATCCCTTGAACTCGGATTCGGTCATGGGCCTGACCGGCCCGCACCCTCCGGCGAGAAAAACCGCCCCCGCGAGGACGGCCAACATCATTGCGCGCATGGACGCCTCCTTGCCCCGGCGCGGGAAGCTGTACCGGACGCTTCGCCAAGGCCACATCATGAATACATGGTAGCGGGCAGAAATCAATACGCCGGAGCCCGTCCGGACTTGACGGAAATCCCCTCCTGGAGACATATGCTTGAGTCATTCCCTGCCGTTTAAAGGGACACCGTCCTTGAGGAGGCTCTTCATGCGCGTGAAAACCCTTTTCGTCGCGGCCCTGGCGGCCGCGCTCCTGTGGAGCGCCTGCCCGGCCCGGGCGCAGCAGGGGACGGACGCCCAGGCCGAGGCGGTCATGCGGTCCTGCTGCCAGCGCCTGGCCGGACTTACGGCCTATTCCTTCATCGCCGAGGTGGACCGCGACTACGCCTACCCCACGGGCGACTCGGTGCGCATCTCCCAGACCCTGACCGTGTCCGTGGCCAAGCCGGACCGCTTCCGCCTGCTCGTGGACGGGGACGACCGGGATATGGAGTACGTCTACGACGGCAAGATCCTCACGGCCTACGACGCCGACGTCGGCGCCTACGGGGTCATGGAGGGGCGCGGCACCACTGACGCCACCGTGCGCCACGTCATCGACCAGTACGGCGTGCAGGCCCCGCTGGCCAACCTGCTCTACGCCGACCCCTGCGGCTCCATGGACCTGGACGCTGTGACCGGGCGCTACCTGGGCCTGCACATGGCGGCCGGGCGCGTGTGCCACCACATGATCTTCTTCGGCCAGGACATGAACTGGCAGATCTGGGTGGACGAGCAGGACGGCCTGCCCCGCAAGCTGGTGGTCACGGACAAGAGCCTGCCCGGATGGCCCCAGTACACGGCCGTCATGACCAAGTGGAACACCGGGGCCAGGTTCCCGGCCAAGACCTTCACATTCATCCCGCCCAAGGACGCCCGCAAGATTCCGGTGCTGCCCGTGGGACAGGGACAACCCACTCAACCGGGCCAGCCGGGCGCCGCGGGCAATTAGGAGGCGGGCATGGACATCACCATTTCCCGAAAAAGCGTTTCCGGCGGCTTGTGGCTTCGCGCGGGCGTCTTCTTGCTGGCCTGCCTGCTGGTCTCGGTCTTCTGCCTGGGCGACGCCTATGCCCGGGGCGGCCGGGGCGGCGGAGGCGGCCGGGGTGGAGGCGGCCGGGGCGGAGGAGGCTTCAACCGTCCTCCGGCGGCGCGCGGAGGCGGCGGTGGCGGTGGCTTCAGCCGTAGCAGCATGAACCGCGGGGGCGCGAACCGAGGGTCGTTGCAAGGCGCGACCCCGGCCAGGGGCAGCATCGGCCAGGCCGGCCGCTCAGCGTCTAGGGGGGACCGCAATGTCGGCGGCGACCGCAATGTGGGCAACCGCAGCGTCGAGCGCGGGGACCGGACCGTGGGCGACCGCAACATCGGCGGCGGCGAGCGCAACGTCGATCGCGGCGACCGCACCAGAGGGGACCGGAATGTCGATCGCGGCAACCGCAATGTCAACACGGGCAATATCAACACGGGCAACGTCAACGTGAACCGCGGGGCCTACCCCGCGCCGGTGCCGGTCCCGGCCTACGGCTACGGCGGCTATGGAGGCTACGGCTACGGGGGCGTGGCCGCGGGAGTGGCGGCCGGGGCCATGCTGACCATGCTTCCGGCCACGGCCATCGCCCTGTCCAACTCGTCCGGCGGCGACACGGTCTACATCGCGGACGACAAGTGCTACCGGGAGGTCTACGACGAGGGCCAGGTGGCCTACGAGCCCATGCCCTGCCCGTAATCCGGGGCTGGACCTTTCATCCGGGCCGGGACGAAGAAGCCCGGCCCGCCCCATCCCCGGCACGTACCGCGGTGGCGCTTGACAGCCGGGCCGATCCGGCACACCTCATGGCGGCCCCTTGTGACCAAGGGCGCGATGGGGGGATGCCTACATGAGCTATACTGTCAAGGACGTGCTGCGCCTGGAAGTCGCTCCGGCGCTCGGCTGCACCGAACCCGTGGCCGTGGCCTTGTGCGCCGCGGCCGCGGTCTCGCTTCTGCCCGGAACCTCGTTCGACTCCCTCGACGTCTGGGTGGACCCCAACATTTACAAAAACGGCCTGGCCGTCTCCATTCCCGGCACGGGCGGGCTTTCGGGCCTGGACACCGCCGCCGCGCTGGGGGCTGCCGGGGGCGATCCGGCCCTGCGCCTGGAGGTGCTCTCGACCCTCACGGACGAGTCCCTGGAGCGTGCCAAGGAGCTTCTGCGCTCGGGCGCGGTGCGGGTGCACCTGCTGGCCGACCGGCGCGGCCTGCACGTGCGCGCCGAGGCCCGCGCGGACGGGCACGTGGCCCAGGCGGTCATCGAGGAGCATCACGACCAGATAGTCTCCCTGACCTTGGACGGCGCTCCCGTGGCGGACAGCCCGCTCTGCCGCCGGGGGGACGCGGGCAAGGCAGGCGTGGGCGCGCTCGAATCCTGGCTCAAGGGGCTGCCCCTGGACAAGCTCGTCGAGCTTGTCGATGAACTCGACGACGAGGACTTGGCTTTCCTCGAGGACGGCGTGCGCCACAACATGGCCCTGGCCGACTACGGGCTCAAGCACGGCCCGGGCCTGGGCGTGGGCAAGACCTTCGAGCGCCTCGTGCGCCAGAAGCTCATGCGCAAGGACATGTTCGTGGCCGCGCGCATGCTCACCTCGGCGGCGGCCGACGCCCGCATGGACGGCGTGCGCCTGCCCGCCATGAGCTCGGCGGGCAGCGGCAACCACGGACTCACGGCCATCCTGCCCATATGGGCGGTGAAGGACTACGTGGAGTGCGACCGCCGCACGGCGCTTTCGGCCATAGGCTTGAGCCACATCATCACCGCCTACGTGAAGGCCCACACCGGCAGGCTTTCGGCGGTGTGCGGCTGCTCGGTCGCGGCCGGGGCGGGCGCCGCGGCGGGCGTGGCCTTCCTGCTCGGCGGGGACGTGCACCACGTGGCCGGAGCCATCAAGAACCTCATGGAGGACCTGGCCGGGGTGATCTGCGACGGGGCCAAGGCCGGCTGCGCCCTCAAGCTGGCCACTGCGGCCGGCACCGCCGTGCAGGCCGCGCTGTTCTCCCTGCACGGCGTGAAGGTGAAACCCACCGACGGCATCATCGCCGAGTCCCCGGAGCAGACCATGCGCAACGTGGGTGCGCTCAGCACCGAGGGGATGATCGAAACCGACCGGACAATCCTGAACATCATGCTGGAGAAGAAAATCACCGGTCTGGCGTATTGAATGTAACGGTCCGGGGCGTTTCGTCCACTTACTCCATGAGCGCGCTCACGAAGGCAAGAGCTAAGGAGAACGACGATGAAACGTATCGCAGCCGCATTGGTGCTGTTGGCCGTACTGGCCGCCACCGCCCTGGCCGCACAGGAGAAAGGCCCCGGAGGTCCCGAGGGTTTCGGTCCCGGCCACGGCAGAGGCCTCGTCAAGATGCTGGAACAGTTGAACCTGACCCCTGACCAGAAGCATCAGGTGGCTCAGATTCTTAAGGACAACCGCGAACAGGGCAAGGCTCTGCGCGAGGCTATGAAGACGTCACACGAAGCCATGCGCGAGGTCATGGACAAGACCCCCGGCGACGAGGCCGCGGTGCGCAAGGCCGCCCAGGCCATGGCCAAGGCCGGCGAGGAGCTGGCCGTGAACATGGGCAAGGTCAAGGCCGCCATCGACGCGGTGCTCACCCCCGCGCAGAAGGCCCAGCGGGACGAAATGCACGCCAAGTTCAAGGAGCATTTCAAGGGCCGCATGGGCGGACATGAAAAGGAAGTGGACGACTGGATCGCCCAGAACCTGAAGTAACCCCTCCCGAAGTCACCCCCTGATTGAAAAACCCCGGCAGGACGCACGTCCTGCCGGGGTTTCGTTTTTTCAGCCTACTCCGCATCGATCGACGCGAAGCTATAGGGGATTCCAAAGGGACGAAGTCCCTTTGGCCGCCGGAGGCATCATCCTCTTCTCTTTACTTCCCGGTCACTTCCACCCGAAGCTTCCCGTTCTCGTCCTCGACCTCGATCTGCGGGGCGCTTGCCGCCCACGCCACATCGACGGCCAGGCACTGCTCGGTGAGCCAGCCCAGGTGGGCCTCCAGGGCTTCTTTCCACACGCCGTCGGCCTCGATGCCAAGCCGGATGCGCTGGTCGTAGGCAAGATTGAGCTTCTTGCGCTGGTCCTGGATGAGGCGGTTGAGCGTCCGGGCCGCGCCTTCTCTCTTCAGTTCCGGCGTCACGGCAAGCTCAAGGCCCGTCACCAGCCCCCTGTCGGCTGCAACGCCCACGCCGTCGCTGAGTCCTTGCCAGGCGATCACGAAGTCGCCGGGCTCCACGCGGGTTCCGGCGGCCGTGAGCGCTCCGTCCGGCCCGATCTCGTAGTTTCCGGCCTTGGCGGCGGCCAGGGTGGGCCCGAAGGATCCCTTCAAGAGGGGCCCGAGCTTCTTGGCGTCCAGTTGCACGGCGCGGCTGGCGAAGGACTCGGGGCTTTCGGGGTATTCCACGGCCTTGACGTTGACCTGCTCCTCGATGAGCGCGCGGTAGGGCTCCACGGTAGCCTTGTCCACACCGGCCACCAGGATGGCCGAAAGGGGCTGGCGCAGGTTGATGCGCACCTTCTCGCGGATGGACCGGCCGCACTCGATGATGCGGCGCACGGTGTCGATCTCGGCGGTGAGTTTCAGGTCCTCGCGTCCCGGAACGGCCTGGGGCCAGTCGGCCAGGTGCACCGACTCGCCTGCCAGGTGCTTGTGGATGTGGTCCATGGCGAAGGGGATGAAGGGCGCGAAGACGCGCGAAGCTTCCACCAGGCAGGTGTAGAGGGTGTCGAAGGCCTGGCGGGCGTCGTCGTTGATGGCGTCGGTCCAGAAGCGGGGGCGGTTCAGCCGCACGTACCAGCCCGACAGGGTGTCCACGAACGTCAGGATGGCCTGGTAGCACTTGGGCAGGTCGTAGGCCTCGATGTTTGCCTCGACGGCTTTGCGCAACTCCTCGAGCTCGGCCAGGATGTGGCGGTCGGCCAGCTCCGTGGCGGTATCGATGAGCCTGGGCTCATAGCCCGTGGCCAGGGCAGCGTAGGAGGTGAAGAAGTGGAACACGTTCCAGAAGGGGATCAGGTAACGCCGGACCGCGTCCTCCACGTCGCGCTCGGAGAAGCGCAGGTCCAGACCGCGCACCACCGGCGAGGAGAGCAGGTAGATGCGCAGGGCGTCCGAGCCGTACTTGTTCACCACGTCCATGGGGTCGGGGAAGTTTTTCAGCCGCTTGGACATCTTGCGGCCGTCCTCGGCCAGCACCACGCCGTGGCAGATGCAGTTGGTGAAGGGGGCCTGGTTCTTTAAAAGCGCCCCTTCCACCAGCAGGGTGTAGAACCAGCCGCGCGTCTGGGCGATGTACTCCACGATGAAGCTGGCCGGATAGTTGGCGTCGAACCACTCCTTCTTCTCGAAGGGGTAGTGGGCCTGGCCGTAGGGCATGGCCCCGGACTCGAACCAGCAGTCGAACACCTCGGGCACGCGCTTCATGGTGCCCGAGCATCCGTCCTTGGAGCAGGACCATCCGAGCTCGTCGCAGAAGGGGCGGTGCAGGTCCTCGATCTTTTGGCCGCTCCTGGCCTCGAGCTCGGCGATGGAGCCGGGCACTTCGAGGGTGCCGCAGGTTCCGCAGCGCCACACCGGGATGGGCGTGCCCCAGAAGCGGTTCCGCGACACGGACCAGTCGCGCGCGTCGGCGATCCAGTTCTTGAAGCGGCCGGTGCCGATGTGGTTAGGCACCCAGTTGATGGGCTCGTTGCACTCGAGCAGCTTGTCGCGGTTGTCGGCCACCTTCACGTACCAGCTGGAGATGGCCCGGTAGATGAGCGGCTGGTCGCAGCGCCAGCAGTGGGGATACCTGTGGCGGTAGTTCTCCTGGGCGAACAGGGCCCCGGTCTCGCGCAGGCGGCGGGCGACGACCTTGTTGGACTCGAACACTCCCGTGCCGGTCAAGTCGGGGGCGGCCTCGGTGAACTTGCCCTGGTGGTCCACCGGGTCGAAGATCTCGATGCCCTTGGAGGTGCACAGGTTGTAGTCGTCCTCGCCGAACGCCGGGGCCATGTGCACGATGCCCGTGCCCGTGGAGGTGTCCACGAAGGAGCCCTCCAGCACCACATGGTTCTTCTCGCTGACGGCGTAGGGGAACAGGGGCTCGTAGCGGAGGCCGGCCAGGGCCGAGCCCTTGGCCTCCTCCACGATCACCGGGTTCTCGGGCAGGAATTTCTTGTAGGCCTCCATGCGTTCCTTGGCGATCCAGACCTTGTCGTCCGGGGCGATTTCCACCAGGGCGTAGGTGATGTCCGCGCCCAGGGCCAGGGCCAGGTTGGAGGGCAGGGTCCAGGGGGTGGTGGTCCAGGCCAGGAAGGAACGGGTGGGGTCGGCCTTTTCCCGGAAGCGCACGGTGATGGCCATGTCGTCGCGCTCGCGGAAGGAGTCGTCCAAGCCGGTCTCGAAGTTGGAGAGCGGGGTCATGCAGCGGTTGCAGTAAGCCACCACGCGCGGGCTCTCGTAGACCAGGCCCTTCTCGTACATCTGCGAGAAGGCCCAGAGCACGCTCTCCATGAAGGTCAGGTCCATGGTCTTGTACTGGCGGGAGAAGTCCACCCAGCGGCCGATGCGGTTGACCGCCTTTTCCCATTCGCCCGCGTAGCCCAGCACGATGTCCCGGCACTTCTGGTTGAACTTGCCGATGCCGTACTCCTGGATCTCGGCCTTGCCCGAGATGGCCAGCTTCTTCTCCACCTCGTACTCGATGGGCAGGCCGTGGCAGTCCCAGCCCCAGGTGCGGTCCACGAAGCGGCCGCGCATGGTGAAGTAGCGGGGCACGGTGTCCTTCACGTAGGAGGTGAGGATGTGGCCGTAGTGGGGCAGGCCAGTGGCGAAGGGCGGGCCGTCGTAGAAGACGTAGGGCTTGCCGTTCTTGGTCTTTTCCAGGGACTTCCAGAAAATGCGGTCTTCGTTCCAGGAAGCGAGGGTTTCTTCCTCGAGCTTGGGGAACGACACGGACGACGGGGCTGGTTTCACGTTTGGCTCCGGAGTGGCGAAATAAGGGAGGCCAGGACTTTTTATGAAAACGTCCCGCAAGTCAAGAATGGCCGGGAGGGACATGCTCCGCCGGGAGCCGTCCAGGACGGAGTTGTCCTCCTAAAAACTGTAGGCAAGGGACAGTTGTCCGCTGATGCCGGCGCTGTGTGCCCCGTCACCGATTACGCCATCGCACCGGGCCTTGGCGGTGAACGCGCCGCGCTCGGCCGTTACGCCCAAACCGGCCTTCATGAGGTCGTGGCTGTCGTAGGCTGAGGATTGGCTCACGGCGAGACCGTAGAGCGTCCCGATGCTTTCGGCTTGGGGATTGCCGAGCACCCGCTCGTATCCGAGGGTGACGGCAGGCGCTATGGTCCAGGCGCCGAGTTGTTGCCGATCAAGGCTGACCTCCAGGTCGGCCAGCAAGCTGGAAGACGTCTTGCCCATGCCATGGACGTGCAGGGCGAGGTCACTTCCGCTTTCGTTGAAACTGCCGAGGGATACACCGGACACGCGAACCCCTGCCTGCAGGGCGACGGTGAACGGAGCCGCGTAAATAACGTCGCCGAGACCAACCCGGCCGCCGTATACGGCGCCGTTGGTACTGCCGGTGGCGGTTCCCAGGCCTCCGCCCAGGCCGCGTCTGCTTTGGTAGTCGACCCAGCCTGCATCCGCGCGCGCCTCCACATACGGGCCGGCGTCGAGGGCCGAAAACCCGTACCGTCCGCCAATCGTGGCCAGAACGGTGTTGATGGTGGCGGTGGCGTCGGCGCTTGCGACCGACCCCCAATTGTAGCCGACGCCGAGATTGACGCTGGCCTGATTGTTGATGCGGCGCGTGGCCCCGATGATCGACCCGGCGCTGTACTCCGTGCTGCGGGCAGCGCCGTTGCGGCCATCGGACCAGAAGTTGCCCCCGAAGCCCGCCAGCCAGACGCGGGTCTGCCCTTCGCCGAGATCGCGGCCGTTGGCGTAGGGCGTGATGGCCTCGTCGATACGCTGGGGCTGGCGCAGCAGATACGAGGCGGCATCGGCATGCACCTGGCCGCCGACCTGCGTCTGGACGCCCCCGAGCGTGCCCTCGTCCACGGCGGACTGCAGATAGTAATTGTAGCTGGTGTAGCGGCCCGACAGGGGGGAGTTCTGCAACGCATTCAGGAAAGCGGCGCCGGAGGCGGCGTTTCCGGCTGACCCGGCTTGCCCGGGCAACATGAGGTAGTTCACCATCTTGGCGCGCAGAACGTAGATGTCCGCCAGGGTGAGCCCCAGCCCCTGAGTCAGATAGCCGTACATCGACCCATAGGAGGAGATCACCTGGTCGAGCCCGGCCTGGAGATAGCTGGACTGAACCCCCAACAGCGCATTGGCGGTCGCCGGATTCGCTCCCGGCACTTGCGAGAGGATGGCCGCCCGCGAAGACGTGATGAATGCGGCCGTATAGCTGTTGGTGGCCAGATAGTCGTTCATGATGGTCGCCGGCGACACGCCAGCGATGCTTTCGAGGATGGCGGACGTCCAGCCGGTGCGGTCCTTGCCGCCCGAACAGTGGTACACATCGGCATGGGGGTCATTGGCCAGGGTGATCAAGACGGTGCGAAATCCCGCCCGCTGGACCGGATCGGTGACAAATGACTGGTAAGCGGCCTGCATGAAACTGATCGCAACCGAGGGGGGAGCGGTAAACGGCGGCTCGGGCACGGGAGCCGGAGTGCCATAGATGTTGACGTTGGTATACGCGGCTCCAATCGGAACCACATCGGGCGTCTGACTGATTTCTGCCGGGGTTCGCAAATCGATATCCCGGCCGATGCCGAGCCGAGAGATGGTTGCCAGGTCCGCGGTGTTGAGAGAGCCCAGTTGGTCGGACCGATAGATTACCCCGGTTCGCATCACTCCGAAGTTGCTGGCCGGGTTGACGAATCCGGTCCCTCCATTGCTCGCCGAAATTCCCGCAAGATCTCTGAAATTTTGGGCGGACGTCAGGATTGGAGTCGTAATCGCCAGCTGAGCCCGCGCGGGCGAGGCAAAGAAACAAAAAAACAGCGCAAGGATGCAAAGTGAAACGTTTCGCGTCGAGACCACCTCAGGAGCCGGCATGAATAAACTCCTTCCAGATCGAGGTCGATGCCGGAGCGCCTCCGGCCTGGCCGGTGTTGCGGATGGACCACTGCCTGGAGAGCAGGGGGCGTTTACGGCGTTGCCCATGATTGTCCTGCCTCGCCTGGGGTGACCATTCGCAACCATTGACCAATATTTATGTTTTTCTAACATATCGTTGCGTTTTCCGCAATTGGCGGCCGAAGGAAGGCGGAAAGCTAAAGTCCGGCCCCTGAATATCCGATAAGGAAGGTGTCGAAACCGGAAAACGGTTTGGGTTTCATCCAGGGAGGGGTGGGCCATGAACATACAACCGACCGAAACACCGAAAGACGTCGTGGTGGCGGCGTTGGATCAGGAGCGCGCTACGGCCGCAGTGAAGCACCAGGACGAAAAGGCCCGTCCGGTGGAGAGCCAGGACGGCCAGGACCAGGACGCATCGGGCCATCCCCTGGACAAGGGCCAGGCCGAGGAACTGCTCAAGAAGGCCCAGGTCTACTTCGAGGGAAAGGGAGTGAACCTGCACTTCAAGACCATGGACGACAGCTCCGGCGATGTGCAGGTGGAGGTGACGGACGCCCAGAGCAAGAAGGTCATCCTCAAGATTCCCCAGGACGAACTGGTCAAGCTCTCGGAGAACATCAAGCGCATGGGCAAGGGCGTCCTGGACAAGGCGGTCTGAGTCCGGCGGTTCAGGCGCGCGCCCGCAGTCTCGCGGCGGCCCCGGGGGAGAGGTGTGGACCTTCCCGGGACGGGGAAACCATGGTTAACGAATTTTAAGGCCCGGACCGCTTGATGCGGGGCCGGGCTTTTACTACTTGCTTCCTCCATGAAGACCTTCATCCGCATCGTGTGCCTGGGCCTTTGCCTGGCGCTGGCCGCTCCGGCGTCCTGGGCCAAGACCGAGGACTCCGCGAAAAAATCGTCCCAGTCGAAATCCAAATCCAAGTCCGACTCGAAATCCAAGTCGAAGAGCGGCTCCAAGTCCAAGAAGGGCAAAGATCCGTCCAAGGGCAAGTCCAAGAAGGGCGCGTCCGCCAAGGCGCCCGAAGGCGGCTTCCGCAACTTGCCCTGGGGCGCGCCGCTCACGGCCCTCAAGGAGCCCGACCTGCGCGAGCAGGAAGGGGAGCTCAAGTACTACACGGTCCCCGACGACGACATGGACGTCATGGGCGCGCACATGCGCGAGATCGTCTACGTTTTCTGCAAGGACAAGCTCTCCGGGGTGCTCACCCGCTACGACGGACAGGTGAACCACCTGATTCTTTTGACAAAGCTCAGCGACACCTACGGAACGCCCCTGGAGAGCCCGCCCAACGTGCGCGGAGACCGCTCCTGGCGCTTCGACGTGAGCGAGGGCTCGTCCATCGTGATGGAGTACGCGGAGAATTCGAGCACCGGAGCCCTGGCCTGGATGGCCAAGGGGCAGCTGACGCCTTGCGAGCAGCCTGAGCAGGCCGGGCAGTAGCGCCGGCTTTGCCGGGCGCTCCTGCCGCTCGGGGTGACCGGCGCACGGGGCCCATGCGGCACCGGCCTTGGATCCAGCGCGCCGCTGCGGCCGCCCGAATCTCTCGGGCCTGTGGATTCTGGGGGCCGCAGCGCAGCCATGCGCCAAAAAATTTCGGCCGGGAGCGGGCGGATACGATCCGTCCGCTCCCGGCCGTTGTTTCAATCCCCGGTCGCCCGGGAAACGCCTGCCGTGGCTAGAGGGTCTGCTCCACCGACGTGACCGTGATCACCAGCGCGGCCCGGGCCCACTTGAATTTGGCCACGGCCTCGAAATGCGGTCCCGAGGTCTCGAAGGCGGCCGTGCCCCGGATGAGAAACCCCGCGCCGGGGCCGTTCTTCCCGGTCACCTTGCGGCTTCCCACCGTCATCAGCACCCGGTTGTCGTGGGCCACGTTCTTTTCGGTCTTGTGGTAATACCCGGCGGGGACGATGATGCGGCCGCCGTCCATGACCTTCAGGTAGCTGTTCCAGGTGTTCACCAAGTGCGGGCCGTCCTCGCCCTGGGTGGCGATGGCCGCCACGCCTTCGTTCTTTATGACCTCGAGCATTTTTTCAGGAATCATAACCGTACTCTCCATTCAATTCGTTGTTTGGAAACGACGCCGCGCGCACATGCCTGGCGGGATCGCGCCCGTTCCCTGGCAGGATCAGGCGGTGAAGGCTCGCCGGTGCGGCCCGGGCGTCATGATGCGTTGTAGAGAAATCCGCGGGGAATGACAGGTGCAGTTTCGAAAAAAGATATGGGGACAGACGGTCGGGGCGCTGGGAGCGCTTCCAGGTCAGGCTGGCGCTTGAGGCGCGGTCGCCCCTCAGTCCGTGTCCGGCAGGTCCCGGCCGAGGCATATCCCGGCGAGCAGCCGCGTGGCCCGGTCGATCTCCTCGGGGGCCATGGAGCCGAATCCCAGGAGCAGCAGGCCTTCCGCGCCGCCGCCTCCGTCCAGGGTCTCGGAGAACGGGAACAGCCGTATGCCCGCCACGCCCGCCCGGCGGATCAGCTCCCGCTCGCCAAGGGCCATGCCGGGAATCCGCAACACCACGTGCAGTCCCGCCCCCTGGCCGATGATCTCGGCCTTGTCCCCGAAATGGGCGTCCACGGCGCGCAGGAGCGCGTTGTGCTTTTTCTTGCAGCCGGTGCGCATGCGCCGGATGTGCCGGTCCCAGTGGCCCTGGGCCATGAACCTGGCCAGGGTCCGCTGTTCCAGGAGCGAAGCCGGGGCCTGGTAGTGGCGGAAAAGCTCGTGGTAGCGGGCAAGCAGGGAGCGGGGGAGCACCATGTAGCTCAGGCGTAGCGCCGGGGACAGAATCTTGGAGAACGTGCCCAGGTAGATGATGTCCCCCTCCGGATGAAGCCCTTGCAGCGAGGGGATGGGCTTTCCCTGGTAGCGCAGTTCGCTGTCGTAATCGTCCTCGATGATGACGTTGCCGCCCGCCCGCGCCCAGTCGATGAGCTTAAGCCGGGTGCCCACGGGCATGACGTGGCCCAGCGGAAACTGGTGCGAGGGGGTGACGTAGGCCACGCGGCTCCCGCTGTCCTTCAAAGCGTCGATGTCCATGCCGCCGGGGCCCACGGCGACCGGGACCACCTCCAGGGAGTTGTTGCGCAGAACGGACCGGGGGAGGAAATAGCCCGGGTTCTCGACGCCCACCCTGGGGTGCGTGTCCTTGACGAGGGTCGCGGCCATGCCCAGGGCGTGCTGCAGCCCGGAGCAGACCACGATCTGCTCCGGAGAGCAGGCCACGCCGCGCGAGCGGTCCAGGTACTCCCGGACGGCCTGGCGAAGCTCCCGTTCTCCCTGCCCGTCGCCGTAGCGGGCCAGTTCGCCGGAGCTCTCGCGCAGGCATTCCAGGTAATACTTGCGCCACAGCGGCGCGGGGAAGCTGTGCGGGTCGAGCTTGGCCGGATGGAAATCGTAGCGGCAGGGCGGCCCGGCCCCCGGATCCGCCCCGGGTGCGGCGTCCGGCCCTCGCAGCTTTCGCTTCGCGGTCGGGGGAGGGGCTTCGTGGTCCAGGGCGGACACGAAATAGCCGCTTCGGGCCCGGGCGTGAACGTACCCCTCGGCGGTAAGCTCCAGGTAGGTGTTCTCCACCGTGTTTCGGCTGACCGAAAGCTCCGCGGCCAGGTCCCTGACGGACGGGAGCTTCGCGCCCGCAGGCAACCGGCCGGACAGCACCCGTTCTCTGATCTGCCTGGCGAGCTGCGCGTAGAGCGGGTCGGGGGAGTTGTGGTCGAGGATGAACATGACGCTCCGGGTGCCGCCGCGTGGGGCGCGCGGCCGCGTTCAGTCCGAGGTCCGGTCCCCGGACTTGGCCTGGCGGGGGTTGACTCCCTCGGGGTCCAGTCCCCGGCCCGCATCGTACACGCCCACCACGTCGTCGATGCGCGCGACGCTTCGGGCGCGCTGGAAATAGCGGCGGATGTTCAAAAAATCCGATTCGTAGCCGCCTTCCCCGCCCCAACCCCGGCCGCGTCCCGCGACCAGATCCCGGGAGAGGCACAGGCACAGGGGGTCGATGTTGCCCTGGCGCACGGCCTCCTCGGCGGTGCCGGGCCGGGGGAGGTAGGGGATGTCGAAGGCGCGGCCCACGTCGATGCGGGCGATGACCATCTCGACCTCCGGATGCGACAGGAAGCTCGCGAGGGCGTTCGGGGTCAGCGCGTTGTCGTCGTCCAGGAACATCAGGCGCGCCCCCCGGGCCAGCCCGATCAGGCGGTCGCGGATGTAGTTGCCGAAGTTGCCGCTCTTGGGAAAGTCCACGAAGGTTGCGGGCACTGTCGTTTCGGGCCGTACGCCCTTGACGCCGTCGAATCCCACCAGCCATTCCACCTGCCCCGGCCGCATGAGCCCGGCGGAAACGGCGTTCGCGGCGGCTTCGTCCAGGCTCCTTGCCGCCAGGGCCAGGGCGTTCGGGCGGTCGCCCCGGCTGGGCGTCACCACGCTTATGAGAACGTCGCCTGGCGCGGCCACATGGACCTCCCGGGGTTCTTGGCGTACTGTGCTTCGGGCATGGCCCGAGTATAGTCCCAAACGCGCCGGGAGGGAACCTCGCGGCCCGTTGGTCAACCATCTGAAAATCAAGGAGCGATCATGAAAGGAGTCTGGGACGGGCTCGACAAGGAGCGCATCAGCCGGGCGGTGCTCACGGCCTTTTCCTCCGATGAATACCTGGAACTCCTGGCCGCTATCAACAACGCCGACACCGTGGCCGAGGTGGAGGCCGCCAGGGCGCAGCTCAAGGACGTCATGGCCCTGTGGCGGCAGGAGTGTCCCGAATACGCCTTCATGGTGGACTGCCTGTACCTCTTCTCCGAGAAGATGGACCTGTACCTGGCCGGGAAAGGCGCGTGAGCGCGGCTGCGGGTCCGCATCCGGACGGCCCGGACGCAAGGGTGCGCTGTCCCTGGCCGGGCTCCGACCCCCTCTATGTGGACTACCACGACCGGGAGTGGGGCACGCCGCTTCGCGACGACCGGGCGCTCTTCGAGCTTTTGGTGCTGGAGGGCTTCCAGGCCGGGCTGTCCTGGTACACCATCCTCAAACGCCGCGAGGGCTTCCGCCGGGCCTTCGGAGGCTTCATCCCCGAGGTGGTGGCCGCCTACGGTCCCAAGGAGCACGCGCGCCTGTTGGCCGATCCGGGCATCATCCGCAACCGCCTCAAGGTGGAGGCCGCGCCCCTGAACGCCCGGGCCTTTCTGGCGGTGCAGGGCAGCTTCGGCAGCTTCGCGGACTATCTCTGGGGTTTCGTGGACGGCCGTCCCGTGGTCAACGCCTGGGAGCGCGTGGACCAGGTCCCGGCCGTGACCCCGCTGTCCGACACCGTGAGCCGCGATCTGAAATCCAGGGGGTTCAAGTTCGTGGGGTCCACCAGCGTCTACGCCTACCTCCAGTCGGCCGGCATCGTGAACGACCACCTCGCCAGCTGCTTCCGCTTCGCCGAGCTGGCCGGGGCCGCCGCACGCGCATGAGCGGCGCGCGGCCCCTCGCCGTCTACGTCTCCCCGGGCCTGGCCGCCTGGCTGGACGCCTTGCCCTTCGAGACGCTCATCGTCACTCCCGGTCCGGGCATTTTTGATCTGGCCGCCGAACTTGAAACCCGGGGCGTCACCCCGGACGTCATCATCCAGGACGAGGTGCTCGCCCCGCGCACCCTGCTCAAAGGCCTGGAGAAGTTCCGCTGCCCCAAGCTGTTCTGGAGCAGGGACCCGCACCTGAACCACTATTGGCAGGCCCCTTACGCCGGACTGTTCGACGCCGTGGCCAGTACCCAGAAGGCGCAGGCCGGGCCACTGGCCCAGGCCTGCGCGGGCCCCGCCGCCTGGATCACCTGGAGCGAGACCCCGGGGCCGTGGGTTCCTCACTCCCGCAGAGCGCACGGCGCAGCCTTCGTGGGGCGGGTGACGCAGTTTCGGCCGCTTCGGCGCATGTTCACGGAACTGCTTCTGTCCCGGCATCCCATCCGGGTGGAGACGGACATCCCCCACCCCGAGGTTCCCGGCGTGTACGCTCAGGCCCGCCTGGCCCCCAACGAATCCATCCTGGGGGAGACCACCCACCGCCTTTTCGCGGCCACGGCCCAGGGCTGCCTAGTGCTGGAGCCCGCGCGCGACAACGGATTGGAGGAACTCTTCGAGCCCGGCCGGGAGGTCGTCACCTACGAGGACGGCCTGGAGCTTCTGGAGGTCATGGCCTTCTACTCCCGGCGGGACGGGCTGGCCGAGAAGATGGGCCGGGCCGCCTGGGAGCGCTGCGGGCACGACCATCGGCCCGAAAACAGACTCGTGTCCCTGGGAGAGCTGGCCCACCGGGCCGCGCCCCGCTCCCCGAGCGCCCGGGAGCACCGCAGACTGCTGGCCCTGGCCGCCGCGCACTGCCTGGAATCCTCGCTTCTGCCCGGCCGCCTGGAGGATGTCCTGGACCTCCTGGAGGAATTCCAGGACGATCCCGAATGCGTCACGGCGGCGCTTCGCCTGCTGACTTGGGCCGGCCAGCCGCGGCAGGCCCTGTCGCTGGCCGCCTTGCTCGCATCGGCCGGATTCGCCCCCGGCGACGTCTCTTTTCAGGTGTGCCTGTGCGTCCTGTTCCTGCGCCAGGATAAATTCGAGCTGGCCCGGGCCGCGTTTGGCGCGTTCGCGGCCGCCTCAGGCGAACCGGCCGGGGAGGCCGTCACCCCGGCCGGCCTATACGCCGTCCTGGGGGACAGGCTGGCCCGCCGCGGCCGGCGCTGGCGGCCCGGATTCCCCTTCGATCCGCAACGCCACCTCCCGGCCACGGCCAGCGAGTGCTACCTCCTGAGCCTGACGCATACGCCGGGCAACCTGCCCGTGCTGCGCAAAGCCGAGGCCCTGCTGCGCGACCTGCCCGGAAGCGAGCTGGCCCGCATGGCCTACCTCTCCGAGATGTCGCTTCGAAACCGCGAGGATTTCCGCCTGGGCATGTCCCTGGGCCTTGCCGACCTGCGGGCCTTCCGGGTGGACGCGGGCCTGGACGAGCTGCGCCTGGCCCGCGAGCAGGCGCTGGCCAAAGGCAAGGCGGCGGCCTTCGAGGCGGCCCTGGCCGCTCGCGACCCTTCGGGGCGCATCCGGGCGGCGCTGTGAGGGGTCAGGCGGCGAGCTTGAGGGCCGCCACTCCGGCCACGATCAGCGCCACGCCGAGGATGCGCAAAAGGCCTGCCGGGTCTCCGTAGAACGCGAGCCCCACCAGGAACGTCCCGGCCGCGCCGATCCCCGTCCAGACCGCGTAGGCCGTGCCCATGGGGATGACCTTCTGGGCCTGCAGCAGCAGAAAGCCGCTCACGGCCATGCACACCACGGCTATGACCACGCCCAGGACGGTTCTGCCCGGCGTGTACGTCATTTTCAGTCCCACCGGCCAGCCGATCTCGAAGAGGCCGGCGCAAATCAGATAGGTCCAGGCAACCTGCACTGTCGGCATCGTCTCTCCTCGCGCCAAAGGGTGAAGATTTTTTAGCATACGGGTTTTCCCGTTGCGTGTCAGGCCCTGGCCCACGGCCTGCCTCGCACTACCGGACGTCTCGGGTGGCATGCATGTTGCTATTCACACCGCGCCAGCCCCCTGCGTCTCCGGGGAAATAGCCAGCGAGGTGCCCGACCGATGGCCCGTACCCACAGAGTCTTCATTCCCGCAGCCCGGCTCGAGGAATTCTTCGCGCCCGTACGCGCCGTTCTCTCCGAGCGCGGCGTGCCCCTGCGCCTGGGCAGGCTCCGGCCCCGCCTGGAGCTGCCCGAACTGGCCTGCTTCGACCTGCGCGTGGCGGGTTCGGTCTGGCGAGGGCGCGCCCCCTACGTCTTTCCCCTCATGGCCACCATGGAGGACATGTCCTATCCGCAAGAGGATGGAACGCCTTTGGAGTGCCTCCCCGGGGTGGACTGGGTGGTTCTCGGGGGCGATCCGGCACAATTTTCCCTGGCCCTGGGCCAGGCGTCGTCGATCTGCCGCCACGAAGCCGTGGAGCTGACGCCCTATTTCGAGGTGGCGGGTCCCCTGCCCAGGCAGCGTCAAGAATCGGACGTCACGGTGCGCCTGCGCAAGAAATGGTATTTCGTCAACCATGCGGCCGTGACCAGCCATCTGGACCAGCTCCTGGCGCTGCCCGAGGAGCGCTGGCACGAGACCGGCTACGTGGCTGTGCAGGACCATTTCGAGACTTTCCGGCCCTATATCGAGGCCCGTCTGGTCCGCGAACCCCGCGTGATCGTGGAGCTGGGCTGCGGCCTGGGACAGACCGCCAGGTCTCTGGCCTTGCGCTTTCCCGAGGCCCGGGTGGTGGGCCTGGACGTGAGCCGCGAATCGCTCCGGGTGGCGCGCGAGAAATTCAGCCTTCCCAACCTGGAATTCCGCGAGTGCAACTTCGCCGACCCCTTCGCTTTCGACGACGGCTCCGTGGATCTGGCCGTCTCCTCCTCGGCCCTGAACATCTCCGACAATCAGGCCGGGACGGCGGACGAGACGTTTCGCATCCTCTCGCCCGGCGGCCTCCTGGTGAACGGCTGCATTTTCGAGGCGTTCCACAGCTACTGGGACTTCCCCCAGAGCGCCTTCACGCCCACGCGCTCCAACCTTTTCCTGGCGGACTGGCTGGCCGCGGCGCAGCGACGGGAACTCGGCATGGAGCTCCACCACTGGACCCGGGCCATCTCCACCCACTATTTCGCCTCCGGCCGCCTGGCGGCTTTCGAGGGCGCCTTCAGCCGTTGGCAGGAGGGCGTGCGCCACGAGCCCTTCGTCCCCTACGACTACGCCCAGTGCACCGGGTTCATGGTGGCTGGCGGGTCGGTGGCCACGCCCGAGGACCTCAAGGTCCCTCCGGCCCACCACCTGGACGCCATGGAGGACATCCTGGCGGCCTGCGAACGCCTGGACCGGGCCGGGCGGGAACTCACGGACATGACCTGGCTCACGGTGGCCTCCTGCACGGGGCTCTTCCCCGAAGCCGTGGGCTTTCTGGCCGCCTGCCTGCCGCGCGCCGCCGGAGTCATTCAAGGCGCTCTCGACACCAACCTGCTGCAATACATCCGCCCCCAGGCGGCCTAAGGAGACAGCCGTGCGTTATCCTCAGCACACCACGATAATGAACAACGCCCTGTACCCTTCCATGGTCGCCAACCAGGTGGCGGAAGTGCCCACTTTCCCCCAGGAGATCATGCTCACCACCACCTTCAACTGCAACTACCGCTGCCGCATGTGCTTCCAGGGGCATTACGACAAGCGGGAGATGCCCTGGGAAATGGTGGAGAAGCTGCGCGACGCCTTTTATTTCGCCGACACCATGCAGATCATCGGCGGCGAGCCCATGATCTGGTCGCACTTCAAGGCCGCGGTGGCCCTGGCCAACCAGACCTCCACCAAGGTGCGCATCACCAGCAACGGCGCGCTCATGGACGAGGCCATGCGCCAGTTCATCATCGAGAACCAGGTCTTCAACATCAAGCTCTCGGCCGACGCGGGAAGCGCCGCCACCTACAAGTACATCCGGGGCGGCAACTTCATGCGCTTCGTGAACAACGTGCTGGAACTCTCCAAGCTCAAGCTCTCCCACGGCGTGCAGTGGCCCATCCTGGAGTTCAACTTCGTGGCCCAGAAGTCCAACGTGGGCGAGCTGCCCAAGCTCCTGGCCCTGGCGGACTCCATCGGCATCTACCAGGTGAACGTCTACTACATGAACTGTACCCGCGAGGACTGGATCCACGAATCGCTCTACTTCCACCAGGACTATGCCGACGAGTGCATGCACAAGGCGGCTGCGGCGGCCAAGCAGATCGGCATCCCCATCAACCTGCCCGCGCCCTTCGGCGTCCGGGACATCGAGGAGACCCGGGTGTTCGCCAGCTGTTCCGAGCCCTGGCGGCTTCTCATGGTGAACATGGACGGGGAGTGCCAGATATGCTGCGGCGGAGCCCCGGTGATGGGCAACCTCAACAATTCGGAATTCATGGAAATCTGGAACGGAGCGAATCTTACGGGGCTTCGCGCCGCGGTCAACGGGGAAAACAAGCCCGGATACTGCCGGAACTGTTTCGGCAAGATGCAGAAGCCGGACGCCATCTACACCCATTTTTCCAGGCCCCTGGCCGACAGGATCCTGGCCGGCGAGCTGGCCCCCGTCAGGGCCGCGTCCTGAAGCGCGCGGGAAACACGGAGAACCACATGCAATACGCCCAGAACATCAAGGACCTGAACGAGCTGGCCAACAGCGTCTACATGACGAGCCACGTGGGCCGGGTGAATTCCTTCCCGGAATTCATCACCGTGATGCCCCTGGTGAAGTGCAACTACAATTGCGTCATGTGCGCCGAGTCCGAGCGCGACTCGGACAAGGAGCTCTCGGAGCTTGCCCTGTCGCGGCTGGAGGAGGTGCTGCCGTTTGCGCGCACGCTCTTCATCACCGGGGGCGAGCCCCTGATGTACCCCCATCTGGAGCGCCTGCTCCGGGCGGGCTCGCAGGCCGGGTGCGAGCTGTGGATGGTCTCCAACGGGTCGCTCCTGACCGAGAAGAAGCGCGAGATGCTCCTCGACGCCGGGCTCTCCCAGGTGAAGATCAGCCTGGACGCCGCCACCCCCAAGACCTACCAGAAGATCAGGGGCGGCAACTTCCTTAAGGTGCTGGGCAACATCGCGGCGCTCTCGGAGCTCAAGCTCAGGCGGGGCGTGCACCTGCCTTCCATCCAGTTGGGGTTCGTGGCTATGCGCTCCAATATCGCGGAGCTCGGGAAGCTGGCCGTCATCGCCGGAAACCTGGGCGTGGACTCCATCTACGTGTCCACCTGCACCATCCACCACGAGCACATGCTCGAGGAATCGCTCTATTTCCACCAGGAGTACGCCGACCACCACATGCTCAAGGCCATCGAGATGGCCCGGGCCGCCGGGGTGCGCCTGGAGCGCCCGCCCATGTTCTCGGAGCTGGCCGCCCAGGCGGCGCAGGCCGTGCACCAGGACCGCACCTCCGCCATGTGCCGCGAGCCGTGGAAGACCATCTTCGTCCGCTACGACGGCGCCGTGAACCTGTGCTGCGGCGGGGGAGGCAACTGCGGGAACCTGAACGACTCCAGCTTCTTTGATGTCTGGAACCACCCGGCCCGCGTGGTGGCCCGCGAGCGGGTCAACTCCCTTGATCCGCTGCCGGCCTGCAAGGCGTGCCATACCGTGAAGCAGACCGCCACCAACATCTCCAGCCATATCCCGAGTCCCGAGCTGGCCCGCCTGGGAGAGGAACGCTACGGCAAGGGCGCTCCCCTGAGCGAGGCGGTGTGAGGCCGGGACGATCCCCGGCGAGTGTTCCCATCCCCCCGTGCCGTGAGGCGCGGGGGGATTTTTCGTGGCGGGGGTGCGGGTTCGGGAAGGACCTGGCCCGGAGGCGAACGTCCGCCGGCCAGAGATCCGCTCCGGGAAGGCGACGCCGCAAAGGCGGGTTTACGCTTGACCTGCCATCGTATCTGATTCACAAATTATAAGATATCAATGGGGTTTTCCCCTGTGGGTGCGCACCGAACAACCCAACGGTCTCGAGAGCGACGTATTATGCCCCGCGCACACTCCTGGACGAGCCGTTTCAGGACCATCACATTCAGACTGGCCTGTCTGGTTGCAGTCTGCGTGCTCCCGGTGTGGATCAGCGCGGGCTACCTGGTCCATTACTCGTTCGAGAACAAGCGGGCGCTCATCGGGCGCCACATGCTGGAAACGGCCCGGGCGCTCTCCCTGGTGGTCGACCGGGAACTGGTGAGCATCCAGGCCGCGCTGACGGCCCTGGCCACGTCACCCTCCCTGGACACGGGCGACATGGCCGCCTTCCATGCGCAGGTCCGCGAGGTGCTCCAGTCCTACCCGGGCTCCGACATCATCATGGCGGACGTGTCCGGCCAGCAAATCATCAACTCCTATCTGCCTTTCGGCGCCCCCCTGCCCAAACGCAACAATCCTGAAGGCGTGCGGCGGGTGTTCGAGACGGGCGTGCCGAACATATCCGGGCTGTTCAAGGGGGCTGTCACGGGCCGTGCGCTCATCAGCGTGGACGCGCCCGTGAAGGACGGGGACCGCGTGGTCTACGACCTGGGCATGAGCGTGCCGTCGTCCCGTTTCGATTCTATCCTGGCCCTGCAGCAGTTTCCTGCGGACTGGGTGGGCACCATTGTGGACGCGAACTCCGTGATCGTGGCCAGAACCCTCGATCCGGAGCAGTCCGTGGGCAAGCCCCTGCCTCCCGGCAGCAGGCTCCGGGCGGCGCGGGACCTGGACGAGGGCATGCTGGAGAGCAGGAACCTGGAGGGGCTGCCCATCGTTCTGTGCTTCAGCCGTTCGCCCGTGACGGGCTGGACCGTGGCCGTCAGCGTGCCCGAATCGGTGATGATGTCCGAGCTGTGGACCTGGCTCGGCTGGACCCTCAGCGGCACCGCCCTGTTGTCCGTCATCGGGCTGGCGCTGGCCATGGGGGTGGGACGGGGCATCGCCGGTTCCATCCAGTCGCTCGTCCCCTCGGCCTTGGCCCTGGGGCGCGGCGAGGCGGTGGCGCCCGCGGGGGCTGGCCTGGCCGAGACCGACGAGGTGGCCCGAGCCCTGGAGAGCGCCTCCGACCTGCTCAGGCTCAGGGCCGAGGAGCGCGAGGCCGAGGAGCGGCGGCGCAGGGAGGCCGAGAAGCTGCTCAAGGAACGCAAGCGCATCTTCAGGATCGTCGCGGACAACTCCTACAACTGGGAATACTGGGCCGGGCCGGACGGAGCCTGCCGCTGGGTGTCTCCGGCCTGCGAGCGCATCAGCGGCTATTCCCCGAGGGAGTTCACCTCCCCTGGAGGGCCGACCATCCGGGATATCGTGCACCCGGACGACCTGGAGTCCTGGGACGCCCATTTGCGCGAGGACGGCGACAAGGGGCGGGCCCATGGCGAAATAGAGCTTCGCATCTTCAACCGCTCCGGGATGACCATCCAGATCAGCCATACCTGCGAGCCGGTGTACGGCCAGGACGGACAGTACCTCGGACGAAGAGGCTGCAACCGGGACATCACGGAGCAGAAGCGCATTGAGGCGGACCTGCTCGCCGCCAAGGAGCAGGCCGAGTCCGCCAGCCGGGCGAAAAGCGAATTCCTGGCCAACATGAGCCACGAGATACGCACACCCCTGAATGGCACCCTGGGCATGCTCCAGGTGCTGGAGGAGACGCCCCTGGACCCGCAGCAGCGGGAATTCGTGGGGACGGCCCTGAAATCGGGCCAAAGCCTGCTGACGGTCCTGAATGACATCCTGGATTTCTCCAAGATCGAGGCCGGGAAACTGGCCATGGTCAAGAAGGTGTTCCAGCCGTCCGACCTGCTCGCCGCCGTGGGCGATCTCTTCGGTGAGGAGGCCAGGAAGGCCGGGCTGGCGCTGGTCCTGGATTTAAGCCCGGACGTGCCCCCGGCGGTGCAGGGCGATTTCGCGCGGCTGCGCCAGGTGCTGTTCAATCTGGTTGGCAATTCGGTCAAGTTCACGCCGTCGGGGGAAATCCGTGTCGGCGTGGACGTGGACAGGCAAGACGGCAAGCTGGCGTTCACCGTCTCCGACACGGGCCTGGGCATTGCCAAGGACCGGCTGGCGGAGCTCTTCGAACCGTTCATCCAGGGTGACGGCTCCTACACCAGGCTCCGGCACGGCGTGGGCCTGGGGCTGTCCATCGTCAAGCGGCTGGTGAATCTCATGGGTGGCTCGCTGCGCATGGAGAGCGAGAAGGGGCACGGCACGTCCGTCCGCTTCGACATCCCCCTGGAGGAGGCGGTACCCGTGCGGGCGCCCGAAAGGGTCGCCAAGCCGGTTCCGGGATTCTCCCACCAGAGCGTGCTGCTGGCCGAGGACGAGGCCATCAACCGGATGACCATGCGCCGCATGCTCGAGAACCGGGGATTCACGGTCCACATCGCCTCTAACGGGCGCGAAGCCCTGGAGGTACTGGAACGCGAAAGCATCGACGCGGTGCTCATGGACATCCAGATGCCGGAAATGGACGGCCTTCAGGCCGTGGCGGCGATCCGCGACAAAGCCCGCTTCGGGGAGAAGGCAAACGTGCCGGTCATCGCCCTGACCGCCCACGCCATGAACGGGGACCGGGAGAATTTCATCGCCGCGGGCATGGACGACTACGTCTCCAAGCCCGTGGACCTCGCGCAGCTGCTGGAGGCGCTGCACCGTGTCCTGAATCCCTAGAGGGCGCGGTCAGGAGCCCCGCCGGGCCTCGCGCAGATAGGCCGCCTTCAGGAGCGGGTCCTCGGACGCCTCGGCCCAGTGCAGGTGCAGGGGCCTGAGCACCGAGCGGCGCAGCTCGTCCGCCAGCGCCAGCCGTTCCCGGTTCCCCCTGTCCAGCAAATCCGCCAGGAAACGCCCGCAGGCCGCCGCCCGGTGGGAGGCCCGATGGAAGGCGTCCACCTTGGCCATCCCGGCCGCGCCCATGGCCGCCGCCCTCTCCGGATTATCCAGCAGCAGGCGCGCCTTGGCCGCGCAGTCCGCTTCGTCGTCCGGGGCGTAGGCCATGAGGTCCACGCCGTCCTGGAAAAGCTCCGGAAAGCCGTTGCCTATGACGGGGGTGAGCAGGGGCTTGCCCATGGCCAGGGCCTCGAACACCCGGAAGTTGAGGTCGCCGCGCTCGGCCACGTTGAGGATCACCCGCCCGAGCGGGAAAAGGTCCTTGAAGTCGCCCCGGCGCACCGCGAGCCCCGGCAGCACGCGCGAAAGCCGTTCCAGGAAGGCGGCCCGGCCCGGCGTGGTCTGCGGGTCCACCGTGCCCGCGAAGAGCACGTCCCACTCGGGCTCGGCCGGGGTCCAGGGCATGAGCTCCCGGTTGGGGGCGTAGGCCGGGCTCCAGAGCAGGCGATCAAGGGCCAGGCGGCCCTCCGCGAAGCGGGGCAGGTCGTCCTTGAGGCCCACCAGGCAGGCGTCGAAGGCCTGGGCGTAGAGGGGATGCCAGGCGTGGATGTGGCTGTCCACGCTGTAGAAGACCGTGAGGCAGGGATAGTTTTCCAGGCCGAGGAAGGGCGGGGGATGGCTGCGGTCGCCCAGCACCAGCACGTCGGGCGCGCCGCCGCACAGGGCCGTGATCTGCTCCCAGGTGAAGATCCGGGGCTCGTGGTAGGAGTGGATGGAAAGCCGCCAGCCGGATTCGGCCAGGGACCCGGCGAAGTACTCCCTGCCGAACCAGGCCACCAGCCTGCCGCGCCCCGCCACGGCTACTCCCTGGCGGCCAGCCAACCGCCCAGGGCGGACATGACCACGGCCATGAGGGCCATGGCCGCCGTCTCCTCCAGGGGCAGGGGGCCGAGCTTGATCCACAGGGGCGGCTCGTAGAGCACTCCGGACAGAAAGAACTGCACCGCTCGCAGGGCCGCAAGCCCGGCGCCGGCGCCGGCAAGTCCGGTCATCGCCGCGCTCACCGCCCAGGGCAGGCGCACAAACCATTCCTGAGCGCCCACCAGGCGCATGATCTCAACCTCGGCCCGGCGGCCCTCCAGGCACAGCCGCGCCGCCAAGTAGGCCACCACGGCGATGGCCAGCGACAAAGACAGCGACAGGGGGATGAGCGCCGTGACCGAAAGCCCGCGCAGGGCTGTGGCCACGTCCAGCTGCATGGGGTTGATGCGCACTTTGTCCACGCCCGGCAGGGCCTTCAGGCGCTCCAGGAATATCTGCGGCTGGCGCATGTCTTCGCTCAGCACGCGAAGCGAGGCCAGCCCCGTGGCGGGCAGGGGGCTCACATTCCCCATCCAGGAAAAGTCGAAGCCCGTGCCCAGGGATTTCTTCAGGCTCTCCAGGGCCTGGTCCGGGGTGAAGCCCACGAACTCGTCCACGCCGGGCATGGCCCGGATGGCGTCCCACTGCTTGCGCACCGCGGCCAGGTCCGAGCCGGGCTTCCAGTATATCTGGAACTGGGCGTGCCCCTGGTGGGCCTGGAGGTATTCGTCCAGGTTGGTCAGGAACATGCCGAAGGCCCCGGCCAAAAAGCAGGTAAGCCCGAGCGCCAGGGCGGACATGGCGTGCAGCCCCGGGCTGCGGACGATCTGGGTGAAGGCCCGGGACAGGGCGCGTTTGAAGAGGGTCATGGCCGCCAGTCCTCAGGGTTCACGCCGGGGCCGTCCGCGTCGTCGTCCTGTTCCGCGGTCTCGTCGTCGGTGCCCCCGGAGAGCAGGAACCCCGCCTCGAGGCTGAGCACCCTGGCCTGCGGCGTGGATCGCACGATGTCCTGGTTGTGGGTGGCCATGAGGATGGTCACGCCGTGGGCGTGGAACTGCTTGAACACCTCCATGAGGCGCTGGGCCATGTTCCAGTCCAGGTTGCCGGTGGGCTCGTCGGCCAGGATCACCTTGGGGCCTCCGGCCATGGCCCGGGCGATGGCCACGCGCTGCTGCTCGCCGCCGGACAGGCTGGCGCAATCGAGCCCCGCCATGCGCGTCAGGTGCAGGGAGGAAAGCACCGAATCCACCCGGCGTTTGATCTGGTCCCAGGCCATGCCGGACACTTCCAGGGGCAGGCGGACGTTTTCCTCCACGGTGCGGTCCAGGAGGATTTTGAAGTCCTGGAAGACTACGGCCACGTCGCGGCGCAAATACGGCAGGCGGCTTTTCTTGATGGAGCCCAGGTCGTAGCCCGCAACGCGCGCCTTGCCCCGCTGCAGCGGAAGGTCGCCGTGCAGCAGGCGCAACAGCGTGGTCTTGCCCGCGCCGGAGTGGCCGGTGAGGAAGGCGAACTCCCCCTTGGCCACCCGGAAGCTCACCGCGCGCAGGGCGAGGTGGTCCGAGAAGGCGTGGGTCAGCTGGACGGCCGAGATCATTGCCTACCGCCGCATCAGCCGCACTTGGTGAAGCCGCAGGCCTTGCACACGTAGCAGCCTTCCTCGAACACGAGCTCCTCGGCGCACTCGGGGCAGGTGGGAACATTGAGGGACTGGAAGTCCTCGGCCTTGGCCCGGCCCTGGAGGTAGCGGTTCTCCAGCACCCAGGACACGGCGTCGGGCAGCGAGAGAAGCAGGCCCTTCTTCTGGAACACCGGGTTCTCGCCGCCGATGCCCTTCAACTGCCCCACCACGTCGGCCACGTCCACGCCGGAGCGCAGGGCCAGGGACACCAGGCGGCCGATGGCCTCGGCCTTGGCGGTGATGGAGCGGCCCGACTTGCCGATGGTGGCGAACATCTCGAAGGGCTTGCCGTCCACCTCGTTCACGGTGAGGTAGAGGTCGCCGTAGCCGGTCTTCACCTTCTGGGTGAAGCCGTAGCACACGTCGGGGCGGTGGCGGACCTTGGACTCCTTGCGTTCGTCGGGCTTCTCCTGCTTGGAACCGTCGCCGGTGCACAGCACCTGGGCGGACTTGCAGCCGTCGCGGTACACGGTGACGCCCTTGCAGCCCAGCTCGTAGGCCAGCCAGTAGATCTTGTGGATATCCTCCTGGGTGGCGGAGTTGGGCAGGTTCACGGTCTTGGACACGGCGTTGTCCGTGAACTTCTGGAAGGCGGCCTGCATCTTGAGGTGCCAGACGGGCTCGATGTCCATGGCCGTGACGAAGGTGCGCCGGATTTCCTCTGGGATGTAGCTGATGTGCGCGATGGAGCCCTTGGCGGCCACCTCCTCCATGAGCTTGGGGGAGTGGCACTGGGCGGCCTTCACCGCGGTCTCGAAATAGGGGTTGGACTCCACCAGCTTCTCGCCGTCCATGACGTGGCGGGCGAAGGAGAGCGCGAAGAGCGGCTCGATGCCCGACGAGCATCCGGCCAGGATGGACAGGGTGCCGGTGGGGGCGATGGTGGTGGTGGTGGCGTTGCGGAAGGGTCCCTGCTTGCGGCCCTCGAACACGGAGCCGGGGAAGTTGGGGAAGGGAGAGCGTTCTTCCGCCAGAACCTTGGAGGCCGCCTTGGACTCGGTCTGGATGAAGTCCATGATCTTTTCGGCCAGGTTCAGGGCCTCGTGGGAGTCGTACGGAATGTTCAGCTGGTACAGAAGGTCCGCGAAGCCCATGACGCCCAGGCCGATCTTGCGGTTGGCGCCCACCATTTCCGTGATGCGGTCCAGGGGGTAGACCGAGGCGTCGATGACGTTGTCCAGGAAGCGCACGGCCAGGTGCACCACGCGCTTGAGTTCGTCCCAGTCCACGCCGTCGCGGGAGTCGCGGGTCATGAGGGCCAGGTTGAGCGAACCCAGGTTGCAAGCCTCGTAGGGCAGCAGGGGCTGCTCGCCGCAGGGGTTGGTGGATTCGATCTCGCCCACGGCCGGAGTGGGGTTGTCGCGGTTGATGCGGTCCAGGAAGATGATGCCCGGATCGCCGGACTCCCAGGCCTTCTGCACCAGGATGGCGAACACCTCGCGGGCCTTGAGCTGCCCAAACACCTCCTTGGTGTGCGGGGCCACCAGGTCGTAGGGCTCGTCGTCCTCCACGGCCTGCATGAAGGCCTCGGTCAGGGCCACTGAAATATTGAAGTTGTTGAGGTCGCCCTCGCGCTCCTTGCAGCGGATGAATTCCAGGATGTCCGGATGGTCCACGCGCAGGATGCCCATGTTGGCCCCACGCCGGGTGCCGCCCTGCTTCACCTGCTCGGTGGCGGTGTTGAAGATGCGCATGAAGGAGACCGGCCCCGAGGCCACGCCGCCGGTGGAGCCCACCCGGGAGTTGGTGGGGCGAAGCCGGGAGAAGGAGAACCCGGTGCCGCCGCCGGACTTGTGGATGAGCGCCGCGTGCTTCACCGCGTCGAAGATCTCGTCCATGGAGTCGCCCACGGGGATCACGAAGCAGGCGGCCAGCTGGCCCAGGTCGGTGCCCGCGTTCATGAGCGTGGGCGAGTTGGGCAGGAACTTGAAGGAGGTCATCAGGTCGTAGAATGTCCGGGCCAGCTTGTCCGCCTTCCAGGATGACCCGGCGTAGGCGGATTCCCGCGAGGCGATGGAGTGCGCCACGCGCCAGAACAGGCCCTGCTCGTCCTCGATGGGTGCGCCGTCGGGGCCTTTGCGCAGGTAGCGTTTGGCCAGCACGAGCCTGGCGTTCTGGTTCAGATTGGGCACGGGAAGATCGGCGGGGACTTTGGCGGCGGGCATGAACTCTCCTTCGAAAAGGCAATGGGAATATCGATGAAAACGGCCGGACGGCCGCAGACAGACCCCTTACTTCAATCGGTCCGAAAAATCCACCGCAAGGCGCGTGGGGAAGGCCATGCTGACAAGATGGTAATGCTGGTGAAACTCTGTTTTTACGAGGTGTTGAAAGGCTAGGCGCGGGGGCGTTTTCAGGCCGTTAGGAACACAAATCCTTGCCGCGTCGAGCTCTTGAGGAGTAAGGCGGCCTGCGCGGCGGGGATGGATTTCGGTGTCCGCCCGCGTCCAAAGGAGAGAGTATGCTAGGTCCCTACGTAAACGGGGTTTCGGTATTGGCGGGCAGCCTGGGCGGGGCGATGCTCGGCTCGCGCCTGAGCAAAAACCTGCGCAACCGCATGCCCATGGTTTTCGGCTGCGCCTCCATGGGGCTGGGCGTGGCCATGATCGTCAAGGTGAAGTCCCTGCCGCCCATGGTGCTGGCCCTGGTTCTGGGTTCCATCCTGGGCGAGCTCGTCCACCTGGAAACCGGCGTCCAGAAGATCGCGGCTAAAACCCGCAAACTCATCGAAAAGATCTCCAAACCGTCCGGAGATTTGAGCCACGACGAATTCCTGGAGAAGTTCGTGGCCATCATGGTGCTCTTCTGCGTGAGCGGCACGGGCATCTTCGGGGCCATGAGCGAGGGCATGACCGGCGACCCCACGCTTCTCATCGTGAAGGCCATCCTGGACCTGTTCACCTCGGCCATCTTCGCGGCGTCGCTCGGCTACACCGTGGCCACCCTGGTGGTGCCGCAGTTTGCCATCCAGGCCGCGCTCTATTTCGGGGCCGCCTTCATCATGCCCCTGGCCACCCCGGCCATGGTGGCGGACTTCTCCGCCTGCGGCGGGCTCATCATGCTGGCCACGGGGTTTCGCATCTGCGGCATCAAGCAGTTCGCCGTGGCCAACATGATCCCGTCGCTGTTTCTGGTGATGCCGCTGTCGGCCTTGTGGGCGAAATACATGGGCTGATCGCGCCCCACCGGCCGGACGAAAAAGCGCCGCGGGGGCCCGGGGGGCGCGCCGCCGCGTTGGGTTTATCCCTGACCGGCGGGGCTTAGTTGCCCACGTCCACGTTGTCCGGCGGCAGACCCTGCCCGGGCTGCATGCGCTGCCCGGTCCAGGGGGTCTCGTAGCCGCCCAGGGCCTCGACCTTGGCCTTGAACGCCTCGCTCCCGATCACTTTCAGAAGCGCCTGGATGCGTGGCTCCGTAAGGCTCTCCTCGAGCATCACCAGATCGTAGCGCTCCCGGGCCAGGGGAACGAAGTCGAGCTTCAGGGCATTGGCCGCGGCGAACACGCCCAGGCCGCAGTCCGCCCCGGCGTTGGCCACGTTGGCGGCTACGCCCATGTGGGTCATCTCTTCTTGAGCGTAGCCGTGCACCTGGTCGGGGCTGATGCCGGCCATGTCCAGGTGGTAGTCCAGCAGGATGCGCGTGCCCGCGCCGCGCTGGCGGTTGACGAAGCGCACGCCCTTGCTGGCGAGGCTGGAGACGTCCTGGATGCCCTTGGGGTTCCCCTGGGCTACGATGAGTCCCTGGTGGCGGATGGCCAGGTTGATCACCGCCACGCGCTTGCCCGGCAGGTGCTTATCGATGAAGGAGAAGTTGAAATCGCCGGTGGCGGTGTCCAGAAGGTGCGATCCGGCGATCAGCGCCGATCCGTTCGCCAGGGCGGCGAGGCCTCCCAGGCTGCCCACGTGGCTGGAGGCCAGGCGCATGGGGCTGTCCAGGCGCATGAGCTCGTCGGCCAGCAGGTCCAGGGTGATGTCGTGGCTGCCCACCACCACCAGGGTGCGTTCCAGCTCGTCGGGCGAGACCAGAAGCTCCGCCGTGATCTCCTCGCCCCGGGCCACGCCCTCTTTGTCAGGAGCGATCCTGGCCACGGCCTGGGCCCGGGTGAGGGTGGTGATGAGCCCGGCCCCGCGCGAGAGCGGCAGGGCGGAGTAGGAGTCGCCCACCCGTCCCACGGCGAGGCGTAAAAATTCCGTGAGTCCGGGCCGTGAAGGCGCGTCCTTGGCCAGGCGTACCTTGGCCGTGGCCCGCTTGGGCGGCTCGCTGCGGGTGAGCCACGCGGCCAGGGGGGCCAGGAGTTCCTCGAAGCAGACCACCGCGGACACCGGATAGCCCGGCGCGCCGACCAGGAGCTTGCCCTGGGCCACGCCCAGAAGCGACGGCTTGCCTGGCATGGCCTGGATGCCGTGCACCACCACCTCGCCGAAGCGCTCCATGACTGCGCGGGTGAAATCCTTGCTTCCGGCCGAGGACCCGGCCAAAAGCGTCACGATGTGGGCCGGGGAGTTGAGGGCCTCCTCCACCGCCCGGGACAGGGCCTCCATGTTGTCGGGCACGGGGGGGCGCCTGCGCGCGTCCACGCCCCAGGAGCGCGCCAGGGCGCAGAGCATGACCGAGTTGGACTCCACCACCTGGCCGGGGCCCGGTTCGGGGCGGGTGGTGTAGTCCATCACCTCGTCGCCGGTGGGGATCACCGACATGCGCACCTGCTCGTAGACGTCGGCCTCCCAGACGCCGCAGGAGAGCAGCGCGCCGATGTCGTAGGGGGTGAGCTTGCGCCGCCTGGGCAGCACCAGTTCCGTGGCCACGATGTCCTCGCCGATGCGGCGCACGTGGGTCCAGGGGGCCACCGGGGTCTCCAGCACCGCCCGTCCGTCGTCGTCGAACACCACGTGTTCGATCATCACCACGGCGTCGAAGCCGGGGGGCAGGGGGTGGCCGGTGTTGACCATGCCGAACCCGGTGCCCGGCTCGAGGACCACGGGGCTGCCCTCTCGCGCGGCGAAGGTCGATTCGGCCAGGACGGCGATGCCGTCCATGGCCGCGCAGTGGTACGTGGGGGAGCTCAGCCTGGCCATGACCGGGCGGGCCGTCACGCGCCCCAGACAGTCTTCCACGGGCACGCTCTCCACGGCCACCAAGGCCTGGCGGTCCAGCACCGCCCGTGCCTTGGCCAAGGCTTCCTCGATGGGCACGGTCTTGAGATAGATGTTGCGCTTGATGGTCATAGGAGCATCACCCGGATGGTTGTCCCGGCCTCCAGGCCTTCCAGCCCGGCCGGAATTGCGGCCAACCCCTGGGCCTGGACCAGGGTTTTCAGAAGCCCGGATTTGCCGAGCACGGGCACTGCCTCGGGCAGGCCCTCCGAACCCGGCGCAAGACGCATGCGCACGAAGTCTTCCCGGCCCTGGCGCGAGGCCACATTGCGGGCGAGGCGTGCGAACACCTCGGCCCTGGGCCGGGTGAAGGCTTGGGCGTCACCCGCCAGATGGGCCAGGAACGGACAGCCGAACACGAACATCACCACCTGGGCCGAGGCCACCTGGCCGGGCAGGCCCCACACCGCCTTGCCGCGCGAGCGGGCCAGGATGGTGGGCTTGCCGGGGCTGACAGCCAGGCCGTGCACCAGAACCTTCGTGTCCGGCAGGAGTTCCAGGGCCTCTATGGTCAGGTCGCGCACCCCGACGGAGCTGCCTCCGGAGAGGAACACCGCGTCCGCCACGTCCAGGGCGCGCGTAAGGGCCTGGGCGATGGAGGCCACGTCGTCGCCGACGATCCCCATTTGAAGCGGCTGCGCCCCGGCCTGGGCGCACATGGCGGCCAGGGCCGGGGCGTTGGCGTCGCGAATGCTGCCTGGGCCCGGCGTGTCCGAAACCGGCACCAGCTCGTCCCCGGTGGAAAGAATCGCCGCCACGGGCCGGGCTCCCACGGGCACTTCGCAGATTCCAAGCGCCGCGAGAAGCCCGATCTCGGCCGGGCGCACAAGCGTCCCCTTGGCCAGGACCGGCTGTCCGGCCAGGGCGTCCTCCCCGGCCAGCATCATGTTCTCGCCCGGAGCGGCCGCCTTCCTGATCTCGATGGTCCCTGCGCCCAGATCCTGGGTGTGCTCCACCATGACCACGGCGTCGGCCCCCGGAGGCAGGCTCGATCCCGTGACCACCCGCACGCAGCGGCCCGGAGCCAGGGGCTCGGCGGAGACGGCCGTGATGGAGAGATCGCCGGACAGGTCCAGGTAGGAGGGGTTGGTCTCGGTGGCCCCGAAGCAGTCGCGGGCGCGCACGGCGAAGCCGTCCATGCTCGATCGGGGCAGGCGGGGCAAATCCTCGGGCGAGAGAACATCCCCGGCCAGGAAGCGCCCGGCCGCTTCATCCAGGGGGACGGTCGTGCCGGGCAGGGGGGGGGACTCGGCGAGCACCTCGCGGAAGGCGCTCGAGGAAATCAACTCCAGATAGCCTTTGTCCATGGAGATCAACCGCCGATGGCCGTCATGGGCTTTAAGCACACGCCGCGCTTCCTCCGCTCGGCCAGAAGCTTGTGCCCCATGGGCTTGCGGGCCAGGGCGCGGCGCAGCACCTCGAGGATGCGCGCTTCGCTCGTCTTGGCCGAACGCAAGAGGGGGCGCAGCCGGTATTCGGTGTCGGAATAGAGGCAGGGCCTGAGCCTGCCGTCGCAGGTCAGGCGAAGCCGGTTGCAGCTCAGGCAGTAGTGGCCGGAAAGCCCGGAGATCACTCCCAGGCGGCCCTGGCCTCCGGCGATGGTCCACATCCTGGCTGGGCCGTGGCCTTCGTCGCCGTGGTGCACGGGGGAGAGCTCGGCCATGCGTCCGGCCTGTTCCAGGATGTCCGAGGCCGGCCAGTAGAGGGTGTCCTCCCAGAGGGTGTCTCCGCCGATGGGCATGAACTCGATGAAGCGCATGTCCAGGGGATGGGTGCGGGCCAGTTCCACGAAGGCGGCCAGCTCGTGGTCGTTGACACCGCGCAGGGCCACGGCGTTGACCTTCACCCGAAGCCCGGCCTCGAGGCATTCGTCGATGCCCCGGCGCACGTCGGCGAAGAGGTCCGCGCCGGTGATGCGGTGGAAATTCTCGGGATCGAGCGAATCGAGCGAGATGTTCACCGCCTTGAGCCCGAGCGATGCCAGGGTCTTGGCCCGGCCGGGCAGCAGGGTGCCGTTGGTGGTCAGGCGCACGTCCATGCCGGGGGCGGCCAGCATCACCTGCTCCAGAAAGCGGTCGAATCCGCGCCGGGCCAAGGGCTCGCCGCCCGTGAGGCGGACCTTGGTCAGACCCAACGGCGCGCCCAGGCGGATGATACGCAGGTATTCCTCGTAGGAGAGGATGTCCGAATGGGAGATGGCCTGGAAATCCTTGACGGGGCGGCAGTACATGCAGCGCAGGTTGCATCTGTCCGTGACGCTCACCCGCAGGTAGCTGACCACTCGCCCGAAACCGTCGGCCAGACGGCCGTGAGGTGCTTCAGATTCCTGGTGCATGGAAAAGGGCTATGCCAAAAAAGCCATGATGAAAAGAGGGGTCAGCCTCCCTCGACTATTGGCAGCAGATCGAGGACCGCGCCGTCGCGCAGCGGGCTCGCCGGAGCCGCCGGGCCGCCGTCCAGCATGGGCATGGCCTCGACGCCTTCCGGCAACGCCAGCCGCGCCAGGACGTCGGCCACTCCCGCTCCCTCCGGCAGCTCCATCCGCTGGGTGCCGGGACCGATCGCGGCCAGGCTCCCGAAACAGCGCACCGTGATCACCACAGAGTTTGCCTCACTTCACGTCGTAGCCCTTGGTCTTCATGCAGTCGTCCAAGGCCTTCTGGCGGATATCGTCCACGTCCTTGCCCTTGGGGACCACGGCCACGGCCATGGCCGCGCTGGCCCGGCAGTCGTGGTAGTCGGCCCGGGCCTCGGCCTCGGACTTGTTTGGGTTCACCACCGTGGGCTGCCCTGAACAGGCAGCCAAAAGGGCAAGCAACATGCCCGCGCACAACACTCGCATACGTCCCTCCGTCTTGACAGCTGCCGCCTACCATGACTAAACCCAAGGTCATGCGCAACCCCCACGCCCGCATCTTCAGCATCTATTATTATTCCTACGGTGTCCGCTTTCGCGGGGCGTGGCCGGGCGAGAACTCGTAGGATAAACCGCAGAGCGCCCTTCCACGGGGCCGCGAACGATCGTTCGCGGCCCCTTTTTCATGCCGGGAACGCCGTCCGCCCGGGAAAGAGCCAGGAGGAACCCATGCACATCGGAAAGACCATCCGTCTGGAACGCATCGTCAACCGCGACACGGGCCGCGCCATCATCGTGCCCCTGGACCACGGCGTCACCGTGGGACCCATCGAGGGCATCATCGACATGCGCGACACCGTCACCCGCATCGTGGAGGGCGGGGCCAACGCCGTGCTCATGCACAAGGGCGTGGTGCCCTGCGGCCACCGCGCCAGGGGCCGCGACATCGGGCTCATCGTGCACCTTTCGGCCTCCACCAACCTCTCGCCCTTCCCCGGAGCCAAGACCCTGGTCTGCGAGGTAGAGGAGGCCGTGCAGCTGGGCGCCGACGCCGTGAGCCTGCACGTCAACCTGGGCGACGAGTCCGAACGCGTCATGCTCGCCGACATGGGGCGCATCACGCGAGAGGCCTCGCACTGGGGCATCCCCGTGGTGGCCATGGTCTACGGGCGCGGCCCCAAGATCAAAAACGAGTTCGATCCCTCCGTGGTTGCCCACTGCGCCCGAGTGGGCATGGAACTGGGCGCGGACCTCGTCAAGGTGCCCTACACCGGCGATCCTGAATCGTTCTCCACCATAGTGGCCGGAGCGCGCATCCCCGTGGTCATCGCGGGCGGCCCCAAAACCCCCACCACCAGGGACTTCCTGCGCATGGTGTCGGATTCCGTGCAGGCCGGGGGCTCGGGGCTTTCCGTCGGGCGCAACATCTTCCAGCACAAGGACCCCACGCGGCTTCTGCAGGCACTGGGCAAGGTCGTCCACGACGGCTGGAGCGTGGACGAGGCCATGGAAGGGCTGGGAGAGTAGGAGAGTGGGGCGCTGCCCCACACCCCGGCAGGGCGCTGCCCTGCACCCGCCAGGGGGATGATCCCCCTGGACCCTCAATAAATTAAGGCAGGGAGTGCGGCTTTGCGCACTCCCTGCCTTTTTTGACCGTGCTCGCATCCATCGACGCGAAGCGAAAGGGGATTCCAAAGGGACTGCGTCCCTTTGGCCGCCGGAGGCATCTTCGCCTTTACTCCAACAACAGTACCACCACCTCTTTCGGCCCATGCACGCCGAAGGCCAGGGTCAGCTCGATGTCGGCGGTCTTGGACGGTCCGGTCACGAGCACCACGTTGGAGGCCATGGTCGTCCCGGAGGACAGCGTTTCCAGCGCCTCGGCCAGGGTGCTCACGATGTCCGAGGCCCGCAGGACGGCGATGTGCACGGGCGGCACCAGCGACAACAGGCGCGGCTCGCCCGGTCCGGGGATGAGCACCAGCGCCCCGGTTTCGGCGATGCCCGCCTGGACCGACGTGATGGACGCCGCGGTGCCGAAGAGGGTGTCGCGGAAGTGCTCGGCGTCTTCGGCGTAGGGTTTGGCTTCGGTGTTGCTTTTGGCCAGCAGGGTCTTGAGGTCCTTGGCGAACCAGGCTCCTGGGCCGTAGGCCAGGGTGGCGGGACCCTTGTCCGTGAGGAGCTGCGCCAGGGCTTCTTTCCACTTCTTTTCCGGCGTGCGGCGTATCTCGGCGCGCATGGCCTCCATGCGTTTGACCAGGGAGGCGGTGCGCTCGGCCGGGGCGAGCACGGGGGCGCTCCAGGCCAGGTGCGGGGCCACGGTGGGCGGCGGGCCGGGCTTGTGGGCCCCCAGGCGCGAGAGGATCTGTTCGCGGGCGTCTTGGCTACTCATGGCGGATGCCCTCCTCGCGCACGAGCTGGCGCAGGCTTTTGGGGGCGAGCTTGGGGGTAGTGCGGGCGCTGGTCCAGGCCTTGAGCGGGCCCACGGCGGGGATGCGGTCGCCCAAAAGGCCCGCCAGGCGCAGCAGGCGCTCGCGCAGCCAGGGGTTGGACTCAAGGAAGGCCCAGGCTTTCCAGGCCAGGGTCTCGGCCAGGGTGCGCTTGGAGCCGCAGCCGCGTACATGGCAGGTGTCGGGGCAGCCTTGGCCTTCGGCCCGGATGCGCCGCAGGTGTTCGGCCAGGGGGATGAGCACGGGACACACTTCTTCGCAGGCTCCGCATAGGCTGGAGGCCCCGGCCAGGTCTCCCTTGGCGTCGATGCCCTCGAACTGCGGGGTGAGCACCGAGCCGATGGGACCGGGGTACACCGAGCCGTAGGCGTGGCCGCCCACGCGCACGTACACGGGGCAGTTGTTCATGCAGGCCCCGCAGCGGATGCAGCGAAGGCCCGCCGAGAGCTGCGGGTCGGCGAACAGGCGGGTGCGGCCGTTGTCCAGGAGCACCAGGTGGACTTCCTTGGGGCCGTCCTTCTCGCCCTCGCGCCTGGGGGAGGTGATGCAGTTGAGGTAGGTGGTCATGAGCTGGCCCGTGGCCGATCCGGTGAGCAGGCGCAGGAGCGGCGGCAGGTCCGAGAGGTTCTCCACCACCTTGTCGATGCCCATGAGGGCGATATGTACGGGCGGCACGTGGGTGCACATGCGTCCGTTTCCCTCGTTTTCCACCAGCACCAGGGTGCCGGTCTCGGCCACGGCGAAGTTTACGCCCGAGAGCCCGGCGTGGGCGGTGCGGAACTTCTCGCGCAGGGTCTTGCGGGCCATGGCGTTTAATTCCTGCACGTCCTCGGTGTAGGGCGCGCCGGGCAGGTGGCGGTGGAAGGTCTCGGCCACCTGCTTCTTATTCTTGTGCACGGCGGGCACGATGATGTGCGAGGGGGTTTCGCCGTCGAGCTGGATGATGAATTCGCCCAGGTCGGTCTCCAGGGCCTCCACGTCGTGTTTTTCCAGATAGTGGTTAAGCCCGGTTTCCTCCGAGGCCATGGACTTGCCCTTTACCAGCCTCGTGGCCCCGTGCGCGCGCAGGATGTCCAGGATCATCGCGTTGGCCTCTTCGCCGGTCTGGGCCCAGTGGACCCGGATGCCATTCTTGACGCAGTTGGCCTCCAGTCGGACGAGCAGCTCCGGCAGTTTGGACAGGGCGCGGGCCTTGACGGCCTTGCCCGTGGCGCGGAGCTTGGCCAGCTCGTCCGCGTCGGGGAAGATGGCCAGGCGCTTGCCGCGCAGACCGGTCATGGCGTTCTTGAAGTTCTCCCCGAGCTGGGGGTCGGCCAGGGCCTTTTCGAGCGAGGCGGTGAAGTCGAAGTGCGGGTCGTTATGCATGGATGCGCCCCCAGAGGAATTCGGCCAGGTGCATGCCGGTGAAGGATTGCCCCATCTTGGCCGCCGCGCCGGTGATGTTGAGCAGGCATCCGCAGTCGGCCGAGAGCACCATGGAGGCCCCGGTGGCCGCGATGTCGGCGACCTTGTCGCGCACCATGGCCGCCGAGACCTCGGGGCGCTTCACGGAAAAGGTGCCGCCGAAGCCGCAACACTCGTATTCGCGGGTGATCTCCTTGAGCTCCACGTTGGCGAGGCCGCGCAGGATGGCCTTGGCCGCCTGGGTGGAGCCGGTCTCGCGCATGGCGTGGCAGGAGGAGTGCCAGGCCACGGTGACGGACGGGCCCCTGTCCTCGAAGCAGGCCCCGAGCTCGCGTCCGATGAAGTCGAAGAATTCGAAGACACGCCCGGAGAAGGCCAGCACCTCGAAGTAGCGAGGATGCCCCTCGAAGAGCTTGGGGTAGTGGAGCTTGAGCATGCCCGCGCACGATCCGGAGGGGACGACGATGGGGCCGCTCTGGCCTGCGAAGGCCTCGATCTGGCGCAGGGCGACCTTGCGGGCCTCGCCGGGGAAGCCCGAGTTGTAGGCGGGCTGTCCGCAACACCCCTGTTCCAGGGGATAGACGACGTCGAGCCCGAGGTGTTCAAGGATGCGGATGGCCGCCATTCCCGCTCCGGGGAAGGCTGCGTCCGCGAGGCAGGTGCCGAAGAATGAGACGGTGCCGGGTGAAGCCGTCTTGTGCATCGCGCCCTCGCTTTATGGAGAATTTGGCGCGAGCATAGACCAAGCGGGGGCCTGTGGCAACGAAAGGCGGCCCCGAAACGGTCAAAACCAGGGATTATTACGGGCGGAAAGACAGATTGGGGCTCTGGGACGATTCGACCGGTCTGCTCAGGCGCCGAGGCCGATGCGCGGACGTCTCCGTTTTGGCCTGGAAACACACGCCTCAATGGGATTCCAAAGGGACGGCAATTCCGCAGGAGGCGGAATTGGGCGCTGCGGAGCAGCGCCCGCAGGGCGAAGGCCAGGAAGGCCCGGGTCAACTCCCTAAGGCCTAAGGAGGCTTCTCCCCTCTCTCTGTTCCCGTCTCCGGGCTAGTTGCTGCCGGTGCTGTTCACGCCGGTGGTGCTGGTGCCGCCGGTGGTCTGCAGGGTCTGGCGCAGAGTGTCCACGGCGCGCTGCTGCACCTGGGCGTTGGAGAGGCAGGTGGCCTGGGCCTGGTCGCAGGCGGAGAGGCACTGCTGGCGCGAGGCGAAGTCGGTGATAGCGTTGCAGGGAGTGCGGCAGGAGAAGTCCTGGTTGTTGCAGTCGCAGGTGAAGCAGGTGGAGGCCGGGGGCAGGGTGTTGACCGTGGCCTGCGGGGTGGTGGACGTGGTCGTCGTAGTGGTCGTGGTGGTCTGGGCCAGCACGGACGTGGCCGCGAGCAGGACGGTCAGGGCGATGACGAGCGTTTTCATGATGGTCTCCCAGGCCCTGGCGAGTAGGCCAGGGCCTGGGATTAGTCAAGGTTACTCGGGGACCACTTCCAGCACGGGCTCGCCGTAGGCGTCGGGCTGGGGCTTGGCCACGCTGAGCAGGTGCATCCACCTGCGGATGGACCCCACGATGACCACGGCCATGAGCGCCATGACGCAGGCGGCCAGGGTGGCCAGCAGGTAGAGGTTCTTGGGCAGATAGTTGTTGAATATCTGCAGGTATCCCGCCCACATGGTGACGCAGACCATGGCCAGGCCGGGCACGGCGGTCATCCAGGCGTAGCGGGCCTTGTTCATGCGGATGATGAGCGTGGTGCCGATGATGAGTCCCACGGCGGCCAGCAGCTGGTTGGACATGCCGAACAACGGCCAGATGGTGGAGATGTCGCCGGTGTAGACCAGGTATCCCCAGGAGAGGGTGAAGATCGCGCTGGTGATGATGATGCCGGGCCACCAGCGCTTCTCGGCGAAGCGGGGGATCACGTGGCCGATCATCTCCTGCAGGAAGAAGCGGCCCACGCGGGTGCCGGTGTCCACGGCGGTGAGGATGAACACGGCCTCGAACATGATGGCGAAGTGGTACCAGTAGCCCATGAGGCCCTTCATGAAGGGGATGGCGGAGAATATCTGGGCCATGCCCACGGCCAGGGACACCGCGCCGCCGGGCCTGCCCTGGAGCTTCTCGCCCACGGCCGCGGAGAGGTCGGGCAGGTTGACCACGGCCATGCCCAGCTTCTCGAAAGCCGCCGGGGCGGCGTTGATGGCGAAGTAGTCAGCCGGGACCATGACGCAGGCGGCGATCAGGGCCATGATGGCCACGAAGCCCTCGGTGAGCATGGCGCCGTAGCCCACGAAAAGGATGTCGTCCTCGGAGCTGATCATCTTGGGCGTGGTGCCGGAGCCGATGATGGCGTGGAATCCGGACAGGGCCCCGCAAGCAATGGTGATGAGCAGGAAGGGGAACACCGGTCCGGGGATGATGGGGCCGCCGCCGTTAATGAACTGGGTGGTGGCGGGCATGAGCAGGTCCGGGCGCACCCAGAAGATTCCGATGGCCAGCATGGCGATGGTGCCGATCTTCAGGTACGTGGACAGGTAGTCGCGCGGGCACAGCAGCAGCCACACCGGCAGCACCGAGGCCACGAAGCCGTAGACCGGGATGGTCAGGGCGATGTTGTTGCGCGAGAGGGTGAACCAGGCGGACAGGGTGGGGTTGGCCACCACGTGCGGCCCGGCCAGAATGGCCAGCACCAGAAGCACCACGCCGATGATCGAGGCCCCGGCCACGTCGCCGTCGCGCCAGACGTGCAGGTACACGCCCATGAGCAGCGCGATGGGGATGGTGGCGAACACGGTGAAGGTGCCCCAGGGGCTCGAGAACATGGCGTTGACCACGGCCAGGGACAGGCCCGCCAGGGTGAGGATCAGGATGAAGAGCACGGCCACCGAGGCCACGGACCCGGTGAGCTTCCCGATCTCCTGGGTGGCGATGTAGGCCAGGCTTTGGCCCTTGTGGCGCACGGAGGCGAAGAGCACCACCGAGTCGTGCACGGCCCCGGCCAGCACGCAGCCGATGAGGATCCACAGCGCGCCCGGCATGTAGCCGAACTGGGCGGCGAGCACCGGCCCAAGGAGCGGCCCTGCGGCGGCGATGGCCGCGAAGTGGTGCCCGAACAGCACGAATTTGTTGGTTTTCACGTAGTCCACGCCGTCGGCCATTTTGACCGCGGGCGTAGCCCGTTCGGGTTTGACCCCGAGTACCGTGCGGACGAAGAAGATGCCGTAGAACCTGTAGCCGATGGCGAAGATGCAGAGTGCGGCAAAGACCAGAGTCAAGGCGTTCACGGAGGACCTCCTTTCCGACTGGTTGTGCGTACGTCTGTTGCGGTGGTCCGTTGTAGCTACAGTTTTGTTAACTCCTCGTCAACTCTTGCGATTCAGCGGACGTTGTCCTGGAGGAATTTCTGGATCGCCTTGGTGCAGTCGGGGAAATTGACGATGTCGTTGTGTCCGGCCAGGGGCACCCTGACCCGCAGCTTGCTCCCGGCCCAGGCGTCGTACAGGGCGTCGGACCGTGCATCGGAGATGACGCCGTCCTGGTTGGCCGTGATCACCATGGCCGGAGCCTGGGCCTTGGCGGCGTCGGGCAGGGCGTTCCAGCGCTCCTTGAGCAGGAGCGACACCGGCAGGTAGGGGTAATGATCCTTGGCCACGGCCAGGATGGAGTCGTAGGGCGTCAACAGCACCGCCCCAATGACCTCGCGCTCGGCGGCCACGTGGGCGGCCAACCCCGAACCCAGGCTGCGCCCCATGACGAGTCCCTTGCCGCCGGTCATGGCCGATGCCTGGTCGAACACCGCAAGGGCGTCCTCCTTCAGCGCGGCCTCGCTGGGGACGCCGGTGGAGCGGCCGTATCCCCTGTAGTTCACGGCGGCGATGGACACGTCCGGATAGTTCTTGGCCTGGCGCATGAAGTCCATCACATCCTCTGCGTTGCCGCCGTAGTAGACCAGCACCGGAGCGAGCGAGCGCCCCCGCTTGCGGGGCAGGAACCAGCCCGAGAGGGACTGTCCGTCCGGGGTGGTCACCAGCAGCACTTCCAGGCCGGGCACGGTGTTCATGAGCTCGGTCTCGATCAGGACGTTGGTCGGGAGAGGCTGGTAGAGAAGCGACCCCTGGGTGAAGTAGACGAACGCGGCGATTCCGAGCCAGCAGATGACCACGAGTCCGAGGACAAGTTTCAGCACGCCCATGGCGTCGCCTCCTTGGCGGTGAGGTGGATGCACTCTTCCAGCACGCCGAGGACCATCCCGCACAGGCCGCCGCCCGCGCCGGAAAATCCTCCCGTGCCCGGAGGAGGGCCGAAAAGGTTGGTGCGGGCCTCGCGCAGGCCGCGTTCCGGCACGGCCTCGGGGTCCACCCGCATAAGTGTCAGCGCCAGGCGTTCTGCCAGCAGGTAGCCCGAGAGCCCTGTGGCCAGGAGCTCCATGGTGCGTGAGAACTGTTCGCGGCGGCGCTCGAAGAACCGCAGGGACTCCTGCGACGGTTCAAGAGCCAGGGCCTGGTCCAGCATGGCCAGGATGCCCGAGAGTTGCGCTCCGGGCAAGCCCTGCCGCCAGCCCAGCAGCCAGGGCTCGCGCCAGCTGAGGAGGCCGTGGGCCTCGCCCAGGGTAACCGCGCCCAGCATCAGCGCCATGGCCCGGACCAGGGCCGGGTCGGTCCAGCGGGGCTCCTCGCCGCCGATCCTCCAGGACGGGCAGGCGGGAGCAGACGAGCGCGGCACGGGTGCGCCGGACAGTTCGGCAAGGATGTGCGCGAGCCAGGCGTTGGCCTCGGGCGAGTCGGGGGTTTCCAGGTGGGCGTGGGAGAGCACGTAGCGCCCCTGCCCGAAATTTCCGGCCACGATGCAGGGATCACCCTCGGCGAAGGCCGGGGCCAGGCGCACCCCATACAGGGCCTCCCAGTCCTCCAGGGCCTGTCCGGGCACCAGCGAGAGCGGGATGTCCGCCATCATGAAGCCGGGCCCGGGCCTGCCGTAGGCGGCGACCACCTCGACGGCGCCTTCCATGGGGCGGAATTTCGCGGGCCACCATACCGGGGCCAGGGGGCGCTCGAGCCCCCCGGGGGTATAGGGCGTACGCCTCGGGACGAGCTCCACGTTGCCGCTGGCGAAGTGCTGCAGGCGGTGGGCGAAGGGCTCGCGGGTCCAGGGGCACAAGGCCAGCCCGCCGGGCACGGTGAGCCCCAGGCCAGCCCCGCCGCAGATGCCCAGGTACGACCCACCCCCGGCCACGTAGCGGCGCACGGCCTCGAGCCCGGCCTGGCCGAGGCAGGCGGCCTTGCGGCTGGCGAAGCCGCCCGGCACGGCCAGCACGCGGGGCGGGGCCGCGTCCAGAAGCCCGCCCGCCAGCTCGTGCGCGCGCGTGAGCCGCACCGGCAGGCCCCAGGCGGACAGCGCCCGCAGCATGAGCACGCCCCACAGGTGGGCCTCGTCCCAGAGAACGTAGAGCATGGCCCCCTATGCCCCATCCCGTGGCGGGTGACAATACGGCCCGGGCCGCCAATCACGACCAACCCGGTTTGGATGACAACCGGGGCAAAAAGGGGTATTGCGCCCGCGACCACAACAGGAGCCTCAACCCATGTCCGAGACCACATTAGCCAAGGGCTACGAACCCGAAGAGGTCGAAGCCCGCTGGCTTTCTTTCTGGCAGCAGTCCGGAGCCGGAACCGCCGACCCGGACGCCGACGGAGAACCCTTCTCCATCGTCATCCCCCCGCCCAACGTCACGGGGGCCCTGCACATGGGCCACGCCCTGAACATCACCATCCAGGACATCCTCTGCCGCCACATGCGCCAGAAGGGCCGCAAGGTCCTGTGGGTGCCTGGAACCGACCACGCGGGAATCGCCACCCAGAACGTGGTTGAACGCGCCCTGGCCGCCGAGGGCGGTTCCCGCCACGAGCTCGGCCGCGAGAAGTTCGTGGAGCGCGTCTGGGAATGGCGCAAGGACTACGGCGGACGCATCCTGAACCAGATCAGGCGCATGGGGGCCAGCGTGGACTGGACCCGCGAGCGCTTCACCATGGACGAGGGCCTGTCGCGCGCCGTGCGGGAAGTTTTCGTGCGCCTCTACGAAGAGGGGCTCATCTACAAGGGCGACTACATCATCAACTGGTGCCCGCGCTGCCAGACCGCCCTGGCCGACCTGGAAGTGGAGCACGGCCCGAAAAAGGGCGCTCTCTACCAGATCCGCTACGACCTGGCCGACGGCTCGGGCGCGCTGATCGTGGCCACCACCCGCCCCGAGACCATGCTCGGCGACACGGCCGTGGCCGTGCACCCCGAGGACGAGCGCTACACGTCCTTCGTGGGCAAGATGGTGAAACTGCCGCTCACCGACCGCCTGATCCCGGTGATCGCCGACGCCTACGTGGACCGCGAGTTCGGCACCGGCGCGCTCAAGGTGACGCCCGCCCACGACATGAACGACTTCGACCTGGGCCGCCGCCACAACCTGGACCTCATCCGGGTGATGGACGGCGAGGGCAACATGAACGAGGCCGCCGGACCCGCCTACCAGGGGCTTTCGCGCGAGGCTTGCCGCAAGAAGGTCGTCGAGGATCTCAAAACCCAGGGCTTCCTGGTGCAGGTGGAAGAGCACGACCACTCCGTGGGCGAGTGCTACCGTTGCAAGACCGTGGTCGAGCCCCACGTGTCGCCCCAGTGGTTCGTCAAGGCCGGCCCCCTGGCCGAGGTGGCCCGGGCCGCCGTGGAGCAGGGACGCACCCGCATCGTCCCGGACCAGTGGACCGCCACCTACTACCACTGGCTGGACAACATCCGCGACTGGTGCATCTCCCGCCAGATATGGTGGGGGCACCGCATCCCGGCCTGGACCTGCGAGACCTGCGGCAAGCTCATCGTCAGCCGGGAGGACCCCACGGCCTGCCCCTGCGGCGGCGCGCTGACGCGCGACCCGGACGTGCTGGACACATGGTTCTCCTCGGCCCTGTGGCCCTTCTCCACGCTCGGCTGGCCGGACAAGACCCCGGAGCTCAAGGCCTTCTACCCGACGTCCGTGCTGGTGACCGGCTTCGACATCCTCTTCTTCTGGGTGGCCCGCATGATGATGATGGGGCTGCACTTCATGGAGGAGGTGCCCTTCAAGGACGTGTACATCCACGCCCTGGTGCGCGACGCCGAGGGCAAGAAGATGTCCAAGTCCACGGGCAACGTCATCGACCCGCTGGTCATGATCGGCAAGTTCGGCACCGACGCCCTGCGCTTCACCCTCACCGCCTTTGCGGCCATGGGCCGGGACATCAAGCTTAGCGAGGAGCGCATCGAGGGCTACCGCCACTTCGTCAACAAGCTCTGGAACGCGGCCCGGTTCAGCCTCATGAACCTGCCCGAGGAGATTCCGGGCGTCTCCCTGGAGGGCCAGCTCCCCCTGTCCCACGCCTGGATCCTGCACCGCCTGGAAGAGGTGAAGGCGTCCACGGCCGAGGCCATCGAGGGCTACCGCTTCAACGAGGCCGCCCAGGGGCTCTATTCGTTCCTGTGGCTGGAATTCTGCGACTGGTACCTGGAACTGGCCAAGTCCGACCTGAGCGGCGAGGCCCCCCAGGCCAAGGCCCTGGCCCAGAAGTGCCTGTGGACCGTGCTCTCGGAATTCCTCACGCTCATGCATCCGATCATGCCCTTCGTCACCCAGGAGATCTGGAACCACCTGCCCGGCCACGCCGAGAAGGACCTCTCCAAGGTGCGCTACCCCGAGGCCAGACCCCAGCACCTGAAGCCCGAGGCCGTGGCCCAGATGGGGCTTTTGCAGGAGGTGGTGGTCAGCGTGCGCAACATCCGCTCGGAGCTGTCCATCAACCCCGGGGCCAAGCTGGAGTGCCTGGTGCGCACGGCGGACGCCGCCGATTTGGCCATGCTGCGCGAGAACGAGCGGTTCATCGTGCTGCTGGCCAAGCTCGCGAGCTTCACCGCCGGACCGGACGTGACCGCGCCCAAGGCCTCGGCCAGCGCGGCGGCCGGAGGCAACGCGGTGTTCGTGCCCCTAGCCGGTGCCGTGGACTTCGACGCGGAGCTGGCGCGCCTCACCAAGGAGCTGGCCAAGACGTCGAAGGAGGCCGAGATCGTGGCCCGCAAGCTGGCCAACGAGGACTTCACCGCCAAGGCCCCGGCCGAGGTGGTGGCCAAGGAGCGCGAGAAGAACGAGATGCTGCGCGAGAAGGTGGCCAAGCTCGAGGAGCTCAAGGGCCGCATCGAGAGCCTGAAGGGGTAGCGCGCAGGAGTTGCCTGAAAGACCGGATGATCAAAGCCCGGCCCCGTGAGGGGCTGGGCTTTTTGTTTGTGGCCTACCCACAACGGTTCTCCGGCTTTGAGGCGCGTTGACGGTATCGCGGCACGGAAGTCATTGCGGCAGGGGGATTTTTATGAAGGAATCGAGACTTCGGGCCATGGATTCATCGGCTTCGGCTTTGTCCAGCATGCCTTTCTCCCTCCATGCCTGGGAGCGCAAGGCAAAGGCGTGCGCGGCTTTAGGCGCGATCTCAAGGGCAGTGTCGCAATCCTCGATTGCGCGGTCGAGCTGCCCCCTGTCGATCTCAATCCGCGCACGCCTCAAATATGGCGGCACGAACTTGGGACTTCGCTCGATGATCATGGCGTAATCGGCGAGAGCTCCCTCCATGTCACCTTTTTTTTCCTTGATGCGTCCGCGATAAAAATACGGGCTCGGATCGCCGGGATTGCGTTCGAGGGCTCTTGTATGCTCGGCGATGGCCAAGTCGAAACCTCCATCCTTGTTCAGGATGCTGGCGCGCAGGTAGCTGGCGCCTGTATTTTTGGGATCCAACGCGAGGATTGCGTCGCAGTCCGCAAGAGCTTTGTCGAGATCACCCTTTTTGTCGAAAACCATTGCCCGGGAGTGGAGCGCGGGTATTTTATTGCCGCCAAGATCAAGGTAAGCGTTGAGGTCGGCAAGGGCTTCGTCAAATTTTTCTTCGGACATAAATGCAGTTGCACGCTGAAAGAATGCTGCGGCATAGCCTGGATCGAGTTCAAGTGATTTGGTAAAGTCGACGATGGCTTGATCACGATCATGTTTCGTGAAACGGACAAGGGCTCGATTGTAGTACAAGACGGCGTTTCCCGGCTGGAGTTCAATGGCCTTGTTGTAATCGTCCAAGGCCTTGTCCGGGGAGGATTTCTTCAACCAGGCACTCGCCCGGGAGTTGTAGTATACCCAGGCATCCGGCTTGAGTTCGATGGCTTTGTCATAGTCGGCGATGGCCTGATCATGATTTCCCCAGATCTGCTCTATGCATCCTCGCGCATGGTAGGATACATGGTCGCCCCCGGTCAGTTCGATGTATTTCGAATAATCGGTCAGGGCATCCGCGAACTGCTTCGCAGCTTCCCGGGCGATCCCCCGGTATTTATGGGCCGCGCCGTAGTCGGGCTTGAGTTCGATGGCCCGGGAGAGGTCTTCGATGGCCTGACCAAAGTCACCTTTAGCCAGCCAAACCCTCCCTCTGTTGGTGAACGCCCCGTGAGAAGGGCTGATCGAAAGGCTCGTATTAAAGCTTTCAATGGCCTTGTCGAAGTCGTTTGCGCCCATGAGTCCGCAACCGCGCGCATACCAGGCGTATGCTGAGCGCGGCCACAGTTCGACGGCCTTGGCGCTGTCGGAGAGTGCTTGGTCGATATCGCCCTTCTGTCGCGAGACCAACGCCCGGGACGCATAGGCGTCAGCATAGCCGGGGTTGGCTTCGATGGCCTTGGTGAAGTCAGACAGGGCTTGATCGCGATTTCCTTTCGTGTCCCAGACAAGTCCTCGGTTACGGTAGGCCATGTGGTCCTTAGGGTCGAGTTCGATGGCCTTGTCGAAATCGGCCAGGGCCCGGTCCAGATCGCCTTTGTCATACCATCCGTTCGCCCGGTTGTTGAATGCAGCGCTATAATCCGGTTTGAGTTCGATGGCTTTGGTATGGTCGGCTATTTGCCGGTCGTGGTCGCCCAGCTCCTCCCATGCGTTGCCTCGCTTCAAATAGAGCATCGCTTCGTCCGGCTTGAGTTCGATGGCCTTGTCGTAGTCGGAGATGGCCTGCCCGTATTGCTTCGAGAGAACGGACGCGAAGCCCCGTTGAAAGTACGCCTCCCAGTCGCCGGGAGCCAGTTCGATGGCTTTGCCGGCGTCAGCGATCGCTCCCTGGTAATCCCGCTTGAGAAAGAGGAGGGAGCCTCTGGATTTGTAGAGCCGCGCGTTGTCCGTCTTGTAGGAAATGATTCGCGTGAGGTAGGCGATATCCCGATCCATGTTTGCTTTCGGTGCTACACCGCTGGGCATCGCCTGGTTCGTTTTCTCGTCGTAGGGGGTGAGCTGGACAGCATTGTGGTAGTCGGTGCGGGCTCCTTCGAGGTCGCCGGTGAGTTCTTTCAGCGATGCACGGCTGTAGTATGCCGAGACGTCCCTGGGGTGATGCCGGATGGCAAGGGTCAGATCGGAGATGGCCTTGTCGGGTTCGCCTTTCATGAACCTGGCAAAGGACCTGTGCCTGTAGGCCAGGGGGTGGTTCGGCATGAGTTCCACCGTGGCGTTGTAATCGAGGATGGCCTTGTCGAAATCCCCCTTCATGTCCCAGGAGAAGCCTCTCAGGAAATGCGCCTCCGGGTCCTTCGGGGAGAGGCGCAACGCCTCGGTGAAGGCTGCGATGGCTTGGTCGTATTGCTCGGAATTGAAAAGCTGCTTCCCTTTGTTTTTGCACGCCTCGGCTTCCGTGGGGATGGCGCCGGACTGCCCCGGTGGAAGGGTCGACGCCTGCGGCGGCGCGGCATCCTGTGCGGCGGCAGGCACCGGCAGAAGCAGCGGGACTAAGCAGAAAAGAAGGCAGGCCGCGAGGTGCGCTGGAAAAGGCATGGGCGCTCCGGATGGCGGCCTCGGCATGAGAGGTTGTCCGCACGTATCATAACGTGCCGCCATCATGAATTCGATGTTGCCAGTCGAATAGCATCGAATTCATGATGAGACAACGGATGTCATATTCCTGTTGCACGCGTTATAGCGCTCAGAAGGGCGAAACCGATTGAGGGTCCAGGGGGATCATCCCCCTGGCGGGTCCGGGCAGGGCCCGGCGGGGTATGGGGCTTAAGCCCCATCTAGCTCTTAAGCGCCTTCTCCATGCGCTCCAGCGCCTCTTCTTCCGTCAGCCCCCGGCCTTTGGCGATCATGGCCAGGTTCTCCTCGGCGTCGGAGCCACGCAGGTACAGCGCGTCCACGGGCGGGCCGTCGAACGTTGCCGCCTGGCTGGCGCGTGCCAGGGCCTCGGGCGTGGGGTTTTCCATGGGAAGAAGCGTGACGCCGGGGATGTCCGCGAAGGCGTCCTGATTGCGGCGAAGCCCTGTCCCGAGCGCCACCACGCGGGCCAACGCGGCGCGACCGGCCAGCGCCTCGCGGGCCTCGGCCGTGGAGAGATCGCGCGGGGGGCCGAGCGGCGCCAGGGCGTCGCCGTCCGTCCGCGCGAACCCCTGGTGGTAGACCCGCGCGGTGCGCGAGTGGGTGAGCACGTGGATTTCATCGAACCCGCGCGTATCCCGCGAATCCGCGAGGGCGCTTACGGCCAGAAGCGGCAGGTAGTCGATCCCGGCCATGGGGAGCCCGCGCGCCAGGCTGAACCCCGTGGCGAAGGCCAGCCCCAGGCGCAGGCCCGTGAAGCTGCCGGGGCCGCACACGCAGGCCACGCCCGTCAGCCGCACGGGGAAGGGCCGGTCCGCCGGGCCCTGGACGCGGCCTCCGGGGCCGAGCGAGCCCGCTTCGGATGGGTCCGGATCCCACGCGCCGGACCGGCCGTCCAGCTTGAGCATCCGGGTCACGGCCGGGGCCATCACCTCGTTCATGCGCCCGGCGCAGTGCTCCTCGAAAACCGCCGCCACCCGCCCGTCGTCCGAAAGGACGAGCTGCAGGGTCTCCTCGGCGGTGTTGACCGCCAGGATCACTTGGGTCCGCCGGTTATGATGCGCAGGATGTCGTTGGCCGTGGCCATCACCATCAGGGCCATGAGCAGGGCGAAGCCGATCTTGGTGGTCACGCCCCGGATCCTCTCGGGCACGGGACGGCGGAAGACGGTTTCAATGGCGAAGAAGAGGATGTGCCCGCCGTCCAGCACCGGGATGGGGAGCAGGTTCAGGATGGCCAGGTTCACGCTGATCATGGCCGTCAGCGTGGCCAGGTGCGAGATCCCCTGCTCGGACTGCTTGCCCACCAGTTCAGCGATCATGATGGGGCCGCCGAGCGAGGACATGGGCACCACGCCCATCACCAGCTTGTAGAACACCTGCCACGTAAGGGTTGTCACTTCCCAGGTCTGGCGCAGGCCCTCGTCCAAGGCGGCCAGGGGGCCCAGCGGGATGTTGACCGACTCCTGGGTGGAGCGGATGCCCAGGATAGGCTTCTTGATGTCCTCGCCGAAGATGTTCTTCTGCCCCACCATGTCGGGAGTGATGGAAAGGTCGATGGTTTCGCCGTCGCGGCGAAGCGTGAGCGCCAACGGCTTGCCCTGGCTGGCCTCCACGCGGGACTGGAGCTCGCGGAAATAGGAGATGGCCTGGCCGTCCACGGACAGCACCCTGTCGCCGGAGTGAAGCCCCGCGCGCTCGGCGGCGCTGTTTTCCGTCACCTGCCCCACGGCGGCCGGGGTCTCGAAGCGCCCGTAAGCGTAATACATGGACGCGTAGAGCGCCCAGGCCAGCACCAGGTTGAAGATGGGGCCCGCGGCCACGACCAGCATGCGCTGCCAGGCGGGACGGCGCACGAACCAAGTGTGCGGGGGGAATCCCACCGTGGTCTCGTCGTCCTCGGAATCCTGGGCCACCAGTTGCACGTAGCCGCCCAGGGGCACGGCGGACACGCGGTATTCGGTGTCCCCGGAGGTGAAGCTCAAAAGCTTGGGGCCGAACCCCAGGGAGAAGGTGCGCACGCCCATGCCCAAGAGCCGGGCCAGCAGGAAATGCCCCAGTTCGTGAATGAAGATGAGCACGCCGATGACGACAACGAAGGAGAGGGCCTTGCCCAGAAAGTCGATCATGTGGTTCCTGTGAGGTATGCGGCCACGGCACTGCGGGTGGCCTGGTCAACCTCCATTATGGTCATGAAATCCGGGTCGTCCAGTCCCTGCTGCCTGTCCAGGGCCCAGGAGACGGCGCGGGCGATGTCCGTGAAGCCGATTCGGTCCTTGAGGAAATATTCCACGGCCACCTCGTTGGCGGCGTTCAGGGCCACGCAGTGGCCCGGGCTCTCGGCCACGGCCTGCCTGGCCAGGTTGAGGCAGGGGAAGTCGTCCGCGCGCGGCTCACGGAAGGTGAGCGTGCCCAGGGCCGCCAGGTCCAGGGGAGCGATCTTGAGCGGCAGGCGGCTGGGGTAGCACAGGCAGTAGGCGATGGCGATGCGCATGTCGGGCTGGCCCATCTGGGCCAGGAGCGAGCCGTCGCGGTAGGCCGCCAGCGAGTGCACGATGGACTGGGGATGCACCAGCACCTTCACCCGCTCCTGGGGCAGGCCGTAGAGCCAGCAGGCCTCGATGACCTCCAGCCCCTTGTTCATGAGCGTGGCCGAGTCGATGCTGATTTTCGCGCCCATGGACCAGTTGGGATGCTTCAACGCCTGGGCGGCGGTGGCGGAGGCCAGGTCGGCTGCCGGCCATTCGCGGAATGGGCCGCCCGAGGCGGTGAGGATCAGGTGGTCCACGTCGTCGCCGGAGTGCCCGGCCAGCGATTGGAACAGGGCGTTGTGCTCGGAGTCCACGGGCAGGACCACCGCCCCGGACTCCCGGCAGGCCCGGCGGATCAGGTGCCCGGCCAGGACCAGGGATTCCTTGTTGGCCAGGGCGATCACCTTGCCGGACTGCGCCGCCGCCAATGTGGGCGGCAGGCCCGCCGCGCCCACGATGGCCGAGAGCACCACCTGCGCCTCGGGCAGGGCCGCCAGGGTGACGTAGGCCCCGGGGCCGTGCAGGATCTCCGGGCTGTATCCGGCCGGGAGCATCCCCTTGAGCTCTTTGGCCCCGCCTTCGTCCAGCACCGCGAGATAGCGCGGGCGGAAGCGCGCGGCCTGCTCGGCCAGGCGCGTGACGTTGCGCGCCCCGGCCAGGGCGGTGATCTCGAACTGGCCGGGATGGTCGGCGGCCACGGCCAGGGCGGACTCGCCGATGGAGCCGGTGGCCCCCAGCACGCACAGGCGGCGGGGGAAGGAGGGGAGGTCCTGGGCCTTGGGCAGGGGGGATATGTAGTCGATCATAGGTACTGCGTCAGGTTGCGGGCCAGGGCGAATACGAGGATGGCCGGGATGAGTCCGTCGGCGCGGTCCAGGATGCCGCCGTGCCCGGGCAGCAGGTTGCCGGAGTCCTTGATGCCGGCCGCGCGCTTGAGCGAGGATTCCATGAAGTCTCCCATCTGGGAGGCAGCGGACATGGCCGCGCCCAAAAGCGCGAAGGCGGGCCAGGGGGTCTTGCCCCACAGGGCGGCCGCCACCAGGCACACGGCCACGGTGGTCGCGAGGCCGCCGATGCTGCCCGCCCAGGTCTTCTTGGGGGAGACCGAGGGCCAGATCTTCGGGCCGCCGATCAGGTGCCCGGCGTAGTAGGCCCCGGTGTCCGTGGCCATGACCGCGGCCAGCACCAGGGCGGTCTCGCCCGGGCCGAAGGCGGTCAGGAACTGCAGGCTCCCGGGGATGTACAGGAGCGTGGCCGCCGTGAGCCAGCGCGGCGGGCCGTCCCGACCGGCCTGCTTATGGAACAGGCGCGAGAACTCCTCCAGCCAGAAGGCGGCCAGGGGCACGGACAGGGCTGCCGCCGGGCCCACGCGCCAGCCCAGCCACACCGTGAGCGCGCCAAGCGCCAGGGCCGCGCCGCGCACGCACATCCCCGCGCCGGGGAAGAGGCCCAGGAATTCCCAGGCACCGGCAAGGGACGCTGCCAGCACCAGCACGAACAGAGGCCATCCCCCGGACCAGACGCACAGCGCCAGGACCGGTAGGCCCACGGCCGCCGTGAGCAGTCGGGAACGGTGCGAACTTGCGGCCATCAAGCGCCCGGGCCGTAGACTTTTTCGGGATCGAAGACCTTGGGCGAGCATTCGCGGGCTTCGCCGTCCGGTCCGAGCTCGGAGAAGAAGCAGGAGCGGTAGCCCGTGTGGCAGGCGGCTCCGCCGATCTGTTCGATGAGCACCACTATGGCGTCGCGGTCGCAGTCCAGGCGGATGGACTTGACCTTCTGCACGTGGCCGGAGGTGCCGCCCTTGTGCCAGAGCTTGCCCCGGCTGCGGCTCCAGTAGTGGACCTCGCCGGTCTCAAGGGTTTTCTCCCAGGCCAGGTCGTTCATGTAGGCCAGCATGAGCACTTCGCCGGAGGCGGCGTCCTGGGCGATGGCCGGAATCAGGCCGCCGCCTTTTTCGAAATCGGGTTTAAGCATGTCTCGTCCTTTTGAGTTGCGCTGGGGCACCCTAATTGCCGCCCACGGGCAGGGTCAAGACCGGGGCGTTCTTGGGAGGGTCGGCCGATTGCAGGGCGAAGATGTTGAGCATGAGCTGGAACACCTCCTTGGAGCGGCTGTCCTCGTTTCGGATGAAGTACCACCAGCCGCCGTGGTTCACGGCCACGTAGGCGTCGGCCGGGTGGGTGCGCGAGGAGCGGATGTCCATGATGTCGGAGAACTGGGAGCGCAGGTCGAAGGCCGCCTTTTTCGCGACGAGCTCCTTGGGCGTCTCGATGCCTTGGGACAAAATGTCCATGGCCCGCAGGCAGTTGCGCAGGCTGAAGGGCACCACGGTGATGCCGTTGTCCTCGCCCGCCACCGTGGCCAGCTCGTGCTCCTTGACGTGCACCAGGCGCAGCTTGGCCACGTGGTTGCCGTGGGCCGTGACCGTGGTCTTGATCTCCATGCCGATGAGCTCTTCGATCTTTTTGCGCAGGACGTCGTCCTTGAAGCGCATGGTCATGAGGGTGATGTTGGGCTTGTCCTTGCCGGGCGAGACGGTGACGATGTCGAGCTCGCCCCTGTCGTCCATGCGTCCCATGATGTCGGAGAGCTCCAGGATCTTGCGGTGGGTGTCGGCGTCGAAGTATCCCGCGCGGCCGTCGACGAAGAAGTCCTGCCGGCCCATGCGCGTGACCAGGATTCGGACGAGGTATTCGATGTCCCATCCGGCGCGGTAGAGCACCACGAAGCGCTCAAGGTCGATCTCGGCCAGGAACTGCTGGGCGTAGGTCTGGCCCTGGAAGGGGGTGTAGGTCACGGTGGGGGAGTCGGAGTACTGGGCCGAGATGCTCGGCGCGTAGGAATAGTACACGCCCTTCAGGAAGTCGCGCTGATCCGGGAAGGTGCCGGTGGCGGTGCCCGTGACGTTATAGTTGAAGGTGGAGGCGATGGAGCCCACCTGCAGGAAAAGCGGCTGCTCGAAGTATTTCATGCGCACGAGGTTCAGGAGCATCTCCTCGTTGGAGGAGCGCTGCACGGCCAGGTTGTAGTCCATGCGCGTGGCCGGGAGCTTGGCCGGGCCCAGGGAGCAGCCGGAGCATGCAATAAGGGCGAGCAGGCAGGTCAGGAGGGCGAGGCGGTGCGTCATGGTGAGTCCTTGGCGTATATTCAGGACCCCATAGCCTTGTTGCCCCGGCCGGGCAAGGGAAGGCAGGCGTTGCCGGGAGCGCTGAAAACGGGCAGGAGAGCGGGAACTTTCTTCGTCCGAGCGTCTTTTCATCCGTGCAATTCCTATGAAGGAGGCCGTCGTGCGCGCGATTCTCGTCCTGCTGCTCCTTGTGGCGTCCGTTCTCCCCGTGTCGGCGGCCGGGCCGGCCGAGCCGGTGGTCATCGGCGTGGTGTACAACCTCACGGGGGCCATGGCCTCCCTGGACGCACCGGGCTATGAAGGCATGAAGCTCGCCGTTGCGCGCATCAACAAGCGCGGCGGAGTGCTCGGGCGCCCCGTGGTCCTCGAGGTGCGCGACGCGGGCTCCGACGTGGAGCGCTGCCGCGATGCGGCCGGGGAGCTGGCCGGACTCAAGGTGGCGGCAGTGGCGGGGCTGAACGACTCGGACTACGCTCTCGTGGCCGGTGAGGCCGTGACGAAAAAGCGCGTACCCTTCCTCGCGGCCGGGGCCACGCTGCCCACCCTGCCGAGGATGCTCGGCCCCTATTACTTCATGACCTGCTTCGGGGACGACGCGCAGGGCAAGGCCCTGGCCAAGTTCGCCCTACGGCGCCAGGGCGTGGATTCCATGCTCGTGCTGACGGACCGCGACCTGACGTTCACCACGGCGCTCTCGGGCTATTTCATCAAGGGGTTCACCACGCGCGGCGGCGCGGTGGCCGCCCGCCTGGGCTTTTCCTCCGGCCAAGCCCCGCCGGGCCTGGCCGAGGCCGCGCGGAGCTGCGCTGCGGCCGGAACGTGCAAGGGGGTTTTCGTGTCCGGATCCCCCGAGGACGCGCAGCCCCTGGTGAAGGCGGTCCGCGCGGCGGGTTTCGCCGGGCCGGTCTTTTCCGGCGACGGGTTTGACACTCCGTTGCTTTCGGGGGTCGCGGACCAGGCCGGGCCGGGGATTTTCTTTTCCACGCATGTGTCGTACGACAGCCCGCGCCGGCAGGTCAGGGAGTTCGTCGAGGCCTGGACGGCCGCGTACGGCTCAGCGCCGGCAAGCGGATTCGCGGCCCTGGGCTACGACACCGTGGGGCTGATAGCGGACGCGGTGCGCCGGGCGAAGACCAGCGATCCCCAGGCGGTGCGCCGGGCGTTGGCCGCCACTCGGGCCTACCCCGGGGTCACCGGCGACATCGGCTACCCCGAGGCCTTGTGCCCGCCGCTCAAACCGGTGGCGGTCATGCGTTTCCAGGGCGGCAAGCGGGCGTTCGAGGCCGAGGTTTTGCCCTAGATATGGCCCCTCCCGGGGTTGTTCCGTTTTTTCACAAGCGGAACGACGATACGGGCAACCCCGGCTGCTGCTGGATCGTCGGGCTGGAAAATTCAGAAAAATCCTGCCCTAAGGCCATTGGCGCGTTGACGGAAAGCGCGCCCCTGTGCTAGGCCATCCGCACTTGTGAAGCAAAGCACGAATGCCGCGGTGTCCGGCCGTTTTCCGGAAAGGGCGCCGGGGAGGTTTCGTTGATCTTTAAGAATCGGGACAAGGGTACCTGGGACGGCATCGAGAAGGCCGCCCTGATGGGTACCAACTTCGTGGCCCACACCGTGGTCGGACTGGTGCTCGGATACTACTGCGACAAGTGGTTCGGCACCGCTCCCTGGGGGCTGCTCTTCTGGCTGATCCTGGGCATCGTGGCGGGATTCCGCACCATGTACCTGGACGCCATGAAGGTGAGCAAAACCCAGACCCTGCCCAAGGCGGGCGGGGAGAAGGCCCCCGAGACGGCCAAGGGAGCTTCCCCGGAGACTCCCAAGGCGGCCGCCCCGGACGACGGTCACGACAAGGGGAAAGGGGGCTCGGGCAATGCGTAGTCAGCTCGACCGGCTCCTGGCCCAGTTGGGGTTCCACCACGCCGAAGGACGCGCCCTGCTGCGCGACCAGATCGTGATGGCCCTGGTGACCAGCCTGACGGCGCTCGTGCTCTCGGGTCTGGGGACCTGGGGAGTGGCCTACGCCTGCGGGGCGTTTTTGGTCACGGTGAATTTCTGGTGGATGGTGCGTTTTGCCCAGGGCCTGCTGACCAGCACGGCCGGCGCCGTGGGCGGGGCGTTTTTTCGGTTCTTCGTGCGCCTGGGTATTACCGGCGCAGGTCTGTATGTGATGATTGTGGAGGCCGGGTGGCCCGTGTGGGCGATCCTGGCCGGCATGTCCACGGTGATGGTGACGATTTTGGTGTGGGGGGCCCTGCGAAGGGCCGGGTCTAATAGCGCGAAGGAGGCCTAAGGGTATGGCTGGCGGGTTGGATCATCCGGTTCTGTTTTTGGAGTTGGCGGCCAAAGGTGCGGGGCTTCACATCCCCAACGAAGTCCTTTTCTCGTGGCTGGCTATTGCCGTGCTGCTCACCTTGGGACTCATCACCTCTTCCAGTCTCAAGATGGTCCCCGGGGGCCTTCAGAACTTCTTCGAGTTCGTCATCGGCGGGCTTGAGAACTTCATCATCGAAACCATGGGCGAGGACGGACGCAAGGTCACCCCGATCCTCGTGGCGATCTTCCTCTATATCCTGACCTGCAACTTCATGGGCCTGGTTCCCGGCTTCGACTCTGCCACAAACAGCGTCAACCACAACGCCGCCATGGCCCTGTTCGTTTTCATCTACTACAACTACTGGGGCATCAGGAACTGGGGTCCCGGCTACATCAAGCACTTCATGGGCCCCATGCCCGCTCTGGCTCCGATGATGATCATCCTCGAGTTCATGAGCCATCTGGCCCGGCCCCTGTCGCTGACCCTGCGACTGTTCGGCAACGTGCGCGGTGAAGAACTGGTGCTCATCCTGCTGTTCATGCTGGCGCCCATCTTCGCCACGTTCCCGCTGTACTTCCTGTTCATGCTGGCCGACTTCATCCAGGCCTTCGTGTTCTTCATGCTCACCCTGGTCTACCTGAAGGGAGCCTTCGAGCACGCCCACTAATCTTGGGGGAAATGGTCATCTGACCAAACAACATAACTTATTGAGGAGATTATCCATGCGTAAGACTCTGCTCATCGCCCTGAACACCGTTGCCATGCTCGGCCTTGCTTCCCTCGCCTTCGCCGCTGACGGCGCCGGCTCCGTGGGCCCCATGGCCGCCATCGGCTCCGCCATCGGCATGGGCCTGGCCGCCCTCGGCTGCGGCATCGGTCAGGGCATCGGCGTGAAGGGCGCTTGCGAAGGCATGGCCCGCAACCCCGAGATCGGCGGCAAGCTGACCACCACCCTGATCCTGGGCCTGGCCTTCATCGAATCCCTGGCCATTTACGCCCTGGTCGTCTGCCTGATCCTCATGTTCGTGAAGCCCCTGGGCGCCTAATCACGAAGCCTTCGACCGGGAGGCCCGCCTTGGGCCTCCCGGTTTTTTTCGGCGCGGCTCGCCGCGCAAAAAACCAAAGCGAAGCGAAGACGTGAAAAGCGAGCACATCCCCCGCGCAACCATCCAGCGACTCGCCCTGTACGTTCAGGTGCTCGAGAGCTTCCGCCGCGAAGGTTCGGAAGTGCTCTCCTCAGAGGTCCTGGCCAAGGCTTGCAACGTCAACCCATCCCAGATCCGCAAGGATCTCGCCTATTTCGGCGAGTTCGGCGTGCGAGGGGTGGGCTACTTCGTTTCGGACCTCATCTCCTCCATCAAGCAGGCCTTGGGCGTGGACCGCGTCTGGAAGGCCGCCCTGGTGGGCGTGGGCAACCTGGGCAAGGCGCTTCTTCGCCACCAGGATTTCCAGCGCAGGGGCTTTCACATCGTGGGCGCTTTCGACTGCGACCCCTTCAAGATCGGCGAGGAGGTCTCCGGCCTCGAGGTCATCTGCTCGCGCCGTCTCAAGGAGAAGGTCGAGGAGCTGGGCATCGAGATCGGCCTCATCACCACACCGCCCGAGCGAGCCCAGCGCGCCGCCAACTACCTGGTGGATTCCGGCGTACGCGGCATCATCAACTTCGCCCCCTCGCGCATCAACGTGCCCGATTCCATCCATGTGGAGTACGTGGACTTTTTCCACCACCTCTACGCGGTGGCCTTCAACCTGACCCTGGACAACAAGAACCGCTGACGGCACAAGGGGACGTGGCCCGCCCAGGCGGCCCGGACGGCCCGATTCAGGTGTGAGCCCGTCGTGTCCGCCGCGGCGCCTTCCGGTGAACGCATCATACGGGCAGGGCCTCGGTGAATCACCGCGCTCCGGGAGGTTCTATGTCCCCGCTTGTGGTCCTGCTCACCGATTTCGGCCTGTCCGACCCCTATGTGGGCCAGATGAAGGGCTCGCTCCTGAGCCACGCGCCGGAAACCAGCATCGTGGACCTGAGCCATCAGGTCGAACCCTTCAACATTCTTCAGGCAGGGTTCTACCTGGCGTCCAGTCGCGAACACTTCCCCCTGGGCTCGGTTTTCGTCTGCGTGGTGGACCCGGGCGTGGGCGGGGAACGGCGCATCGTGCTGCTGGAAAAATACGGACAGTGCTTCCTGGCCCCGGACAACGGGCTTCTGGGCCTGGTGGCCGCCTCGGGCGGGCCGTGCATCCTGCGCGACGTCTCCCTGCCCTGGCGCGGCCAGGCCAGTGCAACGTTCCACGGGCGTGACCTCTTCGCCCCGCTGGCGGCCCGGCTGACCCGGGGGGAACGCCCTGAATCCCTGGGTGAAGAGGTCAATCCTCACTCGCTGGAGCGCCTGCCCGGCTGCGACCCGGCGCTGCTTGCCGAGGGCGTCCGGTCCACGGTGCTGCACGTGGACCGCTTCGGCAACTGCATCCTGAACCTGGACATCGGCGGCTGGCAGACCACGCTGGGCAAGGCCCGGCGCATATCCCTGGCGGGACCCCGGACGCTCCCCTTGCGGCCCGCGCTCACCTATTCCAGCCTGGAGCCTGGAGAGGTGGGGATCATAGCGGGAAGCCAGGGATACCTGGAACTGGCCATGAACCGCGATTCGGCCGCGCGCAGCCTCGGGCTTGATCCCGGCGCAACCCTGGACATCTTTCTGGAGAAACGCTGACCCATGCATCCGCATTCCTTCGCCCACGCCCTGTCCTTCCTTACCCGCCTCGCTCCGCCCAGGATTCTCGACAAGACCGACTTCCCCAGGACCCTGGTCTGGTTCCCCCTGGTCGGCTTGGCCGTGGGGGCCCTGGCCGTGCTGCCCTCCTGGCTCGGCCTGTTTGCCGCTTATCCCTGGCTGCAGGGCTGGGTCGTGGCCGGACTTGCTTTGTGGCTCACGCGCGGCCTGCACGCCGACGGCCTGGCCGACATCGCCGACGCCTGGGGCAGCGCGGCTACGGGCGAGCGCTTCTGGGCCATCATGAAGGACAGCCGGGCCGGACCGTTCGGGGTCATCGGGCTGGTGATGGTGCTGGCTGGGCAGGTTCTGGCGTTCGGATACCTCGCGGGGCAGGGACGCCTGGGCGCGGCCTGCTGGTGCTTCGTCCTGGGACGGACTTTGGCGCTCGCGGCCTTGCGCCTGTGCCGCAAGCGCGTGCGCCCGGGGCTGTCCTCGCTCTTCGCGCCCGGAGCCACAATGGGCACGTTGGGCGTTGCCCTGGCCCAAGCCGTGGTCCTGGGGCTGGCCCTGGCCGATCTGCGCACAGTGCTGTGCGGACTTGGCATGGCAGCGCTGGTCCTGGTATTTCTGGTCAGGCTCTCCAAGAAGCAGCAGGGATTCAACGGCGACTTCATGGGCGCGGCCATCATGCTGGGCGAGCTGGCCGGAGCCCTGGCCGCGCTGGCGTAAGAGGGAAGAGCCTCCGACGACCAGAGAGGGCGCTGCCCATTCAGGGCTCTTTTAGCATTCCTAATAGCTTCGAGCTTATGTTCGAGGTCCTGCGGCAAATCGTGGAAAGGCGGGATCAATCCGCCTCGGCACATGATACCACACGGTTGCGACCGCCGGTCTTGGCCGCGTAGAGGGCCTTGTCCGCGCGGGCCAGCACTGTTGCCAGATCTCGGTCGTCACCTGAAGCGGCGGCCGCGCCGATGCTCACGGTGACGGCGAGTGGCTGCGTCCCGATGTCCACGAGGTTTTCTTCCACGGCCGCGCGCAGCCGCTCGGCCAGATGCAAGAGCATCTCCAGGTCGCAGTCCGGGGCCAATACGGCGAACTCTTCGCCTCCGTACCGGGCCAGCACGTCCGATTCACGCACTTCCCGGCGCAGAACACCCGCCACATGGGCCAGCACAGCGTCCCCGGCCGCGTGGCCGTAGGTGTCGTTGACCGCCTTGAAATGATCCAGGTCCAGCATCAGGGCCGAGCAGGGCCGTCCGCCCCTGCGGCAAAGCGCCATGATCTTGCTCCCTTCGTCCATGAGCCTGCGGCGGTTGGACAGGCCGGTGAGCTGGTCCGTGACGGCCATGTCCTCCAGTTTCGCCATGGAGGCGGCCAGTTTGCCCGTCAGGTTCCTGAACGCTGAGTAGAGGACGCTCACCTCCCGCACGGCCGGGCTGGGATCGGGCAGGAGGCACCGGGGACGATCGCTTTCCTGTTCGTCCATGCATTCGGCCAGCCGGGCGATGGGACGGCTGATGCGCCTTGCCGCCAGCAACGCAGCGGACACGGCCACCAGGATGTTGGCTGCCCCCGCCGCCACCAGGGTCCGCACCACGATGGCGAAGCGACGGGTGGCCTGGTCCTCGGCTTGCCTGCCGTAATCCATGTTCAGTTGCTCGATGAGCTGAAGGCTGTCGGTCATGGTGGCGAAAACCGGCGCGGCTTCCCGGGCCAGCACCGTGGCCTCGACGTGGAGGCCGTCGCTCTTCATTGCCGCGATCCGCCTGCTCAGGGCCAGATAGTTCGATTGTGCCGTGCGGTAGGCTCTGAAGGCGTCGCGCTCGGGCGAGGTGGCGAGCAGCGGTTCGATTTCCGTGTCGGCCCGGATGATGCGGGTCCGCTGCCTGGCCATGCGCCGCGACGCTCGCGCGATGTCGCCGTCCGAATCGGCGAGCACGCCGAGCAGTTCCAGGCGTCGGAGTTCGGCGTTCATGCGCATGAGCGCCCCGGCGGCCTGCACCGTGGGCATCCAGTTTCCGCCGAATTCCGTCAGGGATTCGCGAACTTGCGAGAATTGGAACATCCAGGCCGCCTGAAAGGCCGCATTGATTGCGATGATGACTGCGGACAAAATGAGAATTGTGTGGTACAGGCGCATTTCAAGCTCCCATTCCATCTTCATGCCGCCCGGTGTCTGTGAGGTCAAGGAGTCCGGGCCGGGAAAGGGAACCGGGATAAAAATCATCTTTTTTATCCTGTGTGTGACACAGGTCACATCGGGATTTTCAGGGCAGGCTTAGATCTTCTGTCACCGAGGCGAAACGCCAACCAACCCCAAGGGAGGATGTCTGATGAATATGTTCTGTTACCAGTGCGAGCAGACCAGCCACGGCAAGGTGTGCGATAAGATCGGCGTGTGCAGCAAGGACGAAACCACTTCCAACCTGCAGGACCTTCTGGTCTACACCCTGCGGGGCCTGAGCCTGGTGGCCGAGGAAGGCCGCAAGGTGGGCGTGGTTGACGCCGCCGTCGACCGCCATCTGCCGGCCATGCTCTTCTCCACCTTGACCAACGTCAACTTCAATCCCGAGCGCTTCAAGGCCTGGATCAAGCAGACCGTCGACCTGCGCGAGTCCCTGAAGGGCAAGGTCAAGGCCGCGGGCGGGGCAATCCCCACCCACGCCAGCGTCGCCTTCGCTCCGGCCGCAGACCTGACCGGCCTCATCGCCCAGGCTTCCGAAGGCAAGGGCGGCATGAAGGACAACCCCGACTCCGATGCAGACATCGTGTCCCTGCAGCATATGGTGCTTTTCGGTCTGAAGGGCCTGTCCGCCTACGCCGACCACGCCAACATCCTGGGCGTGGAGAACAAGGAAATCTACGACTGGATCCACGAATCCATGGCCGCCGCCACCAAGCCCGGCCTGGGCATGGACTGGTGGTTCAACGCCTGCGTGAAGACCGGCCAGGTCAACCTGCTGGCCATGGAAGCCCTGGACAAGGCCAACACCGAGACCTACGGCCACCCCAAGCCCACCGCCGTCACCCTGGGCCAGCGCAAGAACAAGGCCATCCTCATCACCGGCCATGACCTCAAGGACCTGGAAGAGCTCCTGAAGCAGACCCAGGGCAAGGGCATCGACGTCTACACCCACGGCGAGATGCTGCCCTGCCACGGCTACCCCAAGCTCAAGGAAACCTATCCGCACCTCTACGGCCACTTCGGCACCGCCTGGCAGAACCAGCAGAAGGAATTCGCCCAGTTCCCCGGCGCGATCCTCTTCACCACCAACTGCCTGATGAAGCCCGCCCAGTCCTACGCGGACAACGTCTTCACCCACGGCCTGGTGGGCTTCCCCGGCATCAAGCACGTCGAGACCTACGACTTCTCCCCGGTGATCGAGCACGCCCTGAAGATGCCCGGCTTCACCGCCGACGTCCCCGGCAAGCAGGTGCTCACCGGCTTCGCCCGCAACGCTGTGCTGGGAGTGGCCGACAAGGTCATCGAGGCCGTGAAGTCCGGCGCCATCAAGCGCTTCTTCCTGGTGGCCGGCTGCGACGGCGCCAAGCCCGGCCGCAACTACTACACTGAGTTCGTTGAGAAGCTGCCCAAGGATACCGTGGTCCTGACCCTGGCTTGCGGCAAGTTCCGCTTCTTCGACAAGGACCTGGGCGACATCGGCGGCATCCCGCGCCTTCTGGACATGGGCCAGTGCAACGACGCCTACTCCGCCATCCAGGTGGCCGTGGCCCTCGCGAACGCTTTCAACTGCGGCGTCAACGACCTGCCCTTGTCCATGATCCTCTCCTGGTACGAGCAGAAGGCCGTGGCCATCCTGCTCACCCTGGTGGCCCTGGGTATCAAGGACATCCGCCTTGGGCCCACGCTGCCTGCCTTCGTCACCCCCAACGTGCTGAAGGTTCTGGTGGACAAGCTGAACATCATGCCCATCACCACCCCGGACCAGGACATTAAGGCCATCCTCGGCTAACCCCAACCCACCAACGCAATCCCATCCTCACCACCCGGGCGGCCGGCGCGAAAGCGCCGGCCGTTCGCGTTTTTCCGGCCCTGCGCGGGACGCGGCTGCGGCGAACGCCCGGCGAGCGCGCGGATGGACGAGAACCGGCGCGAGAGGGTCGATGAGGCGCAACTCATGGCGGCTGCACTTGATCAGAAGCGGAAAGAGGGTCATGAAGGTGAGGGACCGGACCGTGCCGGAAGGACGTTTCCGTCTCGGTCAAAGTCGTTTCGTGATCCGTTTCAGTCCGTCCACGCCCTCGACCTGAAGGAGCCGCATGGTGCGCCTCTTAGCTGGTATCCGAGCCATCTGCGCCGCTTTCTGCGTGCTCGCGCTGTCCACGCCGGCCCTGGCGGGCACCCCGGTCAAGGTCGGGGTCTACAACTTCGCTCCGCTGCTGTTCTACGAAAACGGCCAGGCCCAGGGCCTGTTCGTGGACGTGCTCAGGGACGTGGCCGCCAAGCAGCAGTGGGATCTCGAATTCGTGTTCGGTTCCTGGCCCGAATGCCTCTCCAGGCTTGAAAAAAACGAGATAGACATCCTGCTGTGCATGGGGTGGTCCGAGGAGAGGGAAGGAAAGTTCGATTTCTCCAAGGAGTACCTTTTCCTGGACTGGGGGGTGATCTACCGCCGCAAGGGAGCGCCCATCCATACCCTGTTCGACCTGGCGGACAGCGATTACGATCTCAAGAATAAATATGATTTCCGGCACATCGGTGGAAAGCGGGAATCCTCGCCGGGCAAGGGAACCCGCTTCACTATCGAACTGCCTCTCCACGAGAGCAGGCCGTGAACGAGGTAGCCTCTCTCGGACTCATCGGCCTGGGTTTCGGCGCGGGAGCCTTCGGCACCCTCATCGGGGCGGGCGGCGGATTCGTGCTCATGCCGATCCTCATGGTGCTCTATCCCGGCGATCCGGCCGAAACCCTCACCAGCATCTCGCTGGCCGTCGTGTTCTTCAACGCCCTTTCCGGCACCGAGGCGTACGCTCTGGCCCGGCGCATCGACTACCGCTCCGCCCTGCTGTTCTCGGCCGCCGCCCTGCCCGGGGCGGTGCTCGGGGCGCTGAACACCTCGGCCGTGCCCAGGCGCGCATTCGACGCCCTCTTCGGCGTGCTCCTGCTGGCCGGCGCGGCCTTCCTGGCCTTCAGGAGGCCCGCAGGGAACTCCAAGGGCTCCAAGATTCCGGGCAAGACGGTGCGCACCATCACCGACGCCCACGGCAACACCTGGACCTACCGCTTCAGCCCTGCCCTTGGAGCTGGGCTGTCCATGCTGGTGGGATACGCCTCCAGCTTCCTGGGCATCGGCGGCGGAATCATCCACGTGCCGCTCATGGTCTACCTGCTGGGTTTTCCCGTGCACGTGGCCACGGCCACCTCGCACTGCATCCTGGCCGCAATGTCGCTCTCGGGTGTGATGACGCACATCATCACCGGCGCGTTTCACCAGGGCGTCCACCGCACAACGGCCCTGGCCATCGGCGTGGTGATCGGGGCGCAGCTCGGGGCCAGGCTCTCCGAGCGCGTCGGCGGTGGAGCCATCGTGCGCCTGCTGGCCGGAGGACTCGGCCTTCTCGGCGTGCGGGTGCTTCTCCTGGCCACGGGAGTTTGGAAATAAGCAGCGAAAAATTTCGCCCGGTGTGACGCACGTCACAGGCGTGTGCCCCCGAGGGGCTTATTGTCGGGTCAACACGCGAGTGGAGGAACACAAGACATGAAAGCGATACGCAAGATCGTGGAGATAGACGAAGAGCTGTGCAACGGCTGCGGCGAGTGCATTCCGAACTGCGCCGAGGGGGCCATGTACATCGAGAACGGCAAGGCCAAGCTCAAGGCCGACAAGCTGTGCGACGGACTGGGCGCCTGCCTGGGCCACTGCCCCATGGGCGCCCTCAAGGTGATCGAGCGCGAGGCCGACGAATTCGATGAAGAGGCCGTGCACCACGAACTGGAAGCCATGAAGCAGGCCGAAGCGGCCCCCACCCTGGGATGCGGCTGCCCCGGCTCCAGCATGATGACCATGACCCGTCCCGCCGCTAGCGGCGGTTGCCCCGGATCGCGCGCGGCCAGCCTGAACCGCACCCCGGCCGCACCGGCTCCGGACGCCTCCACCAAGGAGTCCTACCTGGGACACTGGCCTGTGAAGCTGCGCCTGGTCCCGCCCGAGGCTCCCTTCCTGCGCGGAGCCGAAGTGATCATCTCTGCCGACTGCGCTCCCGTGGCCCTGCCCGATTTCAACAGCCGACTGGGCGGCAAGGTGGTCATGATCGCCTGCCCCAAATTTGACGACCCCCAGCCCTACCTGCAGAAGCTGGTGCAGATGTTCAGGTCCTCCGGGGTCAAGAAGGTCCAGGTGCTGCGCATGGAAGTGCCCTGCTGCACCGGGCTGGCCACTCTGGTGAAGCAGGCCGCCGACATCGCTGGGACCGGCGTGCCGGTCGAAGACCTGGTTGTCACCCGCACCGGCGAAGTGAAGGCCGCCGAGGCCCTGGGCCGGTTGTTCTAAGACGATTTGACGATGCGGCGCCAGGCGGGGTTCGGGACGGCGTCCGGAACCCCGCCTGGGGCAGCAAAGAGGGGCTGCTCACGAAACGGAAAATGAAGCACGCCACGCCTGTGGCGACAGTTGCTACGGCCTGGGCTTGCCCGTGCCGATCTTGGCGCTGCTCTGCGCCACAGGCAATCGCCGTCAGGTTGATATTGCTGGGAACATTGAATAGTTTGCAGGCCAGCCCAGGCGCTTCCCGGATAATCACACCCGCGGAAAAGCCCTTTTGAGCGGTCGATCGTACAGACAAGCCCACCCACGCATTGTTGCGTGAAATGTTGTTCCCAATCTCAATCTAACCACCCAGGTGGGCTGCCCATGATCGTAGTGGCCGGTGCCGGAAAATTGGCTGTGGAGCTTTTGGATGCCTTGCCGGGCATGATATCCGCCAAGGTGATCGCCTGGGCGGATGCGGCAATGGCCAAGGGGCCTTGTGTCGTTGTCCACGCCGGGTCAGGACGGGAACTCGATAGCATTGTTTCGTATTGCAATAAAACAGCATCCACACTTATCGAACTTGCGACAGGATCGCTGATTGCAAGCCACGCAACAAATTTCCCCGTGGTCGTCTGCCCCAATACAAACATTCTCATGCTTAAGTTCATGGCGATGCTTGCAACGAGCGGACACCATTTCAAGGATTACAACATCAAGGTTGTCGAGTCCCACCAGGCGGACAAATCCTCCGTGCCCGGAACAGCGGTCAGCATTGCCAGCTCCCTCGGCTTGCCGAGCGACAAGATACAGTCAGTTAGAGATCCGCGAGAGCAGAGTGATGCCTTTGGAATCCCGTCCGAGTATCTCTCCAGGCATGCGTACCACCGCATCGAGATCGAAGATCCAGTCTGTAAGATTTCTTTTGAAACAAAAGTATTTGGCCGTTCACCGTATGCGGCGGGCGTAGCCCAAATCATTTGCGCTGCTCGTTCCAACGCGCTTGAGAACCGGCACTACGACATCATGGGCTTTATTGAAAAGGGCTGGCTTTAACCCTCGCCCGATCTCTTGGGCTTCAACCCGATACGCTGCCCGTTGGCGTGCGATTATTTTCCCTTTCGTGAACGGAGGGCAAAGAGAAAGACCCTCCGGCGGCCAAAGGGACCAGTCCCCTGGGCCCCCCTGGAGCTTCGCGGGATTCGTCAGGTCGGCCAGGGGCTAGACCGGAAGGCGGGAGGAGGACTTGACCTCCCGGAGAGACAGGCTGGAGCGGATGGACGTCACCCCCTCGAGCTTGCGCAGCACGTCGGTCACGAAGGTCCCATAGGCGTCCAGGTCCGGGGCCACGATCATCAGGAAATAATCCGCCTCGCCGGTGACGTTGTGGCAGGACAGCACCTCGGGAATGTGCTGGACCGCCTCCTCGAACTGCGCCGGAGCGTCGCCGGTGTGGTTGGCGAACGAAAGCTGCACCATGGCCAGCACCCCGAAGCCCATGCGGCGGCGGCTCAAATTGGCCTGGTATCCCTCGATGTACCCGTCGGTCTCCAGCCGCTTGAGCCTGCGCCAGCACGGAGTCTCGCTCAAGGACAGCGCCTCGGCCAGACGCGCGTTGGACATGCGTCCTTCCTCCTGGACCAGCCGTAGGATGCCACGGTCCACCGTGTCCAGGTCGTTTTCAGCAAGACTCTTCTTCATGTTGCACCTTGTTTGGGATAATCTTTTCGATTCCTGTGCGATCCACTCGGAGAAAGCAAGGCAATTTCTCCGCCGGGGCGATATCCTTCCAGCAAACGTCCAGGAGGATCGCCGTGATCGAGGCTGGTTTCGTTCCCATGTATCTGGCCGCGCTGGCTGTCGTGTATCTGACCCCCGGGCCGGACATGGCGCTGGTCATGGCCACGGCGGCCCGCAGCGGCGCGCGCGCCGGGTTTTTCAGCGCGGCGGGCATCGCGGTCGCGCGATTCGCGCACGTCATGGTTTCCGGGCTTGGGCTGGCGGCGCTTCTCGCCGCGCAACCGCTGTTGCTGGGCGCGGTGCGCACGGCTGGCGCGGTCTATCTGGCGTGGCTGGCCTGGAAACTCTGGAGCGCCCCAGCGGACCGCGACGGACCGCAAGATGCAGACGCGTCGCCCAGGGGCGCGGTGTTGCGGGGCTTCGCCACCAACCTGCTCAACCCCAAGGCGCTGCTGTTCTGCGGCATGCTGCTGCCGCAATTCGCCTCGCCCGGGCGCGGCCCGCTCCTGCCTCAGTTCGTCTGGCTGGGCGTGCTCCTGGTGTGCATGGGGCTGATGTTCGACACTGCCTACGTCCTGGCCGCCAGCGGACTGGCGCGGCGGGTGAGCCTTCCGGCGAAGTTCGGACGCGCCCGGAACATGGCCATGGGGTCGGTGTTCCTGGCCCTGGCCGCGAGGCTCGCGGCAGGGTGAGGGGGGGGCGGGGCGTTGCCCCGAACCCCATAAGGGGGGAAGGCGAAGATGCCTCCGGCGGCCAGAGATGGCGCTGCCCTCTCTGGGCTCTCCCGCCAGGGGGATGATCCCGCCTTACCCCTCAATAAGCTTCGCGGGCCTGACCGGCATATGCCGGTCAGG